>JBEKCO010000001.1:0-99902 GCA_050014835.1 Acidimicrobiales bacterium
CCTCGTCTCCCGGCTGGAGCCGCGAATCGCGATGGGTGATCCGAATCTCGCCGCGCTGCGCGCGGCCTTCGAACCGGTCGAAGACCCGTTCCTCTTCGCTCCTCTCGGCGAGGCCGGCGTGCTCGGCGACGTGCGGACGCGGGGCAACGGCGTCGACGTCGTCGTGCGGATCCCGACCGACGAGCATCCGGCCGTCGACGAGCTGCGCCGGCGCCTGACGGAGGCCGCAGCGGCCGCCGGTGCGCCGGTGGCGGTCGACGTCGTGACGGAGGCGATGGATCCCGACGAGGTCGAATCGCTCGGCGAACGGCTGCGCGCCCTCGGACGGCGCGACGACGGTCGACCGCTCGGCTCGACACGCGTGCTCACGATCGCCTCGGGCAAGGGCGGCGTCGGCAAGTCGACCGTGACGGTGAACCTCGCCGTGGCGCTGGCGAAGGGTGGACACACGGTCGGGCTGCTCGACGCCGACGTCTACGGTTTCTCGGTCCCGCGGATGCTCGGCGTGCGACGGGAGCCGGTCGTCGTCGGCCCGACGATCCTGCCCCCCGTCGCCCACGGCGTGCGCTGCGTGTCGATGGGGTTCTTCGTCGACGAGAACCGGGCGGTCGCCTGGCGCGGCCCGATGCTCCACAAGGCGCTCGAGCAGTTCATCACCGAAGTCCACTGGGGGGCCCCGGAGTTCCTCCTCATCGACATGCCGCCGGGCACGGGCGACGTCGCGCTCTCGGTCGCGCAGCACCTGCCGGCGGCGGAGCTGTACGTCGTGACGACGCCGCAGCCCGCCGCGGAACGAGTCGCGCAGCGTGCCGGGGCGCTGGCCCGCGAACTGCGGCTGTCGGTCCGTGGCGTGATCGAGAACATGTCGTGGTTCACGGGTTCCGACGGCGCCCGTCTGGAGCTGTTCGGCGCGGGCGGCGGGGGCGAGCTGGCGGGCGAGCTCGGCGTCGAGCTGCTCGCCCAGGTCCCCTTCGACCCCGCGGTGCGGGCGGGCGCGGACGAGGGACGCCCCGCGGCGCTCGTCGACGCGGAGTCCGACGTGGCGAGGACCTTCGACGCCCTCGCGGCACGCGTCGTCGCGCTCGGCCCGTCTCGGATCTACCGCCGCGAGCTCAACATCACCTAGCCGCCCAACCTGGCGACCTCCGCCGTCGGCGACCGTCGCCGACGAGCGATCCGCAGCCGGTTCCGGTCGCGCGCCCACGTAGGCTCGAACCGTGGGATCGATGAGCGACCCGGACGGAACGAGGGTCGGCCCGCCCACCGGGGACGGGACGACGGACCGGACGTCGATCTGGGCGGCGACGATGGAGGGCTACGTCCTCGACCCCGAATCGGGGGTGTGCGTCGCCCACGCCACGAGCCACGCGGGAGCTGGGACGGTCACCCGGAGGGCGCGCCCAGAGCGTGAGACCGAACAGGACGCGGTCCTCGCGCCGGGGGCGACTCGGGCCGTCGGCGCTGGGACGAGAACCCGGCCCGAGGAGCCCGATCCGCTGCGGACCTGTTTCGAGCGTGACCGTGACCGTGTCCTGCATTCCGCCGCGTTCCGCCGCCTGGCGGGCAAGACCCAGGTCTTCATCGATCCGCTCGACCACCAGCGGACCCGTCTCACGCACGCGATGGAGGTCGCCCAGGTTGCGCTGGCGATCGCGCGGGCGACACGCCTCAACGAGGATCTCGTCTACGCCGCGTCGATCGCCCACGACTGCGGACACGGTCCGGGCGGGCACGCGAGCGAGGAGGCGTTCGGCCCGTTCGTCGAGGGGGGGTTCGACCACGCCTCCTGGGGAGCCGACGTCGCACTGCGGTCCCTCAACCTTTGCGAGGAAACGCTCGACGCCGTGCGGAACCACTCCTGGTCGCGTCCCGCGCCGGCGACTCCCGAGGGTGAGGTGCTTTCCTGGGCGGATCGGATCGCCTACGTCTGCCACGATTTCGAGGACGCGGTGGCCGCCGGGATCGTCCGTCCGGAGGAACTCCCCGCGCGGGTTGCGCAGCGCTGCGGGTCGACGCGCGCTTCGCAGATCTCGTCGTTCATCTCCGGCGTGATCGAGGCGATCGAGAAGACGGGGTCAGTCGGCATGGCGGTCGACCGCGCCGAGGCCCTGGCGGCGTTCCGGGAGTGGAACTACGAGCGCATCTACCTGCGGCCGGACTCCGTCGAACAGGGGCGACGCGTGCGCCGTCTTCTCGAGGCGCTCGTCGAGACGTACGCGGCGGCGCCGGAGCTCCTGCCGGAGGGCAGGGCGCTCCGGTTCGGCGCGGCGACGCCCGAGGCGTTGCGGGCCGCCGTCGAGTACGTCGCGGGCATGACCGACCGATTCGCCGTCGAGGCCGCGACGCGCCTGCTCGACTGGCCCGAGGACGAGCTCCCGGCGCGCTACCTCGCGCGCAGCACCTAGGTCGCGGGTCCGCGCCTCAGTCCTGGCGGCGCTTCGCGGTCGCGGGCGGCAACTCCGTGCCGGGGAGCAGGTTGCGCAGGCCGTCGAGGATCTCCATCGGGACGACGATCTTCGTCGACGCCGACGTCCCCACCTGCTTTAGCGTGTCGAGGTACTGCAGGACCATCGTCTTCGGGTCGAGCGTCTGGCCGACCGCGAAGACCTTCTCGAGGCCGCGGGCATAGCCCTCGGCGCGCAGGATCGCGGACTGGCGGTCCGCCTCGGCCGCGAGGATCGTCGCCTTCTGGCGGCCCTCGGCGAGGTTGATCGCCGCCTGCGCCTCACCCTCGGCGGAGAGGATCGCGGCGGACTTCTGGCCCTCGGCCTCGGTGACCTGGGCCCGGCGGGTCCGCTCGGCGGACATCTGGCGGGTCATCGCCTCGAGGACCCCGGGCGGCGGGTTGACCTCGCGGACCTCGACGCTCGTCACCTTCACGCCCCATCGCTCGGTGACGTCGTCGAGCCGGACGCGCAACGAGGCGTTCATGTCCTCGCGCTTGGAGAGCACGTCGTCGAGCGGCATGTCGCCGACGACGCTGCGCAGGGTGGTCGCGGCGAGGTTGAGCGCCGCACCGGCGAAGTTCTGCACGGTGAGGACGGACATCGATGGATCGACGACCTTGTAAAAGATGATGAAGTCGATGGAGATCGGCGCGTTGTCCTTCGTGATCGCCGTCTGGTGGGGGATCTCGAGGTACTGCTCGCGCAGGTCGACGAGGGTCGTGCGGTCGGTGATCGGGTTGATGAAGACGATGCCGGGGCCGCGCAGGCCGATCGCCCTGCCGAGACGGAAGAGCACGATGCGCTGGTACTCACGGATGATCTTCACCGTCCGCGAGAGGCCGATGACGAGAACAACCGCTACCGCAATGACGATCCCGATGATCACGACTTGTCTGTCCCTTCGATTGGCCCGGCGGCGTCGGCGGAGGGCGAGCGCTTGTCGAGCGCCGGCGGACCACCGGTTTCCCGGGGAATCCCGTTGTCACCCCAGACCGACAGCCGGACGCCGTCGGCTTGGATTACCTGAATCCTCGCGCCGGCGGGGATCCGGCCGTTGAGGGAGGTCGCCGACCAGTTCTCGCCGGCGACGCGCACGATGCCCGATGGTTCGAGGTCGCTGACCGCGACGCCCTCATGCGACACGAGCGAGTGGAGGGCGTGTCCGCCGCGCAACCTGGGGTCGGAGAGACCCTTCCAGGCGATCGTCGCGACACCCGCCGATACGACGACGTCGGCGCTCAACAGGATGAAGACGAGCGCGCGCGTGTCGCCGGACACCGCGATCGCGATGAGGAATGCCCCCGCGGCGATCCCCGCCGCCGCCGCGACCGCGTGCGCGTGAGGTCCGAAGTGGAATCCCAAGATCGAAGAGAACACCACGAGCCCGAGGAGCACTCCGGCGACGATCCACATAGGTCCTCCCTCGAGGGACGACAAAAGATGCCGCCCGGGGGCCGCGCGCCCAGGAACGCGAACCTTGACGTTGAGCGTACCCTGGGCGTGGCCCGGCCGGAGCCGCGGGTGACCGCGGTTTCTCCTTCTACGATGGGCCGGGCACTCGACCAGGAGCTGACGCGTGGACGTACGGATCGGGATCATCCAGTCGACGAAGGAACTTGACGTCGAAGTCGGCGACGACGTCACCCGTGAGGATGTGCTCGCCGACATCGAGGCCGCGCTCGCCGACGCGAACGGGGTGCTGTGGCTGACGGACCGCCGCGGCCGCCGCGTCGGCGTCCCGACGGCCAAGGTTGCCTACGTCGAGGTTGGCGGGACCGCCGAGGACCGGCGCGTCGGTTTCGGCGCGCCCTGAGGCCGACGCCGGCGCCCGAGCGGCGCCGCGTCGGCGTGACGAAGCCGGGCGCGACGGCGATCGGCGTCGGCGCGTGGCGTCACCGGCCCCGCCGGGCGGTCGGACCGGCGGGCCTACCATGACGCCGTGATCGACTACCACGTGCACCTGTGGCCGCACGCCGAACGGGCCGAGGCCGCCGAGCAACGGCTCGAGCGCCTCGCCGCCTACTGCGAGCAGGCGGCGAGCGAAGGTGTCGCCGAGATCGCGCTCACCGAGCACTTCTTCCGGTTCCGGCAGGGCCGGGCCGCGGTCGGGGACTTCTGGGAGGACGAACCTTGCTCGCCCTTCGCCGCGACGATGGGCGCGTATTTCGACCACCACGCCACGGCCGACCTCGACTCGTACGTGACGGCTGCCACCGCGGCGCGCGATGCCGGCCTCCCGGTGGTCGTCGGTCTCGAGGTCGACTACTACCCCGGGAAGATGGACGCGGTTGCCCGGCTGCTGGCCGGGTATCCCTTCGACGTCCTGCTCGGTTCCGTGCACTGGCTGGGCATCTGGCAGTTCGACCTCCTTCACGACGAGGTCTGCGCGGCCGAGTGGGACCGCCGGAGCGTCGAGGAGGTCTGGCGGCGCTACACCGAGGCGCTCGAGGAGCTCGCCGGGACGCGGACCTGTGACGTGCTCGCCCACCCGGACTTCGTGAAGCTCGCCGGGCGCCGTCCGACGGCCGCCACGCTCGACGAGTGTCACGATCGGATGGCCGAGGCCGCCGCCGCCTCGGGGATGGCCGCCGAGATCTCCTCGGCGGGTTGGGGTACCCCGGCCGGCGAGCAGTTCCCGGCGACGGGGCTGCTCGAGCGCTTCGCCGCTCGTCACGTGCCCGTCACGACCGTCTCGGACTCCCACGGGCCCGGTCGCGTCGGTGAGCGGGCGCGCGAGCTCGGTGGATTCGCCCAGGCGGCCGGTTATCGGACGCTGCGCGCCTTCCGGGCCCGCGTCGGCCACGACGTGCCGCTCGTGCCGTCGCCGGAGCGCGACGGGCGGGGCGATCGCCGATGACCTCGGCGGAGCTCGCCCGTCAGCCCGGCGACCTGCCGGAGGCGGCGCAGGACCACCTCGAGCGGCTCATGGGGTCCTGGGGCATGCTCGCCGACCTGTCCTTTTCGGACCTCGTGCTCTACGTTCCGGTCGCCGAGGAGCCTCCCGGGCTCTCGCCGGCGCATTTCGTCGTGCTCGGGCAGATGCGCCCGACGACGAGCCAGACGCTTTTCGAGTCGGACCTCGTCGGTGAGGTCGCCGACGAGGCCGAGGCCGAGCTCATCGCCGAAGCCTGGCGGAGCGCCGTTATCTTGGTGGGGGAGCGCCCTTACGGCGGCGAGGCGGGCCCCGTGCGGTGCGAGTGCATCCCGGTGCGCTGGGCCGACACCGTCGTGGCGGTGCTCGAGCGGGTCTGGTCACCGCGCACCGGGCGGCGGACCGGCGGGCTCGAGCGCGTCTACCGGAGGATCTTCGAGCGGCTCGCCTCGATGGTGAACGCCGGGCTCTTCCCGTTCCACACCGCCACCTCGACGGTCGAGGACACCCCGCGGGTCGGCGACGGCGTGATCGTTCTCGATGAGAACCGTCGGGTCACCTTCGCCTCGCCGAACGCGGTGAACGCCCTGCACCGGATGGGGATCGTCTCGGCGATCGTCGGGTCCGGGCTCGAGCCGCTCGAGATCGAGACCCACGCCGTCTCGACCGCGTTCACCGGCCGGCTCCCCGTCATCGAGGAGATCGAGGGGCGTCCCGAGGTCGTCGTCCTCATCCACTGCATCCCGCTCATCGAGGGCGACACGGTCGTCGGCGCGGCGATGCTGCTCCGTGACGTGACCGACCTGCGCCGGAGGGACCGGTTGCTGCTCTCGAAGGACGCCGCGATCCGCGAGGTGCACCACCGCGTGAAGAACAACCTGCAGACGATCTCGTCGCTGCTCCGACTGCAGTCGCGCCGGATGGAGGAAGGCCAGGGCCAGGACGCCCTCGTCGAGGCGGAGCGCCGGGTGCGCGCCATCGCCGTCGTCCACGAGGTCCTCGCCCGCGAACCCTCGGCGCAGGTGCCCTTCGGCGAGATCGTGCCCTCGCTCGTCGAGCTCGCCGGGGACGCCGTCGTCGATTCGACCGAGGTGGTCATCCGGGTGACCGGTGACGCGGGCGATCTCAACGCCGACATCGCCACGCCGCTTTCGCTCGTCATCGCCGAGCTGTTGCAGAACGCCGTCGAGCACGCCCGCGTCGGGGTCGATTCGACGTCGCTCGTCATCGATCTCGCGTTCAACCCGGGGCCCGATCGGCTCGAGGTCGAGGTGCGCGACGACGGTGCGGGATTCCCGCCGGGATTCGACCTCGACCGCTCGACGGGGCTCGGGTTGTCGATCGTGCGCGACCTCGTGCGCTCACAGCTCGGGGGGTCGATCGTGGTGGCCAACGAGGGCGGTGCCGTCGTGCGCCTTGCGATCCCGGTGGCGCCGGAGCCGGCCGCCCCCGTCTAGGGGTTACGAGCCGCGCGCCCGCCTACGAGGCCCGGCGCCGTTCGGCGAGCCAGGCCTTGCGCAGCTTGCGGCGCTCCTCCTCCGAGGCGCCGCCCCACACCCCGGACTCCTGGTTCGTCACCAGGGCGAACTCCAGGCATTCCGGCTGTGCCGCGCACTGGGCGCACACGGACTTCGCGGCTTCGATCTGTTCGACGGCCTGTCCCGTGGTGCCGACGGGGAAGAACAGGTCGGGATCGGTGTCACGGCACGCGGCCCGGTTGCGCCACTCGGCGCAGTCCCATTCGATCGCCCTGTTCCAGGTGAGAGCCACGTTCCCACCCCGGCGACTGTCCGTCGGCATCCCGCCCCCGTCTTCGTGCACACATTCACAAGGAAGGCTCGCCGTTCCTGCGACTCGTCCAAGTGAAGTGCTGTTGTTTACCGACCCCGCCGGATCGGTGGCGCCGATCGTATGCGGGCCGGGGCGGACTGGCAAGGGTCTCGCCACAATCGCGCCGGTCCGCCGGGCGGCGCCGAGCAGGCAAACCGGCGCGAATCCGATCCCAAACTGCCCGTGTCGTGCCATCTCGGGCAACTGTCCTGCGAGCAACGACGTGGAGGGTGGGACGTACAGGGGCCCCGCCCGTTATTCCCGACAACTGACCTCGCGATCTCCTTCGGGATCATGATCCCCGGGAACTGGCCCAGCCGGCCGCTCGGGGCCCTGGGAAGTTCTTTGATCTCGCCGTAAGCCACTTCTTCTAAGGCTGGTAGGACGGGCGGTTCGTTTTCCCTCGCCCCGTCGACGCGGTGCGCGGCGACCGGTTCCTGACGAAGGCGCCGTGTTGGCCGTGTGTCTCCTCGTCATCGCGACGCGCGGTCCGGCGATGTGCCCTTCATCTGCTGGCGGTTCCACAAAGTGACCGAGGAATCCGTGGCGAATGTGCGGCGAGCGACACCGAAGGCGCAGGTAACGGTGCTTTACTTAGCGCCGATGCGGGCACGGTTGGGCTGGACGGTGGCGGACGCCGAGGTGGGGGCGTCCTCGGCGCGGCGTCGACCGGTCGCGGCGCGCGCCGCCGACCGGCCGGGTCGCCGGCGCGTCACGTCGGCGGGCCACGTCCTTGTCGTCGGGTTGGTGTGTTTCTCCCTCTGGACGTTCTTCGACGCCCGTCAGCCCTCCAACTCGGCGAACGCCTCGCCGCTCGGCGTGCCGCGCAGCGCAGCGATGTCGATTCTGCGCCCGACCGCCCGGGTCGAGGAGTTCCTCGGATCCGACCGGGTGGTGAACGGCGGCAACCGGGCGCTCGGCCAAATCGGACGGGGCACGCCGGGCGGGGCGGCCAGCCCGCCGAGGTCGCTTCCGGCGGGGGGAAAGGGCGGGCACCACGCGAAGAAGCCGGTGCCCCCGAAGGGCCCGCTGCCGCTCACGTCGCCGACGACGGCGAAGCCGATGACCATCCTCGAGATCGGCGACTCGCTCGGCGAGGACCTCGGCTTCGGGCTCGCCGACGAGCTCGCCGGAGACCCGAGGGTCCACGTATTGCAGAACGCGGTCGGCGACACCGGGCTTTCCAACGAGGGCTACTTCGACTGGCCTGCCACGCTCGCCGGGCAGCTCCCGCAGTACCACCCGCAGCTCGTTGTCGTCATGCTCGGCGGGAACGACTGGCAGGGTTTCATCGCGAACGGTCAGGTCGCCTTCGCCGGCACGAAGCTCTGGACGAGCGTCTACACCCAGCGCGTCGACGAGTTGATGTCCGAGGCGACCGCCGCCGGGGCCCACGTGCTGTGGGTCGGCCTGCCGATCATGTGGGACCCGACGTTCGGGTCCCACATGGCGTACCTGAACGCCATCTACATCAGCCAGGCGAAGCGCTATCGCGACGTCGTGTTCATCCCCACCTGGAAGCTGTTCTCGAACTCGGCCGGCCAGTACGCCGAGCTCCTGCCGAACGCGAGCGGCAGCCTCATCGAGGTGCGCGACCCGGACGGCGTCCACATCGACTCGCCCGGCGGCACCGACCTGCTCGGCGACTATGTCGTCAGTCGTATCGAAGGGATCTGGCACATCAAGCTCTGACCCGTCGATCACGGCTCCGGCGGCCGGTTACGGCGCGCGCTTCGCCCGCAATGCAGCGTCGCCATTTCGGCCGTTTCCGGCGCAAAACGGAGGTGTCGGTACCCGCGCCCGAAAAGATGGCGCGACCATCGTGGTCATCACTTGCCGCGCCAGGCCCGGCGCCCATCGGTGATGTCGGTCCGATCGGGGCACCGGGTCGACCACCCGGAGCCGATTGATGGCTCAGGCTGTCGGCCCGACCGCGGGCACGGCCGCGACGCCCGGCGCGGAACCGGCGGCAGGTTCGCCGCCGAACGACGTCGTCCGGCGCTTGGAGAAGGCGATGGCCGCGAGCAGGACGACGAGCGCGACTCCGGCGATCGAGTAGCGGATGGCCGGGTGGTAGTGGTACGTGATCACCGCGGGGAGAATGAGCAGCGAGACGAGGTTCATCACCTTGATGAGGGGGTTGAGCGCCGGGCCGGCGGTGTCCTTGAACGGGTCGCCGACGGTGTCGCCGATGATGGCGGCCTTGTGGGCATCCGATCCCTTGCCGCCCTCGTGGCCGTCCTCGATGTACTTCTTGGCGTTGTCCCAGGCGCCGCCGGAGTTCGACAGGAACACGGCCATCAGCTGGCCGGTGAGGATCGCCGCGACGAGGAAGGCACCGAGGGCGAGGTAGTTGATCCCGAACCCGACGATGACCGGCGCCAGGATGGCAAGCAGCGCCGGCGTGACGAGCTCCCGTTGGGCGGCGAGGGTGCAGATGCTGATGACCCGCCCGTATTCGGGCTTCTCGGTGCCATCCATGATCCCGGGGTGCTCGCGGAACTGGCGGCGCACCTCCTGGACGACGGTGCCGGCCGACCGGCCGACCGCGCGGATGGCGAGTCCGGAGAAAAGGAAGGCGATCGAGCCGCCGATGAGCACGCCGAGGAACGTCGTCGGGTTGGCGACATTGATCTGGGTGGCAGCCTCGTGGAAGAGCGCCGACCCGGTGGCGCGCAGGTTCAGCTGGTTGCCGATCGTCTCGACGAACGAGGCGAAAAGCGCCACGGTGGCGAGCACCGCCGAGGCGATGGCGACCCCCTTCGTGATCGCCTTCGTCGTGTTGCCGACGGCGTCGAGGCTGACCAAGACACGCTCGGCGTCCCCGCCGAACTCGCCGGCCATCTCGGCGATGCCGGCGGCGTTGTCCGACACCGGCCCGAAGCTGTCCTCCGACACGACCATGCCGGTCGTCGAGAGGAGCCCCATGCCCGTCAGGGCGACGAGGTAGAGGGTGAGCTCGATGTTCCCGTGGGCGGTCTCCAGCGAGATGATGATCGACAACCCGATCGCCGTGGCGATGGCGATGATGGCGAAGACCGAGGACTCGAGGCCCGAG
Organism: Acidimicrobiales bacterium; assembly: GCA_050014835.1. Classification (GTDB taxonomy): domain Bacteria; phylum Actinomycetota; class Acidimicrobiia; order Acidimicrobiales; family Bog-793; genus Bog-793. Next base: position 10,208 of record JBEKCO010000001.1, read on the forward strand.
GAGAGTCCGGCGAGGATGGTCGTCGCGGGTCCGGTGCGGGCCGCCTCGGCGATCTCGCGGACCGGCGCGCGCTCGGTCGACGTGAAGTACTCGGTGATGAGGCTCGCCACCTGGCCGAGGGCGACGCCGATGAGCACCGCCCAGAAGACCTTGAGGTCTTTCACGTAGAACTGGGCGACGAGGAACGCCGCGACGAGGACGGCGACGCCGCCGAGGCGGTAGCCGCGGTTGATGGCGCTCATCGCCGTCCGGTCGCGCCTGCGGGCCCGCACCGAGAAGATCGCCCCGATCGAGGCGATGATCCCGAAGCCGGCGACGATCAGCGGGAAGACCACGCCCTTGGCGGGGTCGATGCCGATCGAGTGGAACGCCGAGTAGCCGAGGATGATCGAGGCGATGATCATGATGGCGTAGGACTCGAACAGGTCCGCGGCCATGCCGGCGCAGTCGCCGACGTTGTCGCCCACGTTGTCGGCGATCGTCGCCGCGTTGCGCGGGTCGTCCTCGGGGATCCCCGCCTCCACCTTGCCGACGAGGTCGGCGCCGACGTCGGCCGCCTTCGTGAAGATGCCGCCGCCGACACGCATGAAGAGCGCGATGAGCGAGCCGCCGAACCCGAAGCCGATGAGCACCGCCGCGGCGGTGTTCTGGAAGATGAGCGTGAGCCCGGCCGCGCCGATGAGCCCCAGCCCGACGCAGAACAGTCCGGTGACCCCGCCGGACCGGAAGGCGACGCGCAGCGCCCTCGGCAACTCGCCGCTGCGGGCGGCCGCGGCGGTGCGGACGTTGCCCCGCACGGAGAGGTTCATGCCGATGATCCCCGTCAGCCCGGAGAACGTCGCGCCGAGGAGGAAGGCGAGCGCCCGGTAGAGCCCGGACTGCCCGAAGCTCAGCGCGACGTGCCCGTTCGTCGAATTCACGACCTTCGTCGCGGTGAAAAAGACGAGGACGGCGAGCGGCACGACGACGATGCCGATGGCGCGGAACTGTCGCTTCAAAAAGGCGACGGCGCCCTCCTGGATGGCGGCCGCGATCTCGCGCATGAGCGACGTGCCCTGGTCGGCGGCGAGCACCTGGCGCATCAGGCCGACCGCCACGACGAGCGCGAGCGCGCCGGCGGCGAGGGCGAAGTACAGCCACCCCCGCTCGGCGGAGCCAAGAGTGAATGCCTGGTAGCTGCCCTCGCTGGCGAAGATGGGCGTCATCTGCCTTCGTCCCTCCGTTGTCGACGGCCGCGTCGCGGCGGGTCGCCTTCTCGTCTGGCGCGCGGGCGTCTCACCGCGGCACTGGCATGGTAGTCAGCGCCGGGCCGCCGCCTCCACGAGGAGGGCCAGCAGCTCCTCGAGCAGACCCGGCGGGGCGACGACGAGCGTCGAGCGTCTCGGGTCGAGGCCCTCGACGTCGCGGAACCCCGCCCCCGCCTCCGTCGCGACGAGAAGGCCCGCGGCGCGATCCCAGGGGTGGAGGCCCGATTCGTAGTAGCCGTTCAGCCGCCCCGCTCCCACGTAGCACAGGTCGAGCGAGGCGGCTCCGGCCCGGCGGATGTCGCGCACCCGGGGGAGCACAACCGGGAGCAGGCGCGCCTGGTTACGGCGGTTCTCGGCGGCGTAGCTGAAGCCGGTCCCGATGAGGGACTCGTCGAGGGCCACCGCGTCGACGGGGCCGAGCCGCCTGCCGTCGACGAACGCGCCTGCACCCCGGACGGCGGTGAACATCTCGTCGCGCAGCGGGTCGAAGACGGCGCCGGCGAGCGAGCCATCACCGTCGGCGACGCCGATCGAGACGGCCCAGGTCCCGAAGTCGTAGACGAAGTTCGTCGTGCCGTCGATCGGGTCGATGATCCAGGTGAGTCCCGAGGTGCCCCCGTGCTCGCTGCCCTCCTCGCCGAGCACCGCGTCGGTGGGTCGGGCCTTTTTGATCGCGCCGACGATGAGCTGCTCGCTCGCCCGGTCCGCCTCGGTCGCGAGGTCGGTCGTCGAGGACTTGCGGCGGGCGGTGTCGACGAGCGCCAGGCGGTCAAGGCGGTGCCTGCTCGCCTCGACGAGGAGCCGGCCCGACTCCCGGGCGAGACGGGTCGCTAAGTCGAGCAGTTCCGCCGGGTCGGACCCAATCGCCCCCGCGGTCACCGGGACCGGGCCCGGCGGATCTGCGGTCGTGGCAGCGGGCGGCTGGCCGGCGGTCGAGCGAGCCGGGCGACGAGGACCTCGAGGACGAGCTCGTCGCGCCAACCCGACTCGCCGCGCAGGTCCATGTCGGCCCGGGCGAGCAGCGAGATCGCGCGGACGACACCGGCGTGGCCGAGGCGGTGCGCCGAGGCGAGGGCCTTCTTCGCGGGATAGGGCTTCAGTCCCGTCGCCGCGGCGGCGGAATCCTCGTCGGTGATGCCGGAGCCGTCGAGCCGCAACATCGCGCCGAAGTGGCGGTGGAGGAGGGCGAGGATCTGGAACGGGTTGCGCTCCCCGGGGCCGACGAGGCGGGAGAGCGCCGCGATGGCGGCGGGCACGTCGCGGGCGTCGATCGCGTCGGTGAGGTCCCAGGGGGCCACCCCCCCGGCGGTGCCGAGGAACGGGGCGAGGCCGGCCGCGTCGATGGCCCCGGCCACCGGAAACGCCGACTCGAGCGTCGCGAGCAGCCCGTCGAGACGGGCGAGGTCCTCTCCGAGATGCTCCGCGAGCAGGTCCACCGCCTCGGGGGTGAGACGGACGGGCGCGCCGCGCAACCGATCGGCGATCCATTGGCCCCGGGCGCGGTCGTTCGGCGCCGGCTCGGCGTCGATGACGAGACCGGCGGCACGGACCGCGCTGACGAGGGCGGCGGGAGCCCGCCGCCCCGGGCACACGACGACAAGCACCGTCGTCTCGAGCGGTTCGGCGAGGTAGGCGCCGAGCTCACGGATCTGGGCCGTGTCGAGGAGCGTCGCGTCGCGCACGACGACGACCCGCCGGGCGGCGAGGAACGGCGGCGTGCGGCAGGCGTCGAGGACCGGGCCGAGGGCGAACGGCTCGGCGCCTGCCGCCTCGGAGCGCCCGACCTCGCCGTACTCCTCGACGGGCACGGCGCCGCCACCGTCGAGGGATGCGAGCTCGGCGAGGAGAGCGGAGAGCGCCTGGCTGACGAGTCCCGGGTCCTCGGCCTGGACGAGGTAGGCGGCGTGCGGCCCGCCGTCGGCGGCAAGGTGGCCGGGCGTCATGCCGCGAGCACCGCGGTGAGCACGTCGACGGCCCGCCGGGCGCGGGCCACGTCGTGGACCCGCACGACGCGGCAGCCGCATGTCACGCCGAAGGCGACGGCGGCGAGCGACGCGTCCTCGCGCCGGTCGACGGGCAGGTCGAGCAGGTCGCCGAGGAATCCCTTGTTCGAGGCCGACAACAAAAGAGTCTGCCCCATCGCGGCGAAGCGGGCGGTGGCGCGGAGCAATTCCAGCGACTGCGGCGTCGTCTTGCCGAGGTCGAGCCCGACGTCATAGAGGACCCGTGTGGCCGGGATCCCCTCCATGACCGCCATCTCGAGCCGGTCGGCGAGGAAGAGCTCGACCGCGCCGACGACGTCGTCGCCCGGGTAACGCGGATCGGGGTCGTCGACGCGGGGACGCAACCGGATGTGGGTCGCGACGACAGACGCCTCGTGGCGTGCCGCGGCCGGCAGGTAGGCGGGGTCGGCGAACCCGCTGATGTCGTTGCCGAGCACCGCCCCGGCGCCGAAGGCGGCGTTGGCGACCTCGGCCCGCCAGGTGTCGACGGAGATCGCGACGTCGAAGCGCGCCGCGATCCCCTCGACCGCGGGCACGACCCGTTCGAGCTCCTCGGCGACCGTGACGACGTCACCCGAGCCGGCCTTCACACCGCCCACGTCGACGATGTCGGCGCCGGCGGCGACGAGCTCGTCGGCACGGGCGAGCGCCCGGTCGAGCTCGAACGTCGCGCCGTGGTCGTAGAACGAGTCGGGGGTGCGGTTGACGATCCCCATGACGAGGACGCGGGTCGTGACGTCGTAACGGCGGCTGCCGAGCTCCACGAACCGGGGGACATCGGCCAGGGCGCCCACGGTTCAGAAAAGTCGGGAGGCGAGCGCCCGCCGGTACCGGTCGCGGCGGGGGTCCTCGGGGTCCATCGTCTCCAAGAGGTCGAGAAACTCCTGACGCGCCCCGTCGTCGGACTTCACCCGGACGAGGAGGTCGTCGAGACGCGCCTCGCGCGACTCGGTCGGCGCGGTGCCGTTCGCCGAGAGCCGGGCGAGGGCGGCGACCCGTCGGGTGCGGTCGGAGTCGGGGACCCGGCCGAGCAGCGCGAGCGCCTGCTCGGAGTCGCCGCGTCCGACGAGCAGCTCGGCGAGGGCGACGACGGCGCCGGGGTGGTCCGGCTCGAGTTCGAGCGCGGCGCGCAACGAGGTTTCGTCACCCGCCTCGGCGAGCCGGTCCGCCTCGGAGGGCGTCGGGGAGAGGCGACCGACGAACTCCCGCACCGCGGGTTCGCCGACGGCCCCGATGAAGCCGTCGACGACCTTGCCGTCGCGCATCGCGTAGACGGCCGGGATGGACTGCACCTGGAAGGCGGCGGCGACCTGCGGGTTCTCGTCGACGTTCACCTTCACGAGCTCGACCTCGCCCGCGGTCTCCTCGACGACCTTCTCGAGGGTGGGACCGAGCGTCCCGCACGGTCCGCACCACGGCGCCCAGAGGTCGACGACGACGGGCCGTTCGGCCGAGCGGGCGACGACGTCGGCCTGGAAGGTCGCGTCGGTCGTTTCGCGGGTCACGTTGCGACGCTACCGGATGGCGCAACCGGCCCCGGCGACGGGTCAGGCGACGAAGTACTTCGCCTGTGGGTGATGGCAGACGATCGCGAGCGTCGTCTGCTCGGGTTCGAGCTGGAAACCCTCGGAGACGGTCACGCCGATCCGGCCGGCGTCGAGCAGCTCCACGACCTTCGCGTTGTCCTCGAGGTCCGGGCAGGCCGGGTAGCCCCAGGAGTAGCGGCCCCCCCGGTACTTCTGACGGAACAGCCCCGTGAGGTTCGGGCCGTCCTCGTCAGCGAATTCCCACTCCTCCCGGATGCGCCGGTGCCAACGCTCGGCGAGGGCCTCGGTCATCTCGACCGACAGGCCGTGGAGCGCGACGTAGTCGAGGTAGCGGTCGGCGGCGAACAGCTCGTGCGCCCGCCGCGACGCGGCTGCGCCGATCGTGGCGACGAAGAAGGCGGCGTAGTCGACGTCGGGCCCGACGACCGGGCGGAAGAAATCGGCGATGCACAGATACGGGTGCTCGCGCTGGCGGGGGAAGTGGAAGCGCGCCTTCTCCGCCGAGCGGCTGGTGTCGGAGAACACGACGAGGTCGTCGTTGTCCGACCCGGCGGCGAAGTAGCCCCACACGACCTGTGGCACGAGAACGTCCTCGGCCTTCGCCTCGTCGAGCCTGCTGCGCAACTCCGCCCGGACCCGCGCCTTGAACTCTTCGTCCGCCTCGTCGGGGTTCGGCCGGTACCCCCACTGGTTGCGGAACAGTGCGGTCTCGTTGAGGTAGGCGCGCACGTCGTCGAGGGGGATCCCTTTGGCGACCCGCGTGCCGAGGAAAGGTGGCGGGAAGACGGGATTGTCCGAGACGACCTCGGGAGATCGCGGCGGAATCATCGCCGGGTCGACCTCGGCGAGGACGGCGCTTTTGCGCGGCGGGAGTTTGCGCCCCGTCGGCGTCGTGCCGAACGCCGGGTCGACCTCGCCGCTCGCTTTCTCGTCCATCAACTTGTCGAGCGTGCGCAGGCCCTCGAAGGCGTCCTTGCCGTAGAAGACCCGGCCTGAGAAGACGGCGCGCAGGTCGCGCTCGACGTAGCTGCGCGTGAGCGCGGCCCCGCCGAGGAGGATCGGCGTCGCGGTCCGGCTCCTGCGGTTCATCTCCTCGAGGTTCTCGCGCATGATGAGCGTCGAACGCACGAGCAGCCCGCTCATGCCGATCGCGTCTGCGCCCGTCTCGTCGGCCTTCTCGAGGATGTCGTTGATCGGCACCTTGATGCCGAGGTTGTGGACCTCGTAGCCGTTGTTCGTGAGGATGATGTCGACGAGGTTCTTCCCGATGTCGTGGACGTCGCCCTTCACCGTCGCCAGCACGACCGTGCCGCGCCCGCCGGACTCGTTCTTTTCCATGTGCGGTTGGAGGTACGTGACGGCGGCCTTCATCGTCTCGGCCGACTGCAGCACGAACGGCAGTTGCATCTCACCGGAGGCGAAGAGGTCGCCGACGGTCTTCATCCCCGGCAAAAGGAAGTCGTTCACGACCTCGAGGGCGCCGTGCCCGGTGAGCGCCTCGTCGAGGTCACCTTCCAGCCCGATCCGGTCCCCGTCGACGATGCGCTGGGACAGGCGCCGGTCGACCGTCCAGCCGCTGTGGTCCTCGGTGACGGTCGCGGCCGAGGAGGCGCCGGCGAAGGCTCCCATCAGCGCGGCGAGCGGGTCGTAGTCGTCGCGCCGCCGGTCGTAGACCAGGTCGAGACAGATCTCCCGGTGGGCGGGGTCGATCTTGTGCAACGGCGCGATCCATCCGGCGTGGACGATCGCGGCATCGAGACCTGCGGCAACGCACTCGTGGAGGAACACGGCGTTCAGCACCTGGCGGGCCGGGGGCGCGAGGCCGAACGAGACGTTCGAGATCCCGAGCACGGTGTGCACCCCCGGGAGTTCCCGTTTGATCGCCTTGATCGCTTCGATCGTCTCGATGCCGTCGCGGCGGCTCTCCTCCATGCCCGTCGACAAAGGCAGGGCCAGGGCGTCGAAGAAGAGGTCCTCCGGTTCAAGCCCGTAGCGCCCGACGGCGAGGTCGTGGATCGCCCGGGCGGCGTCGAGCTTCCACGCCGCGGTGCGGGCCTGGCCCTTCTCGTCGATGCAGGTGCAAATGACCGCGGCGCCGTGCTCCGCGGCGAGTGTCAGGAATGAGTCGAGCCGCGTGCCCGGCCCGTCGCCGTCCTCGAGGTTCACCGAGTTGATGACGGCGCGCCCGCCGAGGAGTTCGAGCGCGGTGCGCACGACGGCGGTCTCGGTCGAGTCGATGACGACCGGGGCCGCCGACTGCGTCGCGAGCCGACTCATCACCTCGCGCATGTCGGCGACGCCGTCGGCGCCGGTGTAGTCGACGCAGACGTCGATCAGGTGCGCGCCTTCGCGCACCTGATCGCGGGCCATCGCGGTCGTCGTGTCGAAGTCGCCGGCCAGCATGGCCTCACGGAAACGCTTTGAGCCGTTCGCGTTCGTCCGCTCGCCGATGACGAGGAAGGAGAGCTCCTGTTCGAAGGGCACGAAACTGTAGAGCGAGGCCGCGCCCGGCTCGTGCTCGACGGCGCGGCGCGGGGCGGCGAGCCCCGAACAGCGTTTCACGACGGCGTCTAAGTGCGCGGGCGTCGTGCCGCAGCATCCGCCGATCGCGGCCACCCCGAGCTCGGTCGCGAACCGGTGGAGGTGCTCGGCGAGGTCATCGGGCGTGAGGTCGTAGTGCATCTTGCCGTCGACGACGGAGGGGAGCCCGGCGTTCGGCAGCACGGAAACGGGGCGGCGTGAGTGCGCGGTCAGGTAGCGCAGCGGCTCGTACATCTCGACGGGTCCGGTCGCGCAATTGAGCCCGATGACGTCGGGGCGCATCGCCTCGAGTGCGCAGAGCGCGGCCGCGATCTCCGTCCCGGGAAGCATCCGGCCGGTGACCTCGATCGTCACCTGGACCTGCAATGGCACCGTGATCCCGGTCGCGACCATCGCCCGCCGGCAGGCGGCGAGAGCCGCCTTGGCACCGAGGAGGTCGAACGCCGTCTCGACGAGGAGAAGGTCGACGCCCCCCTCCAAGAGGGCCGTCGCCTCGACGAGGTAGGCGTCGCGCAGGTCGGCGAAGGTGATCTGGCCGAGCGAAGGGAACTTCGTCCCCGGCCCGATGCTGCCGGCGACGAAGCGCGGGTGGCCCGGGGTCGAGTAGCCGCGGGCGACCTCCCGGGCGAGCTCGGCCGACCGGCGGGCGAGCTCAGCGGCGCGTTCGGCGATCCCGTACTCGGCGAGCACGACCGGGAAGGCGCCGAACGAATCGGTCTCGATGACGTCGACGCCGACGTCGAGGAAGGAGCGGTGGAGGTCCTGCACGACGTCGGGGCGCGTCGCGACGAGCAACTCGTTGCAGCCTTCGAGCGCCGGCCCGCCGAAGTCGTCCGGTCCGAGCCCGCGCAGTTGCAGGTTCGTTCCTGTCGCGCCGTCGAAGATGGTGACGCGTTCGGCGAGCAGGTCGAGGTATCCGGCCACGGTCCACCCAGGCTACCGGGCGAGAGAGTCCCGGCCGCAGGTGGGGCGGGCCCGCGCGCGTCAGTGCCGCGCGAGCCAGCCCTCGACGGCGTCGGCGAACGCCTCGGGGCTTCCCGGACCGCGGCCGAGGTAGAGGCACGGCTCGGTCACCTCGAGCTCGATGAGCAGCGGCGTGCCGTCGCCGCCGGGGACGAGGTCGACGCGGGCGTAGAGCAGATTCTCCCGTCCGGCGGGGGTCGCGGCGAGGACGTCCTCGGCGAGGGCGCGCTCGGCCGCGGTCGGCGTCGTCGCGCTCACGAGCTCCCAGGTGAGCGTGCCTTCGACGTAGGCCCCGCGGTTCGCGAGCAGCGTGGGCTTGTGGATCGAGTGGCTGAAACGGCCGCCGAGGTAGACGAGCCCGCGTTCGCCGGCGGACTCGATCGCCGCGAGGTACGGCTGCACCATCACGGTGAATCCGGCCGCGCCCAGCCGTTCGACGTGGGCGGCGGCGGCCTCCCGGTCCTCTGGTCCGTAGCGCCCCGCGCCCCGCGCCCCCGCGCCGACCGAGGGTTTGACGACGATCTCCGTCGCGGGCAGGACGACCGGCGAGCCCGGTTCGCACCACTGCGTCGGGACGGTCGGGATCCCCGCCGCACAGAGATCCCGTAAGTAGGTCTTGTCGGAGTTCCACTCGATGACCCCGTAAGGGTTGGCGAGGCGGGGGACGCGCCGCGCCCAGTCGAGGAACTCGGCGCGCCTTTCGGTGTAGTCCCAAGTCGCGCGGACGACGACGAGATCGAAGCGGTCCCAGTCGGTCTCGGGCTCGTCCCAGATCTGTGGCGTCGCCTCGAGGCCGCGCCCTGCGAGAGCGTCGAGCATCGCAGGCCCGTCCTCGGCGAGATCGGGGAATTGGGAACACGTCGCGAGCGCGACCCGGGCGCGTCTCGGCGATCCCGTGTTCCGCGGCATGATTTGACGCTAGCGAAGTTCGCCCGCCGGGCACGATCCGACGTGGGTGCGCGCCGCCTCGTTCGCCGCCCAAGAGGCGCACGTCCGGGCGAGCGGGGGGTCGAAGCGCCACGAGAGCAGCTGGTGCTCGATCTCGTCACGGGCCGCGCCGATCGACGCCAGGCTCAGCGCGAGCTGCCGACCCTGGTTACGCAGGCGGTTTGCCGGGTCCGGCTCCGCCGCCACGTTGGCGGCGAGCGTGTGCGCGGCGCGCAACGACGCGGGAAGCCGCGCGAGGTGGCGCGCCGAGAGCGTCGGCAGCCGGACCCGGGCGGCGAGGCCGTCGGGCGGGTCGACCCGGATCATTGAGAAGTCAATCGCGCGGGCGATTGTGCGCATGAAAGGCGCGTGACGTCCCGCCCGCTCACCGAGTCCGAGCGAACGGGCGGTTTCGGCGACGTCGAGCATGCAACCCGAGGGCGAGCGCGCGAGGCGCTCGGCGAGGTGACGGAGCAGGCACGTCGTCGAGGGTCCGAGGATCGGGAGCCAGTACCGCTCCACGTACTCGGAGCGCGCGTCGTGGCCGCTGCCCTCGCCCGCCGCGTCGACCCAGCGCGTGACGCGGATCCGCCGACCGAACGCGATCGTCTCGGGGACGTCCGTCACCTCACCACCTCCGGCCTCGGCACCCGGTCGCCGCCGGATGTGGGGATCGTTGAGCCGATTTTGCGGGCCGGTGCTACCCGGTCACCTACCGGGCCGACCGCCCGCCGGAAGGGTCGGGCGAGGTCGCGGGCTCAGTCGGGACGCGGGACGACGAGGACGGGGATCCTCGCGTGGTGGAGGAGCTTGTGGGGCACCGAGCCGAGGATCGTCCCGACGAGCGGGAGCTCCCCGTGCGAGCCGACGACGATGAGGCGGGCCTCGCGTTCGGCGGCCGTCTCGATGAGGGCGTCGACCGGGCGCAATCCGACGACGAGCGGTTCGACGTCAAGGGCGGGGTCGACGAGTCGGGCCTCGGCAGCGGCGGCGTTCACGAAACCTTCGCCGAGGAGTTTCAGCTGGTACTGGTAGTCGGAGGTTTCTCCGCCCATCGGGTTCGGTTCGTAGCCGAAGACGATCGCGAGCGTCACGTCGAAGGCGCGGGCGAGGGTGACGGCGACCTCGAGCGCCGATTTGGCACCGGCCGAGCCGTCGAAGCCGAGGACGATGTCGCCCGCCATCAGTCCGTCACCACGGGGGCGCCCGGTGTGAGGGGGGGCGCCGCGTCGTGCAGCGATTCGGCGCGCTCGGCGGTGTGGCGGAAGAACTCGCGATGGCGGATCATCCACGCCAACATAAGCGGAAGCCCGATGATGAGCAGTCCGAGCCCGATGATGAGGGGTGGCCCGAGTCCGTCGGCGTAGAAGTGGATGCCGACGATGTGGACGTTGAACTTGACGAAGTGGAACCAGACCTGGTCGCCCGCGGCGTTCGCCGGGTTGGAGTAGACGAAGATCGAGTCGAGGAAGGCCCACGTGAGGATGAGCGCCCCGACGAGCGGCGCGAGGCCGACGAACACGAGGTTCTTCAAGCTCTTCATCAGCAGGCGCCGGTAGTAGATGACACAGGCGTAGCCGGTCATGGCGTAGTAGAAGGCGATGCCGAACCCCAGGGCGAGGATGGAATCGAGGAGGACCTCGTTGCTGAGGATGGAGAGCCCCACGAACCAGACGATCGAGAGCACGCCGAACCAGGAGGTCGCGTAGGCCGGGGTGAGGAAGCGCGGGTGGATCGTTCCGAAACGCCGCGGAATCGCTTTGTGGACCGACATCGAGAGCGCGGACCGTGCCGCCGGCAGGATGGTCGTCTGGGTCGACGCCGACGCCGAGGTGAGCACGGCGAGCACGAGGAACTTGTCCCAGCCGCTACCGAAGACGTCGTGGCTCAGCGCGTTCAGCACGTCGTTGCTGTTGGCCGTGAGGAATCCCGCGCCGTGGAACGCCTGCGCGGCGATCGACACGATGACGTAGATCCCGAGGAGCACGAGCGTGGAGAGCACGGCGGCGACACCGGGCGTGCGCTTGGTGTCCTTGGCCTCCTCGTTCACCGTGACCGCGGTGTCCCATCCCCAGTAGATGAAGACGGCGGTGAGAATCGCGCCGGCCAGGGCGCCGGTCGAGGAGATGTGGAGGGGGTTGAGCCATCCGAGGGTCGGGCGGAGGCTGTGTGCGATATGCGAGCCGTAGACCTTGGCGAGGGCGACAGCGGCGAAGATCGCGAGGATGACGATCTCGGCGCCGAGCAGGCCGACCTGGGTCCGGGCGGAGAGCTCGATCCCGATCACGCAGATCGCCGTCATGACGATGATCCAGATCACACCCAAGAAACCCACCCAGAAGCGGTTGTTGGCGGCGCCGTTGGCGCCGAACAGCAGGAACGTGTACTGGCCGGCGATCTGGGCGAGGCTCGGCATGACGACGAGGTCGGTGATGAGGATCCCCCAGCCGGCCATCCAGCCGGTCTTCGGGCCGATGGCCCGGGTGACCCAGGTGAACGTGGTGCCGCAGTCCGGGTCCACCCGGTTGAGGTAGAAGTACGCCGCGGCGATGAAGAGCATCGGGATGAAGGCGAGCAGCATCACCGAGGGAGCGAGCAACCCGACCGCGGCGGTGACGAGACCGAGGGACGCCGCGAGGCTGTAGGCGGGTGCCGTCGAGGCGACGCCGATCACGATGCTCGACACGAGGCCGAGCGCGCCGGTCTTCAGGCCCTTCGTGGGGGCATGGTCGGCGGCCGGAGCCGACACCCCGACCAGGCTCGCCGTCGTCGCCATCGGCAACCCCCTCGGGCCGAATTCGTTGCGGTGACGTTAGCCCCGGTGAGCCGGGGTGGCGACGTGGGTGGCCGGCGGGTCGGCGCCGGGCGCCGGCCCTTTGCCCCGCCTCTGCCCGGATGGGAGAATTGTGCACAAATGGTGCGTTGTCGCACCAGGGCGCGGGCCTGTGGGGTTCGCACGGACGATATGCCGGATGGACGTGAGACGATGGGTACGACCAGGGAAAACAGCGGATCAGTCATGGCAGGATCCGACGAGCTGACCGCGAGGGCGGTGAACCTGTTCCAGTCCGAGCTCGCCAAGCTCGTCGACTCGACGCCGCGGTCACGGGCGCTTTTCGAGCGAGCCTGCAAGACGATGCCCCTTGGCGTGGCGTCGTCGTTCCAGGCGGCCGATCCGTACCCGATCTACCTCGCCTCGGGTGACGGCGCAGAGGTCGTCGACGTCGATGGCCACCGCTACATCGATTACCACAACGGGTTCGGGGCGATGGCGGTCGGCCACGCCCACCCGGCGGTCGCCGCGGCGATCGAGCGGGCTGCCCACTCGGGCACCCACTTCGCTGTGACGACGGAGCTCACGGTGCGGCTCGCCGAGGAGCTTTGCCGCCGGTTCCGGATGGAGCGGGTCCGGTTCGTGAACTCGGGCACCGAGGCGACGATGGACGCGATCCGTGTCGCGCGCGGCGCGACCGGGCGCGACACGATCTGCAAGATCGAAGGCTCCTACCACGGCCACCACGACTCGGTCATGTTCTCGGTGACGCCGAGCCTCATGCTGCTCGAGGCGAGCGAGCACCAGGTGACCGAGCCCCCCGCCTCGCGGGGGATCCCGGCCGAGATGGGCAGGTGGACGCTCGCCGTCCCCTACAACGATCTCGCCGCGGTCGAGAGGCTCTTCGCCGCGCGGGGTTCGGAGATCGCCTGTCTCATCATCGAGCCCGTGATGATGAACATCGGGATCGTGCTTCCGCGTCCCGGCTATCTCGAGGGATTGCGGGAGCTGTGCACGCGGTACGGGATCGTCCTCATCTTCGACGAGGTGAAGTGCGGTGCCACCATCGCCGCCGGCGGCGCAACCGAGATGTTCGGAGTGCAGCCGGACCTGTCGTGCTTCGCGAAGTCGGTGTTCGGCGGCACGCCGGCGGGTGCCTTCGGCGGGCGCGCCGATCTCATGGACGAGATCGCGTCCGGGATCGCCCAGCAAGGGACGTTCAACGGGAACCCGTTGGTCGTCGCCGCAGGGCTGGCGGCCCTTACCGAGGTGCTGACCCCGGAGGCCTACGAGCACTTCAAGAAGATGGGGGCCCGCCTCGCCGAGGGTTGCCGCAAGGCGATCGACGAGCACGCGATCCCGGCCCACGTCGTCGACCTCGGTTGCAAAGGCTGCGTCTCGTACCGGCCCGAGCCGCTCGTCGACTACCGGAGCTTCCTCGAGACGAACGTCGATCTTTTCAACGCGTCCTGGGCCTGGCTCGTCAACCGCGGCATCTTCATGACGCCGGGGAACGAAGAGCAGTGGACGATCTCGGTGCGGCACGACGAGAGCCATATCGACCGGTTCGTCGAGGTCTTCGCGGAATTCTGCGCGGCGGTCAACCCGTAGGCCCGCGCGCGCTCAGGCGCAAGAACCGCGAGGGGCGGTGCCGCGAAAGCTGCGGCCCGCCCCGGCGTGGTCGTGACGTGCGGACCGCGCCGAGGACCGAAACTCGTCAGAGCCCGAGAACGTCGCGCGCCTGATACCACAGCCCGGCGACGGGGAGCAGCCCGGGAATCCGCGCCGGGAGCGGCACCGCGGGCCAATCTCGCTCGGCGAACGGCCCGAGTCCGCCTTCGCCGGACAGGTACCGGGCGACGAGGCGTCCGAAGTGCGTCGAGAGCGCGACCCCCGATCCGCAGTAGCCCATGGCGTAGACGACGCCGGTCGCCGGGTGCCGGCCGAGGTGGGGTAGCTGGTCGAAGGTCATGGCGACCTCGCCGCCCCAGGCGCGTTCGACCGCGACCCCGGCGAGCTGCGGGTGCACCCGGGTCATGACAGCGTAGAGACGGTCACGCGCCCGCTCGACGGTCGTGGGGGCGAACGACGTCCGGCCGCCGAAGAGCATGCGCCGGCCGTCCGGTGAGAGCCGCCAGTAGCAGAGGAAGTTGCGCGAGTCGAAGAACATTCTCCTGCGCGGGCTCACGGCGGCAGCGACACCGGGGTCGAGCGGTTCGGTGGCGATGATGTAGCTCCCGACCGGGAGGATCCTGCGGGCGAGCCAGCGTGAGAGCGAGGCGTCCGTCCTGGCGTTCGTCGCGAGGACGACCTCGCGGGCGTGGACAGGCCCGCGTTCGGTGTCGACGCGGAACCCTGCCGCAGCCCGTTCGACGTGCCGCACGCCGCAGTGGCCGATCACACAGGCGCCGGCGCTCATCGCCAGCGAGAGAAGCGCGGCTGCCCACTTTCCCGGATGGATGGACGCACTCCGTTCGACGACGAGCGCGCCACAGAATCGATCGGAGCCGATCTCGGCCGGAAGCTCGTCTTTCTCGAGGAACCGGGCGTCTTCGCCGACCGAGGTGAACGAGCGCGCGACCACCGCGAATCGCCGTGCGGCCCGCGGATGGTGGGCGAGTTCGACATGTCCCGATCGCGTCCAGTTGCAGTCGATGCCGTGTTCGTCGATGAGCTCACCGAGGCCCTCGAGAGCCGCAACCGTCTCTTCCCAGAGTGCCCGACCGTTCTCGGCGGCGAGGGTCGTGGCGAGGTCGGACTTCAGTCCTGGCAGGACCATGCCGCCGTTGCGACTGCTCGCGCCCCGCGCCGGGTTGTCGCGGTCGAGCACGACGACGGCACGCCCGCGCCGCGCGGCTTCGTAGGCGACCGCCAGACCCGTGTAACCGGCGCCGACGACGACGATGTCCGCGTCGCCGGGCGGGCGGTCGGTTGTCGTGGTGGGGAATTCGACCCCGTCCCACCAGAACGGCTCGCTCGCGTATCCGGGCGCGAGCGGGGCGGAGCCGAGGAACCCGATCACGCGCTCCGCCTTGTCGTGACGACCCGTCGGCGTGAGCCGAGCGTCGGAGGGCGATTCGGCCCGCGCATGGCGTCTACCCTGTCACCGGCGCTCAGCCCAGACAAGGATGTCACGGCGATCGCGACGGGCGGTCGGAGCACACCTGGATGGGGATCGGGCTAGTTGGTAGGCGGGCGGGAAGCGGGATGGCCCAGCGCGATCGCGCCGATCACGACGCGAGCCTCCGGCAATCCGAGCCCGGTGAGCACCGACTGTGCCGGAGCGTGGAGCCGGAAGAACAGCGCGCCGAGGCCGGCATCGTCCGCGGCGAGCAGCACGAGCATTGTCGCGAACGACGCGTCGACGGTCCAGTACGGGACGGGCCAGTCCTCGGCGGGGAGGCAGTGGAGTCCCGAGGATTCCTTGTCACAGCGCGCGTAGCGCGCGACGTACGCCTCGGGATCCGCGACCGGCACGATGACGACCGGAGCGGCGAGGAGTCCCGCCGACTCGGGGCCGTTCTCGCGCCAGGCGCGATCCGAGGCGAGCTCCCAGAAAAGGGCGCGGCGGTCGGGCGACTCGAGAACGAGAAGCTCGACGCCGCCGGACTTGCCCGCGGAGGGCGCGCTCGCCGCGATCGCGACGATGCGGGCGAGCACGTCGCGGGGGATCGGCCGGGGATCGAAACGACGCGTCATCCGTCTGCGGAGCGCGACGTCGAAGAACTCCACGTCGGGCACGCTACCGGTCGCCTCTGTCGGGCGCCGTCGCCGAAGGGGAATGTCGACTCCGCTGGTAGTGTTTTGATTGCCGACAGGCTGTGATGAAGGTCCCGATCGGCACGGGGCCACCGGCTTGCGGAGAGTTTGAGGAGAGCTTTTGCCAACCCTGAACGAGATGCTCGCCGCCGTGAAACGGCAGATCCGGGAGGTCGAACCCGCCGAGGTTGAGCCGCGCGCGGCTGACACCGTGATGCTCGACGTGCGCGAGGCGGAGGAATACGCCCAAGGAGCGATAGCCGGAGCGGTTCACGTGCCCCGGGGTTCACTCGAGCTCGAGGTCGAAGGGCGCATACCCGACAAGAGCAAACCGGTCGTCGTCTACTGCGCCGGCGGCGTTCGTTCGGCCTTCGCCGCCAAGACGCTCGCCGAACTCGGCTACAGCGACGTGGCATCGATGGCCGGCGGGTTCAACCGCTGGAAGGACGAAGGTCATCCCTGGTCGACTCCGCGGGTTCTGAGCGACGAGCAGCGCAACCGCTACCAGCGTCACCTGCTCCTGCCCGAGATCGGGCCGTCCGGCCAGCAGAAGCTGCTGGATTCGAAGGTCCTCGTCCTTGGCGCCGGCGGTCTCGGCTCGCCCGCCTCGATCTACCTCGCGGCCGCCGGGGTCGGCACGATCGGGATCCTCGACATGGACGTCGTCGACTGGTCGAACCTCCAGCGTCAGATCCTCCACAACAGCGACCGGATCGGCGAGCGCAAGGTCGAATCGGCGAGAAAGACCCTGACGGCGCTGAACCCTGACGTCAATGTCGTCACCCACGACGTTCGGCTCGGCGCTGACAACGTCGTCGAGATCATGTCGGGCTACGACCTCGTCGTCGACGCGACGGACAACTTCCCGTCGCGCTACCTCGTGAACGACGCGTCGCTCCTCACGAGGACCCCGGTCGTCCACGGCTCGATCTTCCGTTTCGAGGGCCAGGCGACCGTCTTCCAGCCCTACATGGGACCGTGCTACCGGTGCCTGTTTCCCGAGCCGCCGCCGCCGGAGTTCGCGCCGTCGTGTTCCGAGGCGGGCGTCCTCGGAGTGCTGCCGGGGATCATCGGCTCGATCCAGGCGGTCGAGGCGATCAAGTTGCTACTCGGGATCGGCGAGCCGCTCGTCGGTCGTCTGCTCGCCTACGACGCCCTCGCCGAGGAGTTCCGGAGCTTCTCGTTCCGCCGCGACCCCAACTGCCCGGCCTGCGGGGAGGCGGCTGGACAGATCGTGATCGCCGAGTACGACCAGGTCTGCCGACAGCACTACGCCGCGGCGTCGTCCGCCAACTGACCAGGTGCGGCGCGGCTGGCGTCGCCCACCCGGCGGCCGCCGTCCAGCCGTGCCGGACCGACGAGTCAGGCCCTTTTCAGCGCGCAGCGGAGCAGCCGCTCCCGCTCGGTCTCGTCGAGGGCGAGGTCGATCACGGTCCACGCCATCGCCGTCGCGCCGTCGAGGACGGCCTTGTCGGCCGCGGGGGTCACGCAATGTGCCGCGAACTCCGGCTGGTGGTTGACGGCGGGTGCCGACCCGATGTCGAGTGTCGGGTGGATCGCCGGGATGACGAGCGAGATGTTCGCCATGTCGGTCGACGCCGTGAGCGGGTGCTCTGGCGGTGGCGGGAAGACGCGCCCGAGCGACTCGGCGTTGGCGCGGTAACGCGCCCCCATCGCCTCGTCAGCCCGGAACTCCGAGTACGACGGGCAGCGCGTGACGAACTCGACCGAGCAGCCGGTCGCCAGGGCTCCGGCCTCGAAGCAGTGTCGGACGCGGGGCTCCCATTCGGCGAGGCCGGCGAGCGTCGCGGAGCGTACGTAGTACTTCGCCTCCGCCAGCCCCGGAACGATGTTCGGCGCCGCGCCGCCGTTCGTGACGATCCCGTGGACCTGGTCACCGGTCTTGGCGTGCTGGCGCAGCAGCCCCACGGCGACCTGGGCGATCGTGACGGCATCGGCCGCGTTCACGCCGAGCTCGGGGTAGGCCGAGGCGTGTGCCTCCTTGCCGATGAAACGCACGTCGAAATGCGAGATCGCGAGGCATGGCATCTGGACGAGTTCGCCGGGGGCCGGGTGGACCATCAGCGCGGCGCACAGCCCGTCGAACACCCCGGCATCGAGCATGAGGATCTTGCCCCCGCCGCCCTCCTCGGCGGGGGTGCCGAAGACGTGGATCGTGCAGCCGAGCGCGTCGGCGAGGGGGGCGAGCGCGAGTCCCGCTCCGACGCCCGCGGCGGCGATCACGTTGTGGCCGCAGGCGTGCCCGATGTCGGGCAGCGCGTCGTACTCGCAGCAGATCCCGACGGCGAGAGGGCCGCTCCCCACCGTGGCGTCGAAGGCGGTGGAAAGGCCGGCGACACCGAGACGCACGTCGAATCCGGCGGCTTCCAGGGCCGTCGCGCACCACGCCGCCGCCTCGACCTCTCCGAAGCCGAGCTCCGGGTGCGCGTGGATGCGGTGTGAGAGCTCGACGAGACGGGGGGACTGAGCGGTGACCGTCTCCCGGGCGCTTTCCTTGGCCGCCGACGCCTGGCGGGCGGCCGGGCTCACGTGATCACCGCGACGACGTCGCCGAAGCCGACCGTGTCACCGGGGTGGACCCGGACCTCCTGCACCGTGCCGGCGATCGAGGCCCGGATCGGATTCTCCATCTTCATTGCCTCCAGGATGCAAAGGACGTCATCGGCGGCGACCTCGTCACCTTCGGCGACGAGAACCTGCGCGACGGTGCCCTGCATCGGGACGGTGACCGTCCCGTCCGACGAGGCGGTCGCGCCGCGCCCGTGGCGCCGCCTCGTCGCCGCGGCGCGCGCCGAGCCCGGGCCGGGGACGAAGAGTCGTACCGAGTAGAGGCGGCCGTCGACCTCGGCATCGACGGTCCGCAGGACGCGGCCTTCCTCGTTGGCGGTGCCGTCCGGGACGGGGACCGGCGGGAGCGAGGAGAAATCGA
Organism: Acidimicrobiales bacterium; assembly: GCA_050014835.1. Taxonomy (GTDB): domain Bacteria; phylum Actinomycetota; class Acidimicrobiia; order Acidimicrobiales; family Bog-793; genus Bog-793. The sequence goes on from JBEKCO010000001.1 coordinate 28,918, forward strand.
CCCGGTCCTCGACGAACCGGGTCGAGTGCCGGGCCGCGATGAAGTCCTCGTGGGTGAGGATGGCGCGCAGCGCCGGGATCGTCGTCGCGACGCCCTCGATGACCGTCTCGTCGAGGGCGCGGATCATCCGCCAGCGGGCCTCTTCGCGGTCGGCTCCCCAGACGACGAGCTTGGCGACGAGGTTGTCGAACTCCGGGCCGACGATGTCGCCTTGCTCGTAGCCGGTGTCGGTCCGCACGCCGAAGCCGTCGGCGAAGCGAAAGCGCGTGATCCGTCCCGGGCTCGGGAAGAAGCGACCGCCCGACGGATCCTCGGCGTTGATGCGGCATTCGATCGCGTGGCCGCGCCGGACGATCTCGTCCTGGGAGAAGCCGAGCGGCTCGCCGGCCGCGACGCGCAGCTGCAACGCGACGAGATCGACGCCGGTGACCATCTCGGTGATCGGATGTTCGACCTGGAGGCGGGTGTTCATCTCGAGGAAGTAGAAACTGCCCTCTTCGTAGAGGAACTCGACGGTTCCCGCACCTTCGTAGCCGCAGGCGGTGGCGACGCGGACCGCCGCGTCACCCATCGCGGTGCGCACCTCGCCGGAGATCCCCGGCGCCGGGGTCTCCTCGACGAGTTTCTGGTGGCGCCGCTGGCTCGAACAGTCCCGTTCGCCGAACCAGACCGTGTTGCCGAAGCGGTCCGAAACGATCTGCATCTCGACATGACGCGATGCCGCGAGGTAGCGCTCGAGGTAGACGTCGGCGCGGCCGAAAAACGACTCCGCCTCCCTCCGGGCCCCGGCGAGCGCCTGGTCCACGTCGCCGGGCCCCGCGACGATCTTCATGCCGCGCCCGCCGCCGCCGTAGGCGGCCTTGATCGCCACGGGGAAGCCGTATTCGGCGCCGAACGCGAGCACCTCTGCGGACGAAGTGACCGCTTCGTTGTGTCCGGGCACGCCGGCGACCCCGACGCGGTCGGCCGCGGACCGTGCCGTCAGCTTGGAACCCATTGTTTCGATGGCCACGGGGGAGGGCCCGATGAACGTCGCGCCGGCGTCGGCGACCGCCTGGGCGAATGGCGCGTTCTCCGCGAGGAACCCGTAACCGGGGTGGACGGCCTCGGCGCCCGAACGGCGGAGGACCTCGACGAGCCTTCCGATGCTGAGATACGTCTCGCCCGGCCCGCCGGGGCCCAGCGAGTAGGCCTCGTCGGCGAACCGCACGTGGAGGGCGTCCCGATCGGCCTCGGAGTAGACGGCTGCCGTCGTGACGCCGAGCTCCCGGCAGGTACGCGCGACGCGCACCGCGATCTCACCCCGGTTCGCGATTAGGACCTTGTCGAACACGCGTTCCACTCCGTGCGTATCGTTCAGCTGTGCGGAGGCGTCGGTCCCCTCGAGGGGTTGGCAGCCCCCGCTTCCGTCCAGGCGAGCAGGCTAGTTCGGGATCGCCGGATTTCACGAACGTGGTGCGGCTCGACACCGTCGACTCGACGAATCGTTACGCGGCCGATGCCGCGCGCCGCGGCGCACCCGACGGGCTCGTCGTCGTCGCCGAGGAGCAGACGGCCGGACGCGGACGGCTCGGACGGACCTGGGTCGCCCCGCGGGGGGAGGCGCTCCTTTGCTCGGTCGTCCTCCGCCCGGGCCTCGGCGTGGAGGACCTCCACCTCGTGCCGACCGCCGTCGCGCTCGCCGCGGCCGACGCGGCGGCGCAGACGAGCGGGGCGCTGATCACGCTGAAGTGGCCGAACGACCTTGTGGCGGGGGACGCCAAGGTGGGGGGCGTCCTCGCCGAAGTCGTCGCCCCCGACGACCGCACCGGTCAGGCGCCCTCCGCTCTCGTCGTCGGTGTCGGGATGAACCTCGAGGCGGGGGGCGTGGCCGCCCTGCTCGGAGGGGAGGCCGTCGGACGCGTCACGGGGCTTTCCGAGCTCGCGGGACGTCCTGTCGCCCGCGACGAGGTGTTTGAGGCGATGCTCAGGTCGTTGCGACGCCGGTGGGGCGCGAACCGGTCGCCCGACCGGACGACGATGGATGAATACCGCGCCCGGTGCAGCACCCTGGGCAGGCGGGTGCGCGCCGACACGGTGAGGGGGTCGATCTCCGGTCTCGCGCGCCAGATCGATGACGCCGGTCGGCTCGTCGTCGAACTCGGCGACGTCGAGCTCGCCCTCGACGCAGCCGACATCATCCACCTGAGGGACGATCCGCCCGACGCAGGCAGCGCGAGCTGAGCGCCACGCGGATCGCGCGGGATTGGGGGTTGGACCGCTGAACCGGCCGTGATCGTCGTACGCGTCCGGTCGAAACGGGCCCCAGCGGGACGTGGAATCCGTCGGGGCGGCACGGTCGCTACCCTTGCGGTCCATGCGACTGCTCGTCACCGGCGGTGCGGGCTTCATCGGCTCGAATTTCGTGCGCTACTGGGTGGGGGAGCACCCCGAGGACTCCGTGGTCGTCCTCGACGCCTTGACCTACGCGGGGAACCGGTCGAGCCTGGAACCGCTCGAGGAGACGGCGGGCGTCGGCTTCGTGCACGGCGACATCGCGGACCAGAACCTCGTCGAGGGCGTGCTGCGTACCGAGCGGATCACGACGATCGTGAATTTCGCGGCCGAATCCCACAACAGCCTGGCGGTTCTCGACCCGGCCCGGTTCTTCCGGACGAACGTGCTGGGCACCCAGGCACTCTGCGACGCCGCCCGCCGCGTCGGCGTCGAACGGTTCCATCACATCTCGACCTGCGAGGTCTACGGGGATCTCGCCCTCGACAGCGACGAGTCGTTCACGGAGGAATCGCCCTATCGACCGAGGACCCCGTACAACGCCTCGAAGGCGGGTTCGGACCATGTGGTGCGCTGCTACGGCGAGACCTTCGGCCTGCCGGTCACGATCTCGAATTGCTGCAACAACTACGGGCCCTACCAGTTCCCCGAGAAGGTGATCCCGCTGTTCGCGACGCGGGCCCTCGGCGGCGAGCCGCTGCCCCTCTACGCCTCGGTGCTGAACCGGCGCGAATGGCTGCATGTCGACGATCACTGCCGGGCGGTCGACGCCGTATTGCGGCGCGGCAAACCCGGTGAGACCTACAACGTCGGCTCGGGCTTCGAGGCCTCGATCGAGGAGGTCGCCGACGGCGTGCTCGCCGCGGCGGGAGCGCCGGCCTCCCTGAAGACGATCGTTCCGGACCGCCCCGGTCACGACCGGCGGTACCTGCTCGACTCGTCGAAGATCCGTGCCAAGCTCGGATGGTCGGCCACCGTCGATTTCGCCTCGGGGCTCGCCGCGACGGTCGCGTGGTACCGGGCGAACGAGGAGTGGTGGCGGCCGCTCATCGGCCGTTCCCCGGTCGTCGAAGGATCCTGGGAGGCGGCGCCCCTCGCCTCGGACGCGCCCGCCACCCCCCCGGAGAGGCGCTAGGGCCCGCGATGCGCGTCCTCGTCACCGGTGCCCGGGGTCAGCTCGGGACCGAGGTCGTCGCCGAGCTGGAACGCCGCTCGGCGGAACGGACGAAGAGCCGTGGCTTCGAGGTCGTCGCCTCTGACCTGCCTGAACTCGACGTCACCGACCGTGATGCCGTCATGTCCTCGATCGTCGGCCACGCGCCGGCGCTCGTCATCCACCTCGCCGCCTACACCGCGGTCGACGCCTGCGAGACCGAACGCGACCTCGCCTGGTCGGTGAACGCCCTCGGGACGCGGCACGTCGTCGAGGCGGCGCGTCTCGTCGGCGCGCACGTGACGTACGTGTCGACGGACTATGTGTTCGACGGGACGCTCGATCGCCCGTACACGGAGTGGGACGAGCCGAATCCCCTCTCGCTCTACGGGCGGTCGAAACTCGCGGGCGAGCGTGAACTCCCCCCGGACGGGCTCGTCGTGCGCACCTCGTGGCTCGTCGGCCGGCACGGCTCGAACATGGTGAAGACGGTCCTCAGGCTGATGAACTCCGACGCCCCCTTGCGGTTCGTCGCCGACCAGCGGGGGAGCCCCACCGTCGCGCACGATCTGGCGCGCATGCTCGTATCGCTCTGCCTTGAGAGGCGCAGCGGGCTGTTCCACGTGACGAACCAGGGGACGACCTCGTGGTTCGGCTTTGCCTGTGCCGTGGTCGAGGCGGCGGGCGGGGACTCGTCGCGGGTCGAGCCGATCGCGACGGGCGACCTCGTCCCGCCGCGGGCCGCGCCGCGCCCGCAGAACTCCGTGCTCGACAACGCGGCCCTGCGGCTTTCGGGGATGGCGCTGCTGCCCGACTGGCGGGCGTCGGTCGGCGCGCTCGTCGCGGAGCTCACGGGTTGAGGGCCACCCCGGTGCCCGCCTCGTCGTGAGCGGACCGGTGGGTCTGGCCAGCCGCACCGGCGCCGTGGTCGTGAACTACAACAGCGGAGCCGCGCTCGCGGCCTGTGTGGCGAGCCTGCGGTCCGCCGGAGTCCCGGAGATCGTCGTCGTCGACAACGGTTCGGTCGACGGGTCGCTCGCGGCGCTCGCGGCGGACGGCGTGCGGATCGAACGGGCCGACCGGAACCTCGGTTACGGGAAGGCCGTGAACCGGGGCGTGCCGGTCCTTACTGCCGAGTTCGTCCTCATCGTCAACCCCGACGTCGTCGTCGAGCCGGACGCCGCCGACACGCTCGCGACGAGACTCGCCGCCGAGCCCGACGTCGCCGTCGTCGGACCGTTGATCCGGGAGCCGAGCGGCGCGGCATACCCGTCGGCGCGATCGTTCCCGAGCGTCGGAGTGGGAGCGGGGCACGCCCTCGTCGGGTTGTTCTGGCCGAACAACGGTTGGACGAAGAGGTACCGGGAGGGCCGGCCGTCAGGCCCCGACGCCGAGCAGGGTACCCGGGAGGCGGACTGGGTCTCGGGCGCCTGCTGCCTCGTTCGTCGGGAGGCGTTCGAATCCGTCGGCGGCTTCGACGAGGGCTACTTCATGTACGTCGAGGACCTCGACCTGTGCTGGCGGCTGCGGCGTGCCGGGTGGCGGGTGCTCTACGAGCCTTCGGCGGTCGCCGTCCACCAGCAAGGGCTGTCGACGGCGGCCCACCCCTACCGCATGCTCGCCGCGCACCACCGCTCGGCCCTGCGCTTCGCGCGCAAGTCGTTGGTCGGGGCACGCTCGGTGCTCCTCGTTCCCGTGGCCGCGGGGCTTGCCGTGCGGCTGGGTCTCGCCAGCGCGCGGCAATTGCTGTCGGGCCGACGGGGTCGCCGCACGTCGGGGCTTGACTAAGCTCGGCGCGCCATGGCACGAGGATCCTTTGGGCGAACCGTCGCGCGCGCCGCCTCGAGCGGCGGCAGCAAGAGCTACCGGGCCCGGCGGCCCTTGGCGTGGTACTTGCTCATGTTCGCCATCGTCGTCGCCGGGTGCGTTCTCATCGTGTTCAGCCGGAACGAGGCGCTGCACCCGGTCACGACGATCGGGCCGACGGCGGGTGACAACTGGAACGCTGCGCTTGCCGTCGACATCTGCGGCACGATCGAGCCGAAACTGCCGGCGAGCACGAACTTCGGCTCGACCGGGTTGCGCACCTACGGCGACGGGCTGATCAACGCCGCGCCGGGCTCCGTCTCGACCGGGGCGGCCGACTACGAGGGCAAGAAGGCCACGCTCGGACTGTTCGCCGACAAGTACTCGGGCTTCAAGCTGACCTCGACAGAGCTGCACTACCCGGGCAAGGGCCAGCGGACCTGGAAGAACGGCGACACCTGCACCGGGCCGGAGAAGGGCAAGGGGCAGCTCGTCGCCGCGGTGTGGGCTTCGCCGGTTTCCACCACGGGCAAGACCGTCACCAACCCGACGAAGATCCACATCACGAACGGCGAGATGATCACGCTCGCGTTCATCCCGGCGGGCGACTCGATCCCACCGCCGTCCGCCACGACGAGGTCGACCCTCGAGCTAGCGCTCACCGGGAAGTCGGGATCGTCAACCACGACGTCGACCACCACAACTTCGACCACCACGACGACGCAGCCCGCGAAGAAGTAAGTAGTCGTGATCGGGGATACGACAGGGAGCAGCTGACGTGCAGGGAATCGTGCTCGTCGGTGGGGAGGGGACGAGGCTGCGTCCCCTCACCTACGACATGCCGAAACCGATGCTGCCGATCGTCGAGCGCCCGATCATCGCCCGGATCGTCGAGTGGCTCGGCTTGCACGGCGTGACGAGGGTCGCGCTCGCACTCGGTTACCAGCCGGAGCCGTTCCTGGAAGCCTTCCCCGGGGAGACCTGGGCCGGCGTGGAGCTGTGCTACGCGGTCGAACCGCATCCGCTCGACACGGCGGGAGCGGTGCTTTTCGCCGCGGAGACCGCGGAGATGCTCGACGAGCCGGTTCTCGTCTTCAACGGCGACATCCTCACCGATCTCGACCTCGGTGAGCTCGTCCGCCTGCACCGGGCGCGCCAGGCCGCGATCACGATCGCGCTGACCCCCGTGGAGGACCCGTCGCCCTACGGCGTCGCGGCGCTCGACGAGACGGGGCGGGTGCTCAGCTTCGTCGAGAAGCCGCCGCGGGACGAGGCGCCGTCGAATCTCATTAACGCCGGGAGCTACATATTCGAACCCCGAGTGCTCGCCGCGATCGCACACGGCCGCACGGTGTCGGTCGAGCGCGAGATCCTGCCGCTCTTCGTCGGGCGGGGCGAGGTCTACTCCTACGCCTCCGATGCCTACTGGATCGATACGGGGACGCCGGAAAGGTACGTGCAAGCACAGCTTGACGTCCTGCGCGGCCTGCGCCCGAACGTCATCCTGCCCGACAACGAGCGGCGCGGGCCGAACGTGTTTGTCGCACCGGGTGCGATGCTCGACGGCGAGGTGCTGGGGTGTGCGTTCCTCGCCGCGGGTGCGGTCGTCGAATCCGGGGCGCTCGTCGAGGACGCCGTTCTCGGAGCGTCGGCGCGGGTGTCGTCGGGGGCAACGGTGCGCGGCTCGGTGGTTTTGTCGGGCGCGCACATCGCCGGCAAGGCCGTGGTCGAGGATTCGATCGTCGGTCCCGGGGCGGTGATCGGCCAAGGCGCGCAACTCTCCGCGTCGACGGTGATCGGCGCGGGATGCGTCGTCGACGACGACGACGTGCTCATCGGCGCGCGTCGCCCCGACTGACTCCGCTCGTGCGCGCGTTCGTCACCGGCGGGGCGGGGTTCATCGGTTCGAACCTCGTCGACCGTCTCCTCGCCGAGGGTCATGCCGTCGACGTCATCGACGACCTGTCGACCGGCTCGCTCGCCAACCTGTCGCAGGCCCGCGCCTCGGGTGGCGCGTTCCGATTCCACCAGATCGACGTGACTGACGACGCCGTCGGCGCGCTGATCGGACGTCGGCGGCCCGAGATCGTCTTCCACCTTGCCGGCCAGCCGAGCGTCGCCGCGTCGGTGCGCGACCCCGGTCGCGACGCCGCGGTGAACGTCGTCGGGTCCGTCCGGGTCCTTGACGGGGCGCGGCGCGCCGACGTGCGCAAGATCGTGTACGCCGCGAGCGGGGGCACCCTGTACGGCGAGGTCGAGCCGCGTGAGCTCCCGATCGACGAGACCCATCCGTTCCGGCCGATCTCGCCCTACGGGATCTCGAAGAAGGTCGCGATCGACTACTTCGCCGCGTTCCGTGACCGCTACGGGTTGGAGTTCACCGCGCTCGCGCTCGCCAACGTCTACGGGCCGCGCCAGGATGCCCATGGCGAGGCCGGCGTCGTCGCCCGTTTCGCCGCCGACCTCGTCGCCGGCCGGGCGGCGACGATCGACGGCGACGGCCAACAGACACGCGACTTCGTCTTCGTCGACGACGTCGTCGACGCCTTCAGCCGCGCGATCGAGCGTGGTGGTGGGCTGGTTCTCAACGTCGGCACGGGGGTCCAGACCTCCATCGTGCAGCTCTACGCGACGATGGCGTCGCAGGCGGGGTCGGAGCTGGCACCGGCCCGCGGGCCGGCTCGTCCCGGCGACCTGCGGGCGAACGCGCTCGACCCGGCCCGGGCCAAGCTCCACCTCGGCTGGGTGCCGTGGACCTCACTCGAGGAGGGCGTCGCGGCCACCCTCGCCTCTGTCGCCCGCCAGGTGGGCGGCCGTCCCCGGCGATGATCACGGTCCTCGCCGGCGGCGTGGGGGCGGCGCGTCTGCTCGCCGGGCTCGTCACCGTCGTGCCGGCGGGCGAGATCACCGTGATCGGCAACACCGGTGACGACGCCGTCCTGCACGGGCTGCACGTCAGCCCGGACCTCGACACGGTGACCTACACGCTGGCGGGGGCGGCGAACCCGGAGACGGGCTGGGGGCTCGTCGGAGACTCGTTCCGGGCGATGGGGGCACTCGAGCGCTACGGCGCGGCGACGTGGTTCCGGCTCGGGGACCTCGACCTCGCCACGCACCTGTACCGCACCGCCCGTCTCGGGGCGGGCGCGACGCTGAGCGAGGTCACGGCAGAGATCGCCAGGGCCTGGGGGCTCGGTTTCCGGCTGCTGCCGATGACCGACGACGTCGTCGGGACGCGCCTTCTCCTCGCCGACGGCGAGGAGGTCGATTTCCAGGAGTACTTCGTCCGGCTGCGCCACGATGTCGTCGTGGAGTCGCTCGCCTACGGCGGGGCCGAGTCGGCGGAACCGGCGCCGGGCGTGCTCGCCGCGCTCGCCGGGGCCGAGGCGGTCCTCCTCGCGCCGTCGAACCCGCTGCTTTCGATCGGTCCGATCCTCGCCGTGCCCGGGATCGGGGACGCCCTTGCCAGCCGGCGGGACCGCGTCGTCGCCGTGTCGCCGATCGTGGCCGGGCGGGCGCTGAAGGGCCCGGCGGACCGGCTCCTCGCCGAGCTCGGGCACGAGTCGTCGGCGGTCGGCGTGGCCCGCCTGCTCCGGCCGTACGCGGGCTGCCTGGTCATCGACACGGCCGACGCAGGTCTCGCCGCCGCCGTCGCCGCGACCGGCATGCGGGTCGAAGTGACCGACACGGTGATGCGCACGACCGAGGTCGCGGCGTCGCTCGCCCGGTTCGCCCTCGCCGCCGCCGGGGTGGAGCGGCCATGACGCGGCCGTCGCTCGTCGTGATCGGCGTCGAGGGGCTCCCGGAGATCGTCGCCGGGGCGCGGCTCGGCGAACTGCTCGCGGCGAAAGCGCCGCTCGAGGCGGGCGACGTCGTCGTCGTCACCCAGAAGATCGTGTCGAAGGCCGAGGGCCGCGTCGTCGCGGTCGACCCGTCCGATCCCGGTGCGAAGCGCCGGCTCGCCGAATCCGAGGCGACGCGGGTCCTGCGGCGTCGCGGCGACCTCGTCATCGCCGAGACGCGCCACGGGTTCGTCTGCGCGAACTCGGGCGTCGACCTGTCGAACGTCGAGGCGGGGTCCGCCGTGCTCCTGCCGGTCGACCCCGACCGCTCGGCGCGGGGAATCCGCGACGCCGTGCGGGCGCTCCGTGGCGTCGAGGTCGGCGTCGTCATCTCGGACACGTTCGGACGCGCCTGGCGCCGGGGCCTCGTCGACGTGGCGATCGGGTGCGCCGGCATCGCCGCCGTCGTCGACCTGCGCGGCACCCTCGACGGATCGGGGCGGATGCTCGCCGCGACCGAGATGTGCGTCGCCGACGAGATCGCCGCCGCGGCCGAGCTCGTCATGGGCAAGTCTGCGCACGTGCCGGTCGCGATCGTGCGGGGCGTCGACCGCTCCTGGCTGCGGGAGTCCTCGGTCGCGGCCGAGATCGTCCGCCCGTACGGCGAGGACCTCTTCCGGTGACCCCGCGTCCCGGAGACGGCCCGCCGCCGCGGCTCGAGCGGGGCGTCGTCGTCGTCGTCGAACAGCTGCGCCGCGCCGTCCCGGGAGGTATCGGCACGTACACGCGCGCCCTCGTCAGCGCCCTCGCCGCCCTCGACGGGGCCGACCGGCCCCGATGCCGCCTGTATGCCGCACGGTCCCGGGTGTCCCCCGACCCGCTCGGCGGCCTCGGGTTCCCCGTCGAGACCTCGCGGTGGCCGGACGCGGTGCTGGTGCGCGCCTGGGGGTTCGGCCTCGGGCGCGTCGGCCGCCGGGCCGCGCTCGTCCACGCCGTCTCGCTCGCCGCGCCGCCGACCGCCGTCCCGCTCGTCGTCACCGTCCACGACCTGGCCTGGCGTGCCGTCCCCGAGGCGTTCCCGGCCCGGGGCCGTCGTTGGCACGAGCAGGCGCTGCGGCGGGCCGCCCGCCGGGCGGCCTGTCTGGTCGTCCCGTCGGAGGCGACCGCCCAGGCCCTGCGGGAGGCGGGTCTCGGCGTCGGCGACGACCGCATCGCGGTCGTGGCCGAGGGCTCCGACCACCTCGCGCCGGCCGACCCCGTCGCGACGAACGAGGCGCTCGCCCAGCTCGGCGTCGGGGGCGACTTCCTGCTCGCGGTGGGGACGCGCGAGCCGCGCAAGAACCTCGCGCGGCTCTTCGACGCCTACGCGATCGCGCGGCCCCGGTTCGCCGAGCCGTTGCCGCTCATCGTCGTCGGCCCGGTGGGGTGGGGGACAGCGACCGCGGCCCCACCCGCGGGCGTCGTTTTCGCCGGGCAGGTCGGCGATGGCGTGCTCGCCGGGCTCTACGGCAGGGCCCGTCTCGTGGCCTACGTGCCGCTCGTCGAGGGCTTCGGTCTCCCCGTCGTCGAGGCGATGCGGGCCGGCGCCCCGGTCGTCGCGAGCGCCGTCCCGAGCTCGGGTGGCGCGGCCCACGAGGTCGACCCGCGCGACGTTGAGGCGATCGCCGACGGGCTCGTCCGGGTCGCCTCGGACGGGGCGCTGCGCGCCGGGCTCGTCGCGCGAGGACTCGCCCGCGTCGGGCCGCTGACCTGGCGGGCTGCGGCCGAAGGGCACCTCGCCGTGTGGCGACGCATCGTCGGGACGGGGTCGTGACCGGCCCGCTCGGCACGGTCGGCCCGATGGGGGTCGCCGTGGACGTCACCGCCGTGCCGAACGCGCCAGTCGGCGCCGGGCAGTACACGGTCGCGGTCGTCGCCGCCCTCGCCCGCCGCGACGACGTCGTGCTCGACGTCGTCTCCCGGCGCTCGGACGGGGCGCGCTGGCGCGAGGTCGCCCCGGGCGCCTACGTCGTTGCTTCGGCACCGGACCGTCGCGTGCTCCGGGTCGCCTACGGTGAGCTCGCGCTGCGGGCGACGTTGCGCCGGCGCTGCCCGACGGCGGCGGTCTTTTTCGGGCCGCACTACTCGATGCCGGCGGGGCTCGCCGTGCCCGCGGTCGTGACGGTCCACGACCTCTCGATGATCGACCACCCGGAGTGGCATGAACGCACGAAGGTCGTCTTTTTCCGTCGGGCGCTCACCCGCGCCGCGCGCCACGCCGCGGCGGTGATCTGCGTGAGCGAGATGACGGCCGACCGGTATCGGCAGATCTACCACCCCCGGGGCCCGGTCCACGTCGTCCCGCACGGCATCGACCATGCCGTCTTTGCCCCCGACGAGCCGCTCCCGGGTGCCGACGCGGCCGCGCTGCGCCGGCTCGGCGTCGATGCGCCCTACGTGCTGCACGTGGGGACGATCGAGCCCCGCAAGAACGTTCCCGCGCTCGTCTCGGCGTTCGACGAGGTCGCGGACGACCACCCCGACGTCTCGCTCGTGCTCGCCGGGCCGGACGGCTGGGGGACGAAGGACCTCGCGGCCGCGCTCCGCGCCGCCCGGCACCGCGCCCGCGTCGTCCGGCTCGGCTATGTCGGCGCCGCATGGCTCCCGGCGCTCCTGCGGCGGGCAGCGGCCGTTGCGTACCCGTCGTTCTACGAGGGATTCGGCCTCCCGGCCCTGGAGGCGCTGGCGTGCGGGGCGCCGCTTGTCACGTCCGCCGGGACCGTGATGGCCGAACTCGCCGGTCCCGCGGCGCTCACCGTCGACCCGGCCGATCCGGAGGAGCTGCGGGTCGCGCTGGGGTTCGCGCTCTCAGGCGGGGCGGAGGCGGACGCGCGCCGGCGCACGGGGCTCGCGCGGGCGGCGGAGTTCACGTGGGAGCGCTCGGCCGCTGGCCACGTCGACGCGTTCCGGGCCGCACTCGGGCCATCGTGAGGCCGGGGCGCGCCCAGTAGCGTGGCCGCGGGAAGGAGACGCGTTGCGGACGTTCGTCACCGGTGCATCCGGCTTCGTCGGGACGTGGCTCACCCGCCACCTCGAGGCTTGCGGCGACACCGTCTACCCGTTGCGCGACGAGTTCGACATCGCTGACGAGGCGGCGGTGGGGCGCGAGGCGCAAATCGCCGGGCCGGACGTCATCTACCACCTCGCCGGGCTGACCCACGTCGGTCGTTCCTGGGAGGCGCCGGCGGAGACCTTCCGGGTGAACGCGCTCGGCACGCTCGTGCTCCTCGAGGTGGCGCGCAAGCTCGAACCCCGTCCCCGTATCATCGTCGTCTCGTCGGCCGAGGTCTACGGGATCGCCGGGAGCGTCCCCGTCACCGAGGACGCGCCGCTGCGGCCCGTGACTCCGTACGCGTCGAGCAAGGTCGCCGCGGAGTACCTCGGGCTCCAGGCCTTCCTCGGCCACGGCCTCGAGGTCGTCCGGGTCCGGCCGTTCAACCACGTGGGGCCTGGCCAGGCGGAGTCCTTCGTCGTCGCGGCGCTCGCCCGGCGCGTCGTCGAGGCGGAACGCACGGGGTCGGCTGAGATCCGGGTCGGCAACCTCACGCCCGCCCGCGACTTCACCGACGTGCGCGACGTCGTCCGGGCCTACCGCCTCCTCGCCGTCCTCGGCGTCCCCGGCGAGGTCTACAACGTCTGCTCGGGCGTCGCGCTCCCGATCGCCGCGGTGCTCGACGAGATCGTCTCCCTCGCGGCGAGCCCGGTCGTGCCGGTCGACGACCCGTCGCTCGCCCGGCCCGTCGACCTGCCGCTCCTCGTCGGAGACGGGAGCCGGCTGGCGGCCCTCACCGGTTGGAAGGCCGAGATCCCGCTGCGCCAGACGCTCGTCGACGTCCTCGCCGCGGCGCGCGAGCGCAGCTAGGCACCGGTTTCGCGACCTTCGAGCGTCGTCGCGCCACCCCGGCTAGCGTGAGGTCTCCGATGCCGGAGGATCACGCGCCACCGGTCGTCGCCGTCGTCGTAGCCTCCGATTCTGGACCGTGGTTCGAGAGGTGCCTGAGCGCGCTTCGGGCGCAGGACTACTCGGACCTGACGACGCTCGTCGTCGACGCGGCAAGCGGCGAGCCCCTCGCGCCCCGCGTCGCCGCGGTCGCGCCGGGCTTCTACGTCGTCCGGCTCGAGAAGAACGCCGGCTTCGGCCCGAGTGCGAACGCGGCGCTCGACGTCGTGCACGGCGCGGCCTACTACCTGTTCTGCCACGACGACGTCGTCCTCGATCGCGACGCCGTTCGGGTGATGGTCGAGGAGGCGATGCGCTCGAACGCCGGGATCGTCGGCCCGAAGCTCGTCGACGAGGCCGAGCCGGACCGTATCCTGCAGCTCGGCCTGAACATGGACCGCTTCGGCGCGCCGGTGCGCCGGGTCCAGCACCGGGAGTTCGACCAGTCCCAGCACGACGAGCCCCGCGAGGTCTTCGCCGTCCCGGGCGGCTGCATCCTCGTGCGCGCCGACCTGTTCGCCGCGATCGGGGGCTTCGACGACCAGATCTCGATGCTCGGCGAGGACATCGACCTGTCGTGGCGGGCCCGCATCGCCGGCGCCCGGGTCGTCGTCACGCCGGCCGCGACGGTGGCCCACATAGAGGCCACGGCGGCGCGCCACCGGCCGCTGCCGGAGGCCCGCGCCCTGCAGTGGCGTCACATGCTGCGCGCCGTCCTCAAGAACTACGGGCCGACCCGGCGGACCCGGATCGTCGTCGAGTTCGCGGTGCTGAGCGCTTTGGAGGTCGTGTACTTCGCGCTCGTCGGCCGTGGCCGCCGGGCGAAGGAGGTGATCGACGCCTGGCGCTGGAACCTGGCGCCGGCCCGCGACCTCGACGGCGCCCGGGCCGCGGTCGGCGCGACCCGTCGGGTGCCGGACCGGGTCGTGCTGCGCCTCGCCGCGCGCCGGTCCTCGCGGTTGATGCGGGCGGCGCGTCCCCGGGTCGAGGCGGTGGTCCTGCGCTGGAGCCGCCGGCACGGCCCGAAGCGCCTGCGGGCCGAGGGCGCGCCCGAGGGCCACCGGCCGCGTTGGATGACGATCTGCGCCCTGGCCGCCGGCTTCGTCGCCGTCGCCGGATCACGGCTGCTCCTCGTCGGCCATCTTCCCCTCGTCGGCGGGTACCTGCCGATCCCGGAACCGTTCCACCTCATCGCGACCTACCTCGGCGGGACGACGGACCGGGGGACCCAGCCGACGGGACCGGCCTCGCCGGCGTTCGCAATCCTCGGCCTGGCGGGCATCGTCGCCGCGGGGTCGATGGGCGTCGTTCTGAAAGTCGGCATGGTCGTTGCCGTCGTCGCCGGGGTGTTCGGCGTCGTGCGCCTCGTCCGCCCGCTCGGTCCCCGCGCCGCGTCGTTCGCCGCGGGGATCACGTACCTTTTCCTCCCGCTCGCCTGGAACGACCTCGCGCGGGGCGACCTCCAGGCGCTCGTCGTCTACGGCGGGATGCCCTGGATACTCGCCCGGATCGCCCGGGCGACCGCGCTCCCGCCGTACTCTGACGAGCCGGTGCCGATCGTCGGGCGCGCGACGGTCGAGGAATGCCTCAGCCTGGGCGTGGTCGTCGCCGTCGTCGCCTCGTTCGCGCCGGCGGCGGTGCTCGCCATGCTCGTCGCCGCCGTCGCCTTCGTCGGGGTCACGTTCGCCTTCCGGGGCGTCGCACGGGGCGTGCAGTCGTTGCGCAGCCTCGTCGTCGCCGGCGGTTCGACCGTCGTCGCCTTCGCGCTGTGCTTCCCCTGGTCGGTCACGTTCTTGCAGTCCGGGGCCCGCTGGAGCGCGATCACGGGGGTCACGTCGTCGGGGGCAGGGGTGCCGAATCTCGCGTCGCTTCTGCGCTTCGACCTCGGCCCGATCGGTGCCGGCCCGATCAGCTACGCCTTCGTCGCGGCGGCGCTCTTCGTCGTCGTCGTGGGGACGGCAGAGCGCTTCGCCTGGTGCGTGCGGCTGTGGGGCGCGCTGTTGGCGACGGTCGCCTTCACCTGGGCCGCGGGGGAGGGCTGGCTCGGCGCCGGGGGCGGAGCGGCTCGCGTCCTCATCGTGCCGGCGGCGGCGTGCGTCGCGGTGCTCGTCGGGCTGGGTGTCTCGTCGATGGCCCGCGAGGTGTCGGGCTCGCGGCTCGGCTGGCGTCAGTTCGCGACGATCGGTTTCGCCGTCGTCGCCCTGGTGGGCCTGCTGCCGGTGCTCGGGGCGGCCTGGGGGGGACGATGGGACGTCCCGCAGATCGGCTACGACTCGGTCCTCACCGCCACCGGGGACCAGAAAGGCCAGGGGCGCGAGCTCTGGCTCGGCGCGCCGCTCGCCCTGCCGCTCGTCGGCTGGCAGGTTCGCCCCGGTTTCGCCGAGGCGCTGACCGTCACCGGCCTGCCGGACGCCACGGCGCTCTGGCCGAACGCCAATCCCGGCGACGCGGCGCGGCTGGCCGCGGCGGTCGACGACGCCGAGCTCGGGCGCACGGTCGAGCTCGGGAAGCTCCTCGCGCCAAGCGGGGTCGAGGTGATCGTCGTGCCGACGGCGTTCGCGCCGGTGCTGACCGGTGTGCAATCCGCCGCCGCGGCGCCCTCGCCCGCAGACCTCGTCGCCACGCTGGCCGGCCAGCTCGACCTGCGGGAGCTGCCGAGCGAAGGAGGGACGTATTTCTTCGAGAACACGTCCTGGCGACCCGACGGGGTCGCGGCCCCGTCGGTCCCGGGAGGCGGGACCCCGGCGCCGCTCCGCGAAATCGGGGTCGTGGCGGCGCTCGGCTGCTGGTTGTTCACGGGCCTCGTCGCGGCCTCCCGGCGCCGGCGGGCCCGGCGGTCGCGGCGCGCCGCGGCCTCAGCGGCCCGCCCCCCCGTCCCCCCTGACCGGGCCGAGCTCGTGGGGGCACGGTCGTGACCGATACGAACGGCCGGGTCGCGTTCGTCGAGCGCCGTCGGCTCTCGTTCATCGCCGCGGTCGTCGCCGCCTTCGCGCTCGCCGGGGCGGCGAGCGTGCTCATCCACCCCGCCGCGACGCCTCCGGCCTCGGGGTCGGTCGCCGCCGCGGTCCGGGGGGAGCCGGGCGCGACCTCGACGGCGTGGTTCTGTGCGGGCCCGTTGCCGGTCGGGACGCCCCACGAGGCGTCGTCGATCGCGATCGTGAACCGGGCCCCGTCCCCGGTCACGGCGTCCGTCACGACCGTCCTCCTCTCGGGCGCGACGACGACCGAGACGTTCGCGGTGGCGGGGGCGTCGGAGTCGGTCGTCGGGCTCTCGCATATCCGCGCCTCGTCGTTCGCCGCGGCCCGGGTGATCGTCGACGGGAGCGGCGTCGAGGTCGTCGAGCTCGTCCACGGCGCCGCCGGGCCGGACGTCTCGCCGTGCACCGAGCAGGCGACGGGGACCCAGTATCTCGTGGCCGGGAGCACGGAGGCGAAGGACAACCTCGCGATCGCGCTGTACGACCCCGGCGCGACCCCCGCGGTCGCCAACGTGACGTTCGCCACGCCGATCGGACCGCAAGCGCCCCCGGCCTTCCAGGGGGTCCAGGTCGCCGCGGGTCACGTCGTCGTCCTCTACGTCGCCCACTCGCTCCCGTTCCGGCGCTTCGTGTCGGCGACGGTGCGTTCGTCGGGGGGCGCGATCGTCGCCGGGGCGCTCGACATCGTGACGAACCAGGCGACGACGCTCGAGGCCCTCGAGGGCCCGATCGCCCGCCCGGCCACGCGGTGGTTCTTCGCCGCCGCCCCGGCGGGCGCCTCGGCGCAGCAGACCTTCGACATCTTGAACCCCGGGAAACGGACCGCGTCGGTCGAGATCCACCTCGGCGGGCCGAGCGGGGTCGGCGAGATCTCTCTCTCGCTCGGCCCCGGCGCGACGACGCGCTACACGCCGGCGCCGGACGAGTCTGCCGCCGCCCTCCGCTGGGCGAGCGTCACCTCGAGGAACGACGAGCCGGTCGTCGCGGCACGTGAGCTCGCCGTCGCCTCGCCGATCCACGTCGTCGCCCGGCGGGCGCAGAGCGCCGCGGCGCGCCGGCGCGTGGCCCTTTTCCGCCTGCCGTCGCTCCCCGTCGGGTTCACCGTCACCACCGGGGTGCCGGGCGCGGCCAGGCAGTGGATCCTTGCCGGCGGCCAGAGTGACGCGCACATCTCGGAGTTCGTCACCGTGACGAACACCGGTGCGGTGCCGGCGACGGTCGAGATCACCCCCATCGCGGGCTCGTTCGCCGGCCTCGGCCCGTTCACGGTCGCCGCCGACGGCTCGGTCGTCGTCGATCTCGCCGACCTGGCTGCCGCCGCGGGGCGGCTTTCGCTGCGGGTGACGAGCGACGTGCCCGTCGTCGCGGCCGACGAGCTCTACGTGAGGGCCCCGGGCGGTTCACCCGGCTTGGCGGCACCGGCGGCGCTCCCCGTCGGCTGAGCCGCAGGCGTGCTGGCGTCGCCGTTCGCCCCGGCGCCGGTCCCGGCCGGGACCGGCTGGGGCGAACCGACGATCCCCCCGACGACGTGGGCGACGTCGGACTCCTCGCCGTGGACGGGACGGCCGTAGGCGCTGTCGATGAGGCGGGCGACCTCGGCTCCGTCGATCGTCTCGGCCTCTAAGAGGGCCTTGGCGACCGCCTCGAGCCCGGAGCGGTGCTCTTCGAGGATGCGCCGCGCCCGGTCCTCCTGGTCCCGCAGGATGCGCGCGATCTCCTCGTCGACGACGCGGCTCGTGTCCTCGGAGTAGTCGCGGGTGTGCATGAGGTCCTCACCCAAAAAAACCGTCCCCTGGGAGCCCCACGCCATCGGACCGACACGGTCGGACATGCCCCACTCCCGGACCATCTTGCGGGCGAGCTCGGTGTTGCGCTGCAGGTCGTCGCTCGCACCGGTCGACAGGTCGCCGTAGATGATGAGCTCGGCGACACGCCCGCCCATCCGCACGCACAAGGAGTCCTCGATGTACTCCCGCCGGTAGATGTGCTTCTCGTCGACGGGGAGCTGCCACGTGACGCCGAGGGCGAGGCCGGTCGGGATGATGCTCACCTTGAGCAGCGGGTCGGCGAAGGGCAGGACGTACGACAGGACGGCGTGGCCGGTCTCGTGGTAGGCGACGCGGGACTTCTCGGCGTCGGAGAGCACGAGCGAGTCGCGCTGCTGGCCCATGAGGACGCGGTCGCGCGCCGCGTCGAAGTCCTGCATCTCGATCATCTGGCTGTTGCGCCGCACCGCGTGGAGCGCCGCCTCGTTCACCAGGTTGGCGAGGTCGGCGCCGCTCATGCCCGGCGTGCCGCGGGCGACGACCTCCAAGTTGACGTCGGGCCCGATCCGCTTGTCGCGGCAGTGCACCTTGAGGATCGGCGTGCGCTCCGAAAGGTCCGGCAGCGGCACGATGATCTCCCGGTCGAACCTCCCGGGTCGCAAAAGCGCGGGGTCGAGGATGTCCGGCCGGTTCGTCGCGGCCATCATGACGACGCCCTCGGTAGGGTCGAAGCCGTCCATCTCGTTCAACATCTGGTTGAGCGTCTGCTCGCGTTCGTCGTGCCCGCCGCCGAGCCCCGCTCCCCGCTTGCGGCCGATCGAGTCGATCTCGTCGACGAAGATGATCGCCGGGGCCTGCTTGCGCGCGTTCATGAACAGATCGCGCACGCGACTCGCTCCGACGCCGACGAACATCTCCATGAAGTCCGAGCCGCTCACCGACAGGAACGGCACGCCCGCCTCACCGGCGACCGCCCGCGCGAGCAGTGTCTTGCCGGTACCCGGGGGTCCGACGAGGAGGACGCCCTTCGGGATGCGCGCGCCGATGTCGCGGAAACGCCCGGGGGACTTCAAGAAGTCGACGATCTCGCTGATCTCGAGCTTGACGCCGGCGTAGCCCGCGACGTCGGCGAAGGTCGTCCGCGGCCGCTCGGTCGAGTACACCTTCGCCCTCGAACGGCCGATCGACATGATCCCGGACATCTGGCCCTGGGCGCGCCGTTGCAACCAGATGAACAGGGCGCCGATGAGCAGGATCGGGACGATGTAGAGGAGGAGGTCCGGCAGGATGCTCGACGACGGCGTCTCGAACTTCACGGTCGCGCCGGACGCGCCGAGCTTGGCGATCTCCGAAGATGACAGGGCGAGCGGGCCGGTCGTCGTGTAGTTCGCCCCGCTGTCGAAGGCCGCCTTGAACTGGCCGGTGATCACGCCGTTCGCATTGTCGACGGTCACGGTCTTGAACTCGTGGTGCGTGAGATCCCGCTGGAAGGCGCTCCAGCCGATCGCCTGTGCGCTCGAGTGCGAGATGAGCGACGAGCCGAAGATGACGAGCACGAGTACGACGACGAGCCCGGCGAGCACCCACCGCCAGGTGGTGTCGCCGCCCGTGCCGGACTGGCCGGGGCCCTGTCCGCCCGATTGGCGCATGTCGTCAGGTGGTCTGCCCATCACGGACATCGTAGGCGCCCGGCTCGTAAGGCCGGTCGGCATGGCGCGGCGTCGTGGGAGTTGACCTGCCGTTCCGGGCAGGCGACGCTCAGGGTGTGGACGTGGCTGAATCGCGCGAGGTCCACGACGTCGCGAGACGCGGGCTCCTGGGGGCGAATCCCTACGGGATCGGCTGGGCGCTCGGCGGCATCGCCGCCGGGTACCTGTGCTCCGTCGTCGCCATGAGCGCCTACGTCGCGACGAGCGGGCACCACCACGGGTCGGGCGGGTTCGGCGGCGACGTCGTCAGTCTCGCCGGGCTGTGGCTCGGCTTCGCCGGCGCCGCGGTCGGCGCCGCCTGGTCGCAACCGGGGCGGGCGGGCCGGCGCACGCTTTGCGCGCTCGCCCGCGAGTACGGGCTCGCCTTCCGGGTCTGGCCGGACGTACCCGTCGGGATCGCCTGCGGCGTCGTCGCGCAGTTCGGCCTCGTCGCGCTTTTGGAGCTGCCGCTCGAGCCCTTCGTGCCGCACCTTTTCCACCGGCTCGACCAGCCGGCGCGCTCGCTCATCGCGAACGTGCACGGTCCCGGTCTTGTCGTGCTCGCCCTGCTCGTCTGCGTCGGCAGTCCCCTCGTCGAAGAGCTGTTCTTCCGGGGGCTGCTGCAACGCGCGCTGATCGGGCGGTTCGCGACCTTCTCGGCGCGCGCCGCCGTCCCGGTGGCGGTCGTCGTCGTCGGGCTCGTCTTCGGGCTCGCGCACTTCGAGGCGCTGGAGTTCCCGGCGCTCGCCGGCTTCGGCATCGTGCTCGGCGCCCTCGCGACGAAAACCGGGCGGTTGGGAACCGGGATCGTCGCCCATGCGACGTTCAACGCCGTGGCGTTCTTCTCGCTCGCCATGATCCACGTTTAGGCCAGGGGCCGTGGGGTCCGGGACGGCACGGGTATTGTCGGTGGACATGGCGGATTCCGGCGAGCTCGGCGCGATCTTCAAGGCCTACGACGTGCGCGGGATCGTGCCGACCGAGCTCGACGCCGCCCGCTGCTTCGCGATCGGGGCGAGTTTCGCCCGGTTCGCCCGTGGGGCAGAGGACGCGCGGCGCCTCGCCGTCGCCCACGACATGCGGACGTCAGCTGACGAGCTCGCGAACGCGTTCACCGCCGGCGTGGAGTCCGAAGGCGCCGAAGTCGTCTTCATCGGCCTCGCCTCGACGGACCTGCTCTACTTCGCGTCCGGCGTCCTCGACGCGCCCGGCGCGATGCTCACCGCCTCGCACAACCCGCCCGAGTACAACGGGATCAAGTTCTGCCTCGGCGGTGCGAAACCCGTCGCCCAGGACACCGGGCTGGCCGAGATCGAGCGCGTGGCCGAGGAGATGCTCACAGCGGGTTCGCCACGGGTCCCCGCCATGACGACGGCGCTCGACGACCGGGACTGGCTCGGAGATTTCGCCCGCCACGTCCGTTCCTTCATCGACGTCTCGAGCCTTGTGCCGCTGCGGGTCGTCGCCGACACGGCGAACGGCATGGGGGGCCTCATCGCGCCCCGCGTCTTCGAAGGCCTGCCCTGCACGCTCGACGTCCTTTTCGGCGAGCTCGACGGGACCTTCCCCAACCACCCGGCGAATCCGCTCGAACGGGAGAACCTCGCCGACCTGCGCGCCCGCATCCTCGCCACGGGGGCCGACGTCGGTCTTGCCTTCGACGGCGACGCCGACCGCGTGTTCCTCGTCGACGAGCTCGGGGAGCCGCTCTCGGGGTCGACGACGACGGCGATCGTCGCCCGGGCGATGCTCGAGAAGCACCCCGGCGCGACCGTCCTTTACAACGTCATCTGCTCGAAGACCGTCCCCGAGGTGATCGGCGAGTGCGGCGGGGTGGCGGTGCGCACGAGGGTCGGGCACTCGTTCATCAAGGCCCGGATGGCCGAGACGGGAGCCGTCTTCGCCGGCGAGCACTCCGGGCACTACTACTTCCGGGAGAACTTCGGGGCGGACTCGGGGATCATCGCCGCGGTCACGGTGCTCGAGGCGCTCTGCCGGGCGAACGTGCCCCTTTCCCAGCTGCGACAGCCGTTCGAGCGCTACGCCGACTCGGGCGAGCTCAACACGCGCGTCGCCGACACGCCCAGGGTCATCGCCTCGATCGCCAAGCACTACGCCGGGCTCGGCCGGCCCGCCGACGACCTCGACGGACTGACGGTCGACTCCGGGGACTGGTGGTTCAACCTGCGGCCGTCGAACACCGAGCCCCTGCTGCGGCTGAACGTGGAGGCGGCCGACGCCGGATCGTGCGCCGGCCACGTCGCCGAGGTCGAGGCGCTCATCCGGGATGCCGAGACGACAACTGAGGAGACGCGATGAGTCTCGATCCGTTCCTGCTGTCGATCCTCGTCGATCCGGAGGACAAGGGACCGCTGTGGTACCTCGCCGACGAGTCGACGCTTTACAACCCCCGTCTTCGCCGGCGGTACGCGGTGCGCGACGGGATCCCGGTGCTCCTCGTCGGCGAGGCGGAAAGCGTCGACGACGCCGAGGCGGCCCGGCTGACAGCGCGCGAGGGTGCGGCGGTCGTCACCGGAGGCGGGCCTGCCGGGCCGTCGCGACCGGAGGAGCGCGCGGGAGGGTGATCCGCGCGGTCGGCGGGGACCAGCCGCTCGACTCGCTCGGGATGTTCGCCGCGGCGGGGGCGCTTCCCGAGCTCCTCGACTCCTCGATCGAGGACGTCGCGAGCCTCCGCCGCCTCGACGCCGTGCCGACCGGCGCCGTCGTCGCCTTGGGTGACGGGCCGGCGCGGGGCGCGGCCGAGATGGTCGGCGCCGTCGTCGGGGCGACGGCCCGGGTGCCGCTCGTCGGGGTGTCGGGAGGCGACCTCCCGGGCTTCGTCGGCCGGGATTCGCTCGTCTTCGTCACGGCGTTCACGGGGGACGAACCGGATGCCTGCGCCGCCGCCCGGGACGCGGTGAGGCGCGGAGCCCGCCTCGTCGCGATCACGCGCGGCGGAGGGCTCGGGCGGCTGGCCGCCGAGGCGGGCGCCCCGGTCGTCTCCCTCCCGGATACGCCGCGGGCGCGCGGCGCGTTGCTCGCCATGGTCGTCGCGTTGCTCGTGGGCCTGGAGCGGGCGGGGCTCGTCGAACCGGTGGGGGCCGCGCTCGTCGCGGCGAGCCACCAGGCGGCGCACCGTCGCGACGCGCTCATGGCTGCGGGTGGCGGTGTCGCGGGCGAGCTCGCGCGCCGGATCGGCCGGACGTTCCCCATGCTCTGCGGGGCATCGGGCCTCGGCGCTGCCGCGGCGCGCTGGTGGCAGTCCGAGATCGCCGCGAACGCCCGCACCCTCGCCGTGGTGGCGAGCGCGCCGGAGCTCCTCGCGGACACGATCGCGGCCTTCGGACAGGCGGGCGACGTCACGCGCCAGGTCCTCACCCTCGTCGAGCTGCGGTCGGACTTCGAACCGGCGCCGGCGGACCGGGCCTTCGGGCGCGTCGACGAGCTGCTCGCCGAGGTCGTCGCCGACCGGCTGGTCGTGCGCGCCGAGGGGGCGGGGCCGCTCGCGCAGCTCGTCGACCTCGTCGTCGTGGGGGAGTTCGTCTCGTTGCGACTCGCCGCGGCCGCGGGCGTCGACCCAGGGCCGGCCCCGGCGATCGACGAGTCGCCGGGAGGCGCGCCCGCGGCCGCGGTCGGCCGGCGCCGGCGTCCGGGGTGACAATGTTGTCCCGATCGGCGGTATGGTCGGCACGAGCGAGGTCTTGATTGCTCGTGCGGCCGCGCTCGTGCGGCCGCACGAAGACGGAAAGGGTGCAACGTGGGCAAGAACTCGACGACTCCTCCGCACGCGACCCCCGGCGACTTCGCCGACGCCTCCCTCGCCGAGCTCGGGCGCCAGAGGATCGCCTGGGCGAGCTCGAACATGCCCGTTCTCGAGTCGATTCGGCAGCGGTTCGCGGCCGAGCGGCCGCTCGCCGGCGTGACGATCGCGGCGTGTCTGCACATCACGACCGAGACGGCGAACCTGTTGCGGACGCTGAAGGCCGGCGGCGCCCGGGTGGTCGCGTGCGCGTCGAACCCCCTGTCGACCCAGGATGACGTCGCCGCGTCGCTCGTTCTCGACGAGAGAATCGAGACGTACGCCGTACGCGGCGAGGACTCGGCCCGGTACTACGAGCACATCGACGCGGCGCTCGACGCCCATCCGACGGTCACGATGGACGACGGGTGCGACCTCGTCTCGCGTCTGCACCAGTCGCGGCCCGCGCAGGTCGGGGAGGTCTTCGCCGGGACCGAGGAGACGACGACGGGTGTGATCCGGCTGCGCGCGATGGAGCGCGACGGCGCGCTCGGCTACCCGATCATCGCCGTGAACGACGCCGACACGAAGCACATGTTCGACAACCGCTACGGCACGGGACAGTCGACGCTCGACGGCATCATCCGCTCGACGAACGTGTTGTTCGCGGGATCGCGCGTCGTCGTGGCGGGCTACGGCTATTGCGGCAAGGGCGTCGCCTCGCGGGCGCGCGGGCTCGGTGCCATCGTCACGGTCACCGAGATCAACCCGCTGCGCGCCCTCGAGGCCGTGATGGACGGTTTCCGGGTGGCGCCGATGGAGGTCGCCGCGCAAGACGGCGAGATCTTCATCACGGTGACCGGCAACCGGGACGTGCTGCGCGCCGAGCACTTCGCGGTGATGCCCGACGGCGCGATCGTCGCCAACTCGGGCCATTTCGACGTGGAGATCGACCTCGTCACGCTCGCCAAGCTCGCCGACGGTCGGCGTCGCGAGGTGCGCCCGAACGTCGAGGAGTTCGCCGTCCCCGCCGCCACGGGCGGGACAAAGCGGATCCTCGTCGTCGCCGAGGGTCGCCTCGTCAACCTCGGCGGGGCCGAGGGTCACCCGGCGGCGGTGATGGACATGTCGTTCGCCAACCAGTCGCTCGCCGTCGAGTGGGTGCTCGCCCATCGGGGCGAGCTCGAGCCGCGCGTCTACGACGTGCCGACCGAGATCGACCAGGAGATCGCCCGGCTGAAGCTCGCCTCGATGGGCATCGAGGTCGACGTGCTCACGGAGGCGCAGCGCACTTACCTCGGCTCGTGGACCTCGGGGACCTGACCCGCCCTAAACTTGTCCAAGGCCGGGAGCGGGTCTGTGGTTGAAAGTCGATGCCAGCCGCAGGCGAAACGACCCACGTAAGGCAACCCGTGGTTGCTGAGCATGGTGCGGCTTAGATGTAAGCCCCGCCCACGCGCCACCGCACGGTGCCGCGTGGAGAAGGAGCGAAGCGTGCCCTACAAGGTGGCGCCGGGTCGGTCCCGACCGACCGCCGCCATCCGGGGCGTCACCTCCTCCGCGGGCGAGTGTGGGGTCAAAGACCAGGTCAGCCGCTCCCGGCTGACCGCCGGGGCGGGCCGGGCACCGGGCCGGCGCCACGTTTCGCTCGTCGGGCCGACCGCGACCGGCAAGACCGCCGCCGCCGTCCGCTTCGCCCGCCGTCACGGCGGCGTCGAGCTCATCTCCGTCGACGCCATTGCCGTCTACCGCGAGCTCGACTTGGGCACGGCCAAACCGACGCCCGACGAGCGCCGTGGCGTCGCCTGGCACCTCGTCGACGAGTGCGATCCCGGCGAGGAGTTCAGCGTCGCCCGCTTCCAGGCCGACGCGCACGTTGCGATCGCCGGGATCGAGGCGCGGGGCCACCGCGCCGTCCTCGTCGGGGGGACGGGCCTTTATCACCGGGCCGTCGTCGATGAGCTCGACCTGCCCGGGCGCTACCCGGAGATCGCCGCCGAGCTCGAAGGCGAGGCCGACGGCCCGGGCGGGCTGCGCGCGCTCCACGCCCGCCTCGTCGCGCTCGACCCGGCGGCGGCGGCGCGGATCGAACCAACGAACCGCCGCCGACTCGTCCGGGCGCTCGAGGTCGTCCTCGGCTCGGGCCGGCCTTTCAGTGGGGCGGGGCCGGGCCTCCGTCACTACGGGCCGACGCGCTTCTGCCTCGTCGGGCTCACGCTCGACCGCGGCGAGCTCGACCGCCGGATCGCGGCCCGGCTCGAGGCCCAGTTCTCCGCCGGTTTCGTCGACGAGGTCACCGGCCTCGCGGCACGGTCGCCGGGCCTGTCGCGCACCGCCCGTCAGGCGCTCGGCTACCGGGAGCTGCTCGAGTACGTCGCGGGGCGCGCAACGCTCGACGAGGCTCGGGCGGCGATCCTGCGCCGGACGCGGTCTTTCGCCCGCCGCCAGGAGTCGTGGTTCCGGCGTGATCCGAGGATCGTCTGGCTGGACGCGGCGCGCCGGGACCTCGACGACGCGCTCGACGACGCCGTCGCCGCGGCGGACCGCGGCGATACCTGGGCGCGAGACTGATTCCGTGGCATCGCTCGAACTGGCGAAGTACGAGGCGCTGGGCAACGACTTCCTCATCGTCGTCGACTGGGCAGGCGCGGGCCGATTCGACGCCGAGCTCGCCGCGTCGCTCTGCGAGCGGCACCGCGGCGTCGGGGCCGACGGGCTGATCCGCCTCTCGGCCCCCGAGCGCGGCGGCACTTTGCGGATGGAGCTGCGCAACGCCGACGGAACACCGGCCGAGACGAGCGGCAACGGCCTGCGTTGCGCCGTCGTCTGCGCCCGCGACGCCGGGCTCGTCGCCGCGGGTCGGCTCGTCGTCGAGACCGAGGCGGGCGACGCCCCCGTCGCGCTCGACGCCCCCGAAGACGGCCGCCCGGTCACCGTGCGCGTGGGGATGGGGGCCGTCCGGGTGGATCCGTTGGCGACCTCTCCTGTGAAGGAGCGGCGGGCCTATCGGGTCGATGCCGGCAATCCCCACCTCGTCCTGCTCGGCGCGACGCTCGACGGCGTCGATCTCGGTGTCGTCGGACCCGAGCTGGAGCGGGCCGTGTCCGGCGGCCAGAACGTGGAGCTCGCCGCCTGCCGGAAGGGGAGCGACGAGATCGACCTCGTCGTCTGGGAGCGTGGCGCGGGCCTGACGCTGGCGTGCGGCTCCGGGAGCGCCGCAGCCGCCGCGGCCGCCCACGCGGCCGGCCTTGTCGGCGAAAACGTCGTCGTGCACAATCCGGGCGGCGATCTCGCCGTCGAACTGGTGGCCACCGACGGAGGGGTCGAGGTCACCCTCGTCGGGACGGCACGTCGCGTGGCGCGCCTCGTCGTCGACGTCGAGCCGGTCCCGACAAAGAAGGTCCGCGTCGCGTGACGCTCATCGAGCGCCGGTTTCGGGAGCGGATCGTGCTCGTCGGAGTCGTGACGCGGCCGCGCGGGCCAGGAGAGGTCGAGGCGAGCCTCGACGAGCTGAGTCTGCTCATCGACACCGCCGGAGCCGACGAGGTGGCCCGGGTCGTCCAGTCGCGGGACGCGATCGACCCGGCGACGTACATCGGGCGCGGCAAGGCCGAGGAGCTCCACCTGCTGTGCGAGTCGGTCGACGCCGACACCGTCGTTTTCGACGACGAGCTGAACCCCGCCCAGCAGCGCAATCTCGAGGGGATCCTCGGGCGCACGGCGATCGACCGGACCGCCGTGATCCTCGACATCTTCGCCCAGAACGCCCGGACCGAGGAGGGCCGCGCCCAGGTCGAGTTGGCGCTGCTGCAGTACCGGCTGCCGCGGCTGCGCGGCCGGGGGATGACGCTTTCGCAGCAGGCCGGTCGGATCGGCACCCGGGGCCCCGGCGAGACGCAGCTGGAAGTCGACCGACGGCGCATCACGCAGCGGATCCAACGGTTGCAGGTCGTGCTCACCAACCTCGAGTCGACGCGACAGACCCAGCGCCGCGCCCGTCGGCGCGGATCCCGGCGGAGCGTTTCGCTCGTTGGCTACACGAACACCGGGAAGTCGACGCTTCTCAACGCCTTGACCGACGCCGACGTGATCGTCGAGAACCGCCTCTTCGCGACGCTCGACCCGAGGACCCGCCGGCTCGAACTGCCGGGAGGAGAGACCGTGCTCTGCTCGGACACGGTCGGATTCGTTCGCAAGCTCCCGCACCAGCTCGTCACGGCCTTCCACTCGACGCTCGAGACGGTGGCGGACTCCGACCTCCTCGTCCACGTCGTCGACGCCGCCGCGGCGGATCCCGACAGCCAGATCGCCGCCGTAAGGTCGGTGCTCGCCGAGATCGGCGCCGATTCGGTGCCCGAGATCTTCGCCTTCAACAAGTGCGACCGCGGGCGGCGGGCCGCGGTCCGGCTCCACGCGTTGTATCCGGATTCGGTGATCTGCTCGGCGCTTTCGGGCGAGGGTCTCGACGACCTGCTCGGGGCCATCGGAGAGGCGCTGCGCGCCCACGACCGAACGGTCGATCTCTCGGTCCCGTACGAGAGGGGCGACGTGATCGCTGCCCTCCACCGGGGAGGCGAGGTGCTCGACCAGCACGACTCCGGGTCCGGGCTGTCCGTCCGGGTCCGTCTCGATGAGGCCGGCCGGCGCCGCTTCGCCCAGTTCACGACCCGGACCGACCGCGGCGCCGGGGCGGGGTCCGCCGGGGACGGTGCCGAGCCGTGAGCGCCGCCGGTGCCCGTGTCCGAACGGTGCCGGACGGGCCCGGCGTGTACCCGGGGCGAAGGGTCGGGTCGCGTTAGCCTCGCAGCAGGAGGCGTGATGGACGGTCTCGAGGCCTCGGTACACGAGCTCTGGCAGCACCGGGGCGAGCTGTCCGCGGCCGACGACGGAGCCGCCGAAACGGTCATGGAGGCGGTCTCGCTGCTCGACTCCGGAGCCGCCCGCGTCGCCGAGATCGCCGCGGGAGGCGATGTCGTCGTACACGAGTGGCTGCGCGAGGCAATCCTGTTGTTGTTCGCGCTCTCGCGGATCACGACCGTGGAGCTCGGACCCTTCGAGTACGCCGACAAGATCCCGCTGAAGAAGGACTTCGTGGCCAAGGGCGTTCGCGTGGTGCCGGGCGCCTCGGCGCGCTGGGGAGCGTTCCTCGACCGCGGCGTGATCCTCATGCCGAGCTACGTGAACATCGGGGCGCGCGTCGGTGCCGGCACGCTCGTCGACACGTGGGCGACGGTCGGCTCGTGCGCCCAGATCGGGGCCCGGGTCCACCTGTCGGGTGGCGTCGGCATCGGCGGGGTGCTGGAACCGCTGAACGCTGTTCCGGTTGTCGTCGAGGATGACGCGCTGATCGGCAGCCGCTCAATCGTCGCCGAGGGTGCCCGAGTCGGCGAGGGCGCCGTCCTCGGGGCGGGCTCGATCCTCACGGGGTCCGTGCCGGTCATTGAGGCGGCAACGGGCGAGGAGATCAGCCGGGGGAGGGTTCCGCCCTGGACCGTCGCCGTCGGCGCGTCGCGTCGGCGCGAGTACCCCGGCGGGGAGTTCTTCCTGCCGTGCGTGCTCGTCGTCCGGCACCTCGCCGAGGGGGAGCGCCACGACAAGGCGCAGCTGAACGAGATCCTGCGCGACGCCGGCGTCGCTCCCTGAACGTGACACCGTGACCGACCTGTTGGGACTCACCGCCGAGCTCGTCGGCATTCCGTCGGTGAGCCACGACGAGGCCGCGATCGCCGCTTTCGTGGAGTCCGAGCTGCGGCGTAATCGCGGGCTCGCCGTCACGCGCATCGCCGACAACGTCGTCGCCCACACCTCGCTCGGCCGCGCCGAGCGGGTCCTTCTCGCCGGCCACCTCGACACCGTCCCGCCGGCCGGCAACGAAGGGTCGCGCCTCGACGGCGATGTCTGCCACGGGCTGGGGAGCGTCGACATGAAAGGCGGAGTCGCCGTCTTAGTCGCGCTCGCCGCCGAGCTCACCGAGCCGGTCTACGACCTCACCTTCGTCCTTTACAGCGGGGAGGAGGTCGAGCGGCGCTACTCGGGCCTCGCCGCCCTCGAGGCGGCGCGCCCCGACCTGCTCGTCGCCGACGCCGCGTTCTTGCTCGAGCCGACCGGTGCGGTCGTCGAAGCCGGTTGCCAGGGCTCGATGCGGCTCATCGTGGAGATGCGGGGTTCGCCCGCCCACGCGGCGCGCCCGTGGATGGGGAAGAACGCGCTCCACCGCCTCGGCGCGCTGCTCGGGCGCGTCGGCGAGTTCGACGACCGCCGGCCCGTGCTCGACGGCTGCGAGTACCACGAGTCACTCCAGGCGGTGTGGGCCGAAGGGGGGTCAACCGCGAAGGCGAACGTCGTGCCCGACCGGGCCGTGGCGCTCCTCAGCCACCGCTTCGCACCTGACCGGAACGCCGAGGCGGCCCTCGATTCGATCCGCGCGCTTCTCGGACCGGCGCTCGACATTGCGGCCGGTGACGTGATCGAGGTCGAGGAGGTCTCGGATCCGGCGCCTCCGAACCTCGGCCATCCCGTCCTCGCCTCGCTCGTCGCGGCGAGCGAGGCGAAACCCCGCGCCAAGCTCGGGTGGACCGATGTCGCGCGCTTTGCCGCTTGGGGCGTGCCGGCGGCGAACTTCGGCCCGGGGGACCCGATGCTCTGCCACCACCCGGACGAGAGAATCAGCCGCCGGGAACTCGAGGCGGCGTACTCGGTGCTCCGGTCGTTGCTCGCCGGGGCCTGAGCCGCCTACAGGCGGCGCAGGACGGTCACGACCTTGCCGTAGATCGAGACCTCCTCGGGCGGCAGCTCGATCTCGGCGAAGTCGGGGTTCGCCGGCACGAGCACGATGTGACCGTGCCGGCGGCGGAAGGTCTTCACCGTCGCCTCGCCGTCCGGGATGCCGGCGACGACGACGTCGCCGGGCTCGGCATCAGGCTGGTGACGCACGACGACGAGGTCGTCGTTGAGGATGCCCGCCCCGATCATCGAGTCGCCGCGCACCCGCAGCATGAACAACTCACCCGGTCCGGTGAGGTCCTCCGGCACCGGTAGGACCTCCTCGACGTTCTCCTCGGCGAGCACGCCGACGCCGGCGGCGACGTCACCGACGAGGGGCACGTGGGCGACGGGTCGCGCGCCGATCGCGGCGCCCGACGAGGGCTCGAAGGAGACCTCGATCGCGCGCGGCTTCGTCGGGTCGCGACGCAGGTAGCCCTGGCGCTGGAGGATCTGCAGGTGGGCGTGGACGGTCGAGGAGGAGGTGAGCCCCACCGCCTCGCCGATCTCGCGCACCGACGGCGGGTAGCCGCGTTCGCGGACCTCGCGTTCGATGAACTCGAGAATCTGACGACGCTTGCCCGAGAGTTGGGTTTCGGCCATCTGCCCCGCCTTTCGCGAACGGCCCGCGGCCACGTCCTGACCTCGAAGTTACCTCCGTGTCACACCCAGATGCAAACATCCGTTCGTGGAACACCCGTTCGCCCGGTCGTTGACACCGAACAGACGTTCGTGCGACGATGGTTGCCGGGCAGCCGAACGTACGTACGGACGCCCGGCGGGTTCCTTTCCTTCGGAGGCAGATATGGCGGCGGTGGTCGGTTCGCTCCGGGAGGCGAGGGTCCGTCTTGTCCCGCATCCCGGGCAGGCGTCCCTCGGGCTCGTCGGAGGCGATGACGGGCGGGCGACGTCTCTTCTCGTCGGCCCGAGGCCCCGCGCCGCGACCCGGCGCCGGGTGGGCGGCGCCCTGGCCGCGCTCGTGGCGTTCGCCGGGCTCTGGATCGGCGCGGGGGCGCTGCGGGCGACGCAGAACGCCCCGGCCGGCGCCGGAGGTCGCGAGATCGTCTACGTCGCTCGTCCCGGCGACACCCTGTGGGCGATCGCCACGCGGCTCGACCCGGCGGGCGACCCGGTCGAGGTCGTCGCGACCCTCGCCGCCGAGCTCCATGGGGCCGCTCTCCGGCCCGGGACCGTCCTCACCGTCCCCTCGTCCTGACGGGCGGTGTCCCGACGCACCGGGGTCGAAGCCCTGGGAGCGCTACTCTCCCGCGGTGCGTTGTCCGAGGTGTTCGGCCGGCGATGACCACGTCATCGACTCGCGCGAGGTCGACCGCGGCGAGTCGATCCGTCGGCGCCGCGAGTGCCGAAACTGCGGTTACCGCTTCACGACCTTCGAGCGCCTCGGCGGTCCGGTCACCTTCGTCGTGAAAAGGTCCGCCGAACGGGAGCCGTTCCGTCGTGAGAAGGTCGTGGCTGGGGTCCGGGCGGCCTGCAAGAACCGGCCGGTCGACGCCGAGGCGATCGAGGCGCTCGCCGTCGCC
Organism: Acidimicrobiales bacterium; assembly: GCA_050014835.1. GTDB lineage: Bacteria > Actinomycetota > Acidimicrobiia > Acidimicrobiales > Bog-793 > Bog-793. The sequence continues at coordinate 60,386 of JBEKCO010000001.1, forward strand.
GTCGAGAACGAGCTCGCCCACTCGGGTCGCGACGTGACGACCGAGCAGATCGGTGTCGCCGTGCTCGACCGCCTGCGCGTCCTCGACGACGTTGCCTATATCCGCTTTGCCAGCGTGTACAAGGGTTTCGAGAACCTCGGCGACTTCGCGCGGGAAGCGGGGCTTTTGACGAAGGCGACGGCGCCGAAGCAGCACCACCCGCCCGAGGGCGTGCCGGCTGCCCGCACGACCCGGGCCCCGGGCTGACGCGTCGTGTCCGTCGAACTGCTGAGCGACGCACCGCGCCGGGCCGTCGCCATCTACGCCCATCCGGACGACTCCGACGTCTCGTGCGGGGGGACGCTCGCGCGATGGGCGGACGCGGGGACGGTGGTCGATCTCGTCGTGTGCGCCGCTGGCGACAAGGGCACGAGGGAGGCCGTGCAGGATCGCGCCGAGCTCGTCGCGACCCGTGCCGCCGAGATCGAGGCCGCGGCACGCGTCCTCGGGGTGTCCGGCGTGCACCGGCTGGGACGACCCGACGGGGAGTTCGAGAACGATCCCGATCTCCGTCGTGAGCTCGTGCGGTTGCTGCGCGAGCTGCGCCCGGAGGTGCTGGTCTGCCCCGACCCGCTCGCCGTGTTCTTCGGCGAGCACTACTACAACCACCGCGACCACCGCGTCGTCGGTTTCGCCGCGCTCGACGCCGCGGCGCCGGGCGCGGCGTCGCCGCTGTACTTCCCCGACGCGGGGCCCCCGCACGCCGTCGGGTTCGCGTTGCTGTCGGGCTCGCTCGAACCGAACGTCTACGTCGAGGTGACGGCGACCGTCGGCCGCAAGGCGGACGCCGTTTGCTGTCACGTCAGCCAGCTCGGGGAGGCCGGGGAGTCGTTCCGGCCGGTGATGGAGGAGCGCGCCGCCGAGGCGGGCCGCGTCGCCGGCGTCGAGTACGCCGAGGCGTTCCGCCGGGTCTGGCTCGGGCCCTGACCGAGGGAGCCCGCCTGCCCGACCTCCCTCGATCCGGCGTCCCGTCGGTGCGGCTCGGTACGGCCGTCGACGCGACCGACGTGCTGCACCTCGACATGGACTCGTTCTTCGCCGCGGTCGAGGTCCGCGCCGACCCGTCGCTCGCGGGCCGTCCGGTCGTCGTCGGGGGCTCCGGGCCCCGCTCGGTCGTGTCGTCGGCGTCGTACGAGTCGCGAGTCTTCGGTGTGCGCTCGGCGATGCCGATCGCCGAGGCGCGTCGGCGCTGTCCGGGTCTCGTCGTCGTCGCCGGGCACCACGAGGTCTACGAGAAGGTGAGCGCGCGCCTCGTCGGCCTCTGCCACGAGGTCACGCCGATCGTCGAGCCGATCTCGATCGACGAGGCATTCCTCGACGTGTCCGGAGCGCACCAGCTGTTCGGCGACAGCTGGACGATCGCGACGAACCTGCGGCGACGGGTGCTCGACGAGCTCGCGCTCGCCTGCGCGATCGGGATCGGCCGGACCAAGCTCGTCGCCAAGCTCGCCTCGAAGGCGGCGAAACCCCGTGTCCGGCCCGGCGGATTCGACCCGGGCGCCGGCGTCGTTCTCGTCGCCCCCGTCGACGAGCTCTCCTTCCTCCACGCCCATCCGGTCCGGGCCGTTCCCGGGATCGGGCCCGCCACGGCGGAGCGCCTGCGCCGCATCGGCGTGACGACGGTCGGGGACCTCGCGCTCGTCGGGCGCCAACGACTCGTCGAGATGTTCGGGGAGGCGCATGGCGCGGCGCTCTTCGAACTCGCGGTCGGGCGGGACGACCGGCGCGTGGTGACTGACCGCGTCCTGCGCTCCATCGGCCACGAGCGGACGTTCGACGTCGACGACCACGACCCGGCGTCGCTCGCCAGCAAGGCCCGCGAGCTCGCCGTTTCGGTCGCGGCGCGCTGCCGGGCCCGGGGCGTCGCCGCGAGGACGGTGTCGGTGAAGGTGCGGTTCGGAGACTTCGAGACGATCGACCGTTCCCGTTCGCTCGACCGCCCGGTGACGTCCGCCGCCGAGATCGCCGAGGTCGCGACGGCGTTGCTCGAGGCCGTCGATGCCGGCCGCGGGGTGCGCCTGCTCGGCGTGTCGGTGTCGAACCTCGGCGAGTCGAACCTCGAGCACGCCGTGCAGCTCGGCCTGTTCGCTGACGCCTCCGCCGGTCGGGACGTCGCGGCGCCGCCCGGCCGGAGCGACGAGGTCGAGGTGGCGGCGGACGAGATCCGGCGCCGCTTCGGGCCAGACGCCATCACCTCGGCGGCGGCGGCCGGGCGCCGGGTGGGGCGACGTGGCGACCGACTCGGCCGGCAAGGGCGCTAGAGATCGATCCAGCGGCTTCCCGCGAGGACCTGCGGGCCGGTCGCGCGCGGCGGGGAGTTGCCGGGGGATTAGCGTGGCGGAGGGACACCGCCGCCGTGGTCCCGTCAGCGCCTGCCCGGTCGGCGCGGAGAGAAGGGGAGAAGGTGCCGCTTTCGGAAGACGAGCAGCGCATTCTCCACGAGATGGAACAGAAGCTGTTCGAGCACGACCGCGGATTCGCCAGTCGCGTCCGGACGAAACCCTCCCGCTCGCTCGCCGGCCGTTCGATGTGGTGGTCGGCGGTGATCTTCCTCATCGGGTTCGCCGTGCTCCTCGTCTCGTTCCGCTCGTCCACCCTGATCGGGACCTTCGGGTTCCTCGTCATGCTTGTGGCGGCGCTGCTTTTCGAGCGCAGCGCCCGTCTGGTTTTCGGGCGGGCCGACGCGTCGGGCCGCAAGGCGAGACCGCGTGTGCTTTCCGAGGAGCTGTCGATGATCGGTCGGCGCCTGCGGTCACGATTCGGCCGCGAGCGCTGAGCGCCGTGGACCGGGCCGAACGAGCGGCCCTTGCGGCACAGTTCCGTTCCATGGCCGCGGTCGTTTTCCGTCGGCCGCGACTCCTCCCCACAGCGGCGCGGCTCGGGCTCAGCCTCGTTCGGAGGCGCTGGTGGTGCCGACGCCCGTTCCTCCCGCTGCCGGACCCGGACTGGATCGCTTTCCGCATGGAGGTCGCCTACGGAACCGCGACCGCGGTGCCTAAGGCGGAGGATCTCGCCGATTATCTCGAATGGGCCCGCCAGATGCGCACGCTGCAAGGGACATGGCGCTCACGCAGACGGGTGGCGCGCTAGCCTCGCCGCAGATGCCGGCGCGCAATGTTTTCGGGGACGATCGGGTCTGACGTGGACGGGAGATCCCTCGTTCTCAACGCGACGTACGAGCCGATCTGCGTCGTGTCCTCGCGCCGGGCGCTCGTTCTGGTGATCGAGGAGAAGGCCGAGCTCGTCCACGAGACGGGCCGGCTCTACCACGCCGCGCGGGTCGCGTTCCCCGAGCCGTCGGTCGTGCGCCTGGCGCACTACGTGCGTGTGCCGTACACGGCGCGCATCGCCATCACGCGTCGCAGCGTGTTCGCCCGCGACGGGCACCGCTGCCAGTACTGCGGCGGCCAGGCCGAGAACATCGACCACGTCACGCCGCGCAGCCGCGGTGGGGCGCACATCTGGGAGAACGTGGTCGCGGCGTGCCGGCGCTGCAACTCGCTTAAAGAGGACCGGCTCCTCGAAGAGGCGGGGCTCACGCTCCACCGCGCCCCGCACGCGCCCCGGTCGCGCGTCTGGCTGCTCGCCGCCTCCGGCGAGCTGCGCGCCGAGTGGGAGCCGTACGTGGCGCCACTTTTCGAGCGCGCCGCGGGCTAGCGCCACCGGCGTGCCGGAGCCCGCGCCGGCTTGGCGCGGCGGTTGGCGGCTGCTGGAGCGGCACGGCCCGCCCGCGACGCTCGTCGCGACCCCCCCCGACCCCGCCGGCGGCCGTCTCGCCTGCCTCGCCCATCCGAGTGGCGGTGCCGTCGTGCTCGGAAGCGCGCAGACATCGGCCGAGTTCGATGCCGACCGCTGTGTGAGCGCGGGGCTCGAGCTCGTGAAGCGGCGGAGCGGCGGCGGGGCGGTGGTCGTGCTGCCCGGCGCGCAGGTTTGGCTTGACCTTTTCGTGCCGGCGTCGGATCAGCTGTTCGACAACGACGTCGTGCGGGCTTCGTCCTTCGTCGGCGCGTTGTGGCGCGACGCGCTCGTTGCCGCGACGGGCTCTTCGGCGGGGCTCGCCGTCCACACGGACGGGCTCGTCGCGACGGCGTGGTCGCGCCGGATCTGTTTCTCGGGACTCGGGCCGGGGGAGCTGACGCGTAGCGGTCGGAAGGTGACCGGGCTCGCCCAGCGGCGCGACCGCACCGGAGCCTGGTTCTTCACGATGGCGCTCGTCCGGCCCGAACAGCACCGGCTGGCCTCGCTCCTCGCCGTCGACGCCGGGGAGGCCGCGGCGATCGAGACGTCGCTCGAGGCGGAAACGGTGGTCGCCGGCTGCCCGGCTGCGGAACTCGAACGGACGCTCGCCGCCGGTCTCGGCGGCGTCTGGTCACCGGGCGAAGACGTGCCAGCCGAGCCACATCCAGGCGAGCGCGAGGACTAGGCGCCCGACCGGCGCCCCGCTGATCCGGCTGAGCGTCCCGCCGATCCCGGCGAAACGACGCCGGCTCGACAGCGCGAGCGCCTCGAGCCCGGCGAACACCGCGGCGATGGCGATCCAGGCGACGATCGTGAGGGCGTGGTCGCTCATCGGCTGACGAGGTAGCTGCCGAGGGTCAGCCAGGCCGCGAAGAGGATGCCGCGTGACCACTGGTGGCCGGCGGCCGAGCTGAGGAAGTAACTGACCGTCGGGTGCGCGTACCGCGGTGACCGGAAGTAGTTGGAGAGCTCGAAGGCGATCGCGACACCGGCCGCGGCGACCCAGATCAGGACGCCGCGCCCGGGGGACAGCGCCGTGCTGGGAAGCCCGGTCCGCCCGCCGTCGGCGGGCTTTGGCGCGCGGCTCGCGGTGGAGCGCCGGCGCGTGGCGACGAGGCTCGCCGCGACGAACGCCGCGATCGCCACCGCGGTGACGACCTCGGAGCCCGTCGAGAAGACGGTCGTGAAGCTCCCGACGACCACGAGCGCGATCCCAAACCCGGCCGGAACGACGAGACGTCGCACCCCGGCATTGTGGCGTCTCCGCCGACGGATCGCATCTGACACCTCATCCGCGGACGCGCCGGGCGCGGGCCGGACGGGGCGATGGTTGCGAGTTCGTGTCAGGTGACGGATTCGCAGGCCGCCCGCGCCGCGGCGCGCGATGATCCAGCCTGCGCGTTCGCTCGCGGGCGCGGGTTCGAATCGACATCGGGGAGTCGGGATGGACGACGTGGCCGCAATGCCCGAGACGGTGGTCGTCCTCGGAGGGGCGTCCGATCTCGCCGCGGCCGTGCTGCGACGACTCGCCAAGCAGCGCCTTTCGAAGGTGCTCCTGGCGGGGCGGCACCAGAGCGCCCTCGATGTGGTCGGGCGCGAGCTCACCGCCCTCGGCGTCGATGACGTGGAGACGGCGACGTTCGACGCCTGCGACGTGGGCGCGCACGAGGCCTTCGCCGACGAGGTCGCGCGCCGGATCGGGCCGATCGACCTCGTGATCGTCGCCGCCGGGCGCCTCAGCCTCGACAGGCCCGACGATCTCACGGCGGATGACACCGCCGAGATGATCTCGACGAATTTCACCGGGCTCGCCGCGGCGATGGTCGCCTTCGCGCGGGTCCTGCGCCGCCAGGAGCGCGGGCGCATCGTCGTCTTCTCGTCGGCGGCGGCGGTACGGGTGCGGCGCGCGAACTTCGTCTACGGCGCCGCCAAGGCGGGCCTCGACGCTTTCGCCCGGGGGCTCGGCGAGGCACTCGTCGGGAGCGGTGTCGACGTGATCGTCGTGCGTCCCGGGTTCGTCCACACGAAGATGACGCCGGGACGCCGCCCGCTGCCCCTCGCGACGACGGCCGACGCCGTCGCGGCGAACGTCGTTCGGGCGCTCGGTTCGGGTGACGCCGTCGTCTGGGCTCCCCGGGCGCTCCGGGTGCTGATGCCGCTCGTCCATCTCGTGCCGCGGCGCGTCTGGCGTCACTTCCCCGGCTAAGGCCCGCTGCCCCCCGGGTGGCCCGGGGCCGTCCGGTGTCTAGCCGCCCCAGGAGTTGGTGGCGACGAGGGGACCGGGCGCGGGGAGGGCGTTCACGGCTGCAAGGTTGCGAGCGTTCGCCCGCCGCAACGCGGCGAGGCGGCTCGGCGACAACCGCTCGCAGACCCAGTCCCAGTGGAGCGAGACGATCTCCCCGGCGCGCAGGTCCCGGAGGATCCCGACGCCGTCGACGGCGCGGCGGACCCGCTCGGTCCGCGCCGCGCCAAGGATGAGCCGATCGCCGCGGAACTCGAGCGTCCGGTTCCGCACGACGACGGTGTCGCCCTCGACCGCGACGACGCGGCCCCACCGGATGCGGCACCGGTCGAGGACGGCGAGCGCCGGACCCTCCGTCCCGGACCGCAACAGGCCGAGCCAGGGATAGACCGCGAAGACGTGGAAACTGTGGTGCGCCACCCCGCCGAGGGGCGCGGCCATCGCGATCGGCTCGAAGTCCCGACCGGTGCGGCGGGAGAATCGTTCGTCGAGCGAGGCGACGAGCGCAGCGGTGGGGACGCGATCGAGCAGACGGTTCCCGACCCAGTAGGCCTCGACGACCCGCTCGTCGAGGGGGTCGTCGAGGCCGTTGCACCCCGCGATGAGCTCGAGGTAGGGCCAGGCACCCTCGAAGCGCGAGGCGAGGTGCGTGAGCTCCCGGAGGTCATTCCCCTCGCTCGCCGCGCCGAGCAGCGCCGCGTGGTCCGCCGGCCCGCAGTAGCCGAGGGCGTTCGGTGGGTAGGCGTACCGGGCGAAAAGGATCGGCCCCAGGGTCACGCGCGGGCGACTCGGGGCCAGGCCCGCACGACGGCGGCGACGCCGAGGGCGAGCAGCACGAGCCCGACGGTGTCGGAGGCGATTCCGGAGTGGTGGACGGCGGCGTCGAGGAAGAGCGTGACCGCCGCGGAGGCGACGAGGACCGAGGTGACGTCGACGGCGCGGGCCCGGCTGAGCGCGGTCATCCAGGTCGCCACGTAGCCGCCGAGCAGGCAGCCGGTGACGAGCGCCCAGCGCAGTTCGGCGGCATCGAGCCCGACGAGCGCGTGGAACTGGCCCGTCGCCGCGAGGTAGCCGACGAGCACGACGGCGCCGCCGCCCATCCGCACGAGAGCGAGCGTCGACGGCGCGACGCCGCGGAGCAGCCGCTTGGCGATGACCGTCTCGATCGCCCAGAGCACCGTCGCGCCGAGCACGAGGGCGTTGCCCGAGTTGAGGGCGAGGTGGCCGACACCGCCCGAGGTCAGCGTGACACCGACGACGAGCAGGGCGATCGCGGCGAGGTTCCAGCGCCCGACGCGCTCGCCGAGGAGCGGGAGCGCGGCGAGGGCGACCCAGATGACGAGCGTGTCGTGGAGGAAGACCGCCGGCACCGCCGAGGTGCGGGCGAGCCCGTCGAAAAAGAAGATGAACGCCGCGCCGCCGCCGATGGCGGCGACGTAGGCGAAGCCGGCGAGCCGGGCGGGGCCGGCGAGCGGGCGCGGGCCCGTCCCGGACGGGACCGCGGGGACCGACGCCGCGGCCGGCCGGCGGGTCGCCAGCCAGGCGACGACGACGAACGCGGCGATGACGAGCGTCGCCGCGAGGTTCTTCGCCGTCGTGTAGACGGCGGGGGAGGCGAAGCTTCTCACGCCGTAGCTGTTGGTGAAGACCGAGATGCCGCTGATGATCGCCGTGGCGCCGGCGACGCACAGTCCGGGAAGGCGGGTCTTGCCTGCTGTCGTGTTCGAGTTGGCCACTTCGTCTCCTAGTTCGGACTGCTTTTCTCGTCAATCGCCGCGCTGGCGGCGCGGTACTCGGCGAGCACCGCCTCCGCCTCGGCCCGGTCGGCGGGGCCGAGTGCGTAGCCGCTGTGCGCCACCACCCAGTCGCCCGGTTGCGGCGCCTCGCCGTCGTAGGCGAGCAGCGACAGCGCGTGTTCGCTCCCGTCGATGTCCGCGGCGAGCACCGAGCGGGCGTTGGTGACCGAGACGACCCGGTGGAGGCGGCTCATGCACACCGGCGGCCCCCGGTCATGACGCCTCGGCGATGAGCTCGGCGATACGGCGTGCCGCCGCGGGCACGGCGTCGCCGACGGCGGGGGAGAGGCCCTCCCCGTCGGAGAAGTCCTCCCCCTCGATGCCGACGACGACGACTCGCGCCGGCGCGCGCCGCAGCACCTGCGCGAGCCGGACGACGCGGTCGAGGCCGATGGCGTGCGTGCTCTGGCTCGACCGGTAGACGGCGTCGCCGAGGTCGACGAGCCGGACCGTGCCGGCCGCGGCGTCGGAGCGGGTCGCGTCGACGAGGACGGCGAGGTCCGCCGCGTCCCACCGGCCGAGGAGGTCGAGGGGCTCGCCGATCGGGCCGATGTCGACCGCTCCGGTGGAAGCGGCGACGACCCGGGCGACGGCGGGCCCGGCACCGTCGTCGCGGCGGAAGGCGTTGCCGATCCCGGCGACGACGACCCGCGCGGTCATGAGCGGTCGATCGACACGTCGAGGAAGTGGGCCGCGCACGAGATGCACGGGTCGTGGTTGCGCACGGCGAGCTCACAGCGGGCCGTGAGCTCGGTGTCGCCGAGCTCGAGGCCGGACTCGACGACCTGGCGGACGTCGGACTCGATCGTCAGCTGGTTCTGCGCCGTCGGGGGCATGATGCGCGCCGACAGGATCGTCCCCTCGGCGTCGAGCTCGTAGCGCTGCAGGAGCATGCCGCGGGGGGCCTCGGTCGCCCCGGCTCCGGCGTGGGCCCGGGGCGGGACCGGGACGGCCGCGGGCTCGGGCGGTTCGTACTCGGTCGCGAGCCGCAGCGCCTCGTCGCAGGCGAAGTAGAGCTCGACGGCCCGCACGATGATGCTTTTGAACGGGTTCGCGCACACCGGACCGAGACCCGCCTCGGCGGCCGCGTCACGCGCCACCTTGGGCAGCTTCGACCCGTTGAGCGCGTAGCGGGCGAGCGGTCCAGTGAGGTACGGGTCGCGACCGCGCAGCCGGGAGTGGAGCGCCGACGAGCGCGCGACGTGCTCCTCGACGGCCACGTCGGCGAACTCGCCGGGGGTGGCGTCGATCCCGTCGGAGGACACGACCCGGCCCGCTTCGATCGCGTAGTGGTCGGGGTGCGAAAGCGCCACGAAGCGGTAATCCGCCTCGATCTCGGGGAACTCGAAGCCGGCGACCCAGGCGATCGTTTCGAGCGACTCCTCCCGGGCGCGTTGGAGCGGCTCGATCATCGCGGCGATCTCGGCGCGTTCGGGGGAGCGGTAGAAACCCCCGACACGCACGTTCACGGGGTGGATCGCCCGTCCGCCGACCAGTTCCATGAGGTGGTTGCCGATCTTTTTCAGGCGCAGGCCGCGTTCGACGGCGGCCGGGTTCAGCGCGGCCAGCTCGACGGCATCCCGGCAGCCGAAGAAGTCCGGGGCGTGGAGCAGGTAGATGTGGAGGGCGTGGCTCTGGATCCATTCGCCGCAGTACAGGAGGCGCCGGAGCTTGCCGACCGACTCGGGGACCGTGACGCCGCAGGCGTCCTCGATGGCCGCGCAGGCGGACATCTGGTAGGCGACGGGGCAGATCCCGCAGATGCGCGCCGTGATGTCCGGTGACTCCTCGTAGCCCCGGCCGACGAGGAAGGCCTCGAAGAAGCGCGGCGGCTCGAAGATCTCGAGCTCGACGCGTTCGAGGACCCCGTCGTGGATCGCGACGTGGAGTGACCCCTCGCCCTCGACCCGGGCGAGGCCGTGGACGTCGATCGTGCGGTTCGCGTTGGGTCCGCTAGGCGTCATGCTCGAGACTCTCCTTTGAGAACTCGGTCGCGGCGGAGTTGAAGGTCCGGAAGATCCGCGACACCCCCCGCTCGGACAGGCCGAGATCGGCGAGCCGCTTCGAAAGCGACCCGGTGTTCGTCGTGTTCGCCGGGCCGAAGCAGCCGTAGCAGCCGCGGTTCACCGCCGGGCAGAGGGCGCCGCAGCCGGCGCGTGTCACCGGGCCGAGGCACGGTGTCCCGTGGGCGACGAGGACGCAGAGATTGCCGACCGTCTTACACTCCTCGCAGACGCTGTAGCCGGGGATGACCGGGCGGCGGCCGGCGAGAAGCGCGGTGACGACCTCGATGAGCTGGAGGCGGTTGATCGGGCAGCCGCGCAGTTCGAAGTCGACCTGGACGTACGACGAGATCGGGCTGCTCTCGGCGAGGGTCGAGATGTACTGCGGATGCGCGTAGACGGTCGAGGTGTACTCGCCGACGTTCGCGTAGTTTCGGAGCGCCTGGATCCCGCCGGCTGTCGCGCACGCCCCGATGGTCACGAGGAGCCCCGAGGCGGCGCGCACCGCGAGGATCCGGTCGGCGTCGTCGGGGGTCGTGATCGATCCCTCGACGAGCGAGACGTCGTAGGGACCCTCGATCACGGCGCTCGTCATCTCGGTGAAGCTGGCGATCTGAACGGCCTGTGCCAGCTGGAGGAGCTCGTCCTCGCAGTCGAGGATGCCGAGCTGGCAGCCGTCGCACGAGGCGAACTTCCACACCGCAAGCGTCGGTCGACTCGTCATCGTTCGCTCTCCGTGATCAGCTCCGCCGCGAGCGGCGCGTAGGGGACAACCGGTCCGTCCCGGCACAGCAGGTACGGCCCGAGTTGACAGTGCCCGCACATCGCGATGCCGCACTGCATGTTGCGCTCGAGCGACACCCGGATGTTCTCCGGCGCGACGCCGAGGTCGATGAGCGAGCGCGCGCTGAAGCGCATCATGATCTCGGGTCCGCAGACGAGTGCGACCGCGCCTTCGCCGTCGAAGGGGAGCTCGGCGAGGATCTGGGTCACGACGCCGACGTGGCCGGTCCACCCGGCGTCGGCGACGTCGACCGTCACCGCGACGTCGATGCCCATCTCGCCCCAGCGGGCGATCTCGTCGGGGAACACGATCTGGTCCGGGAGCCGGGCCCCGACGCGCAGGGCGACGGTGCGCTCGGGCGACTTGTTCTCGGCGAGGTAGCGCATGGCGCCGCGCAGCGGCGCGAGGCCGATGCCACCGGCGACGACGACGACGTCAACGGCATCGAGGCTCGCGAGACCCCAGTCGGTGCCGAACGGGCCGCGCACGCCGACGATGTCGCCCACCGCGGACTGCGAGAGCGCGTGGCTCACGGTGCCCACGTCGCGGACGGTGTGCTCGATCGCGCCCGGCGCGCCCGGCGCCGAGCTGATGGAGATGGCGATCTCGCCGACCCCGAACACGGTCAGCATGTTGAACTGCCCCGCCTCGAAGGCGTCGATCGGCTGATCGACCGGTTCGAGCCACAGTGTCGTGATGTCGAACGTCTCCGTCTTGCGGTCCACGACCCGGTACCGGGAGGGCACGAACGGCCCGGGCTTCGTCAGTGCAGCTTCAGTCATCAAGGCTGTGCCCGTAGAGGTCGAGGAGACGGACGCGTGTCGATTGCAGGCGAGAGAGCAGGACGCCGCTGATGCGCTGCAGGAGCGCGTAGCCGAACACGGGGTCGGCGTCGGCCTTGGCCCGCAGGCACGTGCCGTCGATGGCGACGGCGCCGACCGGATCGATCGCCACGCCGTCGAATTGCCAGCGGTAGGGCGGCACGAGCCAGGACCAGCCGAGCACGCTGTTCGGGCCGATCGTCTCGATGACGAGCGGCTTTCCGGACGGACGTTGCACCTGGAGGGCGACCCGCCCCCGACGCAGGAGGTACAAGGTGTCGGCCGGCTCGCCTTCGACGAGGATGCGGGCTCCGGGCTCGAAAGCGACGTTCTGCGCGCACCCGACGGCGAGCTCGATCGTCGAGTCGGGGAGACCGACGAACAACGAGTTCTTGGCGATGAGATCGCTCAACTCTTCCATCACGCCTACCTGTCCCGAACCGCAGCGGGTTCGTCCTTTTTCACCGCTCCGTCGCTCGCCGCGATCGCGGCGAGCTCCTCGGTGATGTCGATGCCCACCGGACACCACGTGATGCAGCGCCCGCAACCGATGCAACCCGAGTTCCCGAACTGGTCCACCCAAGTCGAGAGCTTGTGGGTCATCCACTGGCGGTAGCGGGATCGCGTGGAGACGCGGACGGAACCGCCGTGCAGATAGGAGTGGGCGAGGTCGAAGCACGAGTCCCAGCGGCGGGTCTGCTCGACGGTGCCGGTGAGGTCGGTCTTCTCCTCGACGGCGGCGCAGAAGCAGGTCGGGCACACGAGCGTGCAGTTCCCGCAGGCGAGACAGCGGGTGGCGACGTCGTCCCAGCGCGGGTGCTCCAGGTTGCGCGCGAGCAGCCCCGGGGCTGCGGCGGCGTCGAGCGTCCGGCTGATGGCGGACTCGGCACGGCCGATGACCGCGTCGCGGGCCTTCGCATCGTCGGCGGTCGCCGGCCGCGAGGGGATCTCGGCGAGCACGGCGCCGCCTCGCTCCGATCCCACGCGTACGAGGAACCGGTGATCGGGTCCGGTGAGCTCCGTGAGCGCGAGGTCGAAGTTCCCCCCAGCGGCGGGGCCGGAGCCCATCGAGGTGCAGAAGCAGGTCGCCGCGGGGGCGCCGCACTCCACGGTGACGACGAACGCCGCGTCACGCCGGCGGGTGAAGACGGGATCGGGGCGGGCCGCCCCGGCGAGCACGCCGCCGAGGACGTCGAGGGCCGCGACCTCGCACGGGCGGGCTCCGAAGAACGCCTCGCGGGGGGCGTCGTCGGCTCCCGCCTCGATCGCGACTTCACCTCCGTCGCGCCGGGCGCGCCACAGCACCGCCTGGGAGGGGAAGACCGATTGCTTGAACGATTCGGGACCGACCGCCCATCCGAACAGCTCGTGGTCGCCGCCGTGACTGATGCGGTACGAACCGGGTCGCTGTTCGTCATGCCAGCCGTTCGGGAGATCCGCGACGGACTGGATCTCGCGATGGACGATGGCACCGTTGGACACCACGGGCCCCATGACGCGGTAGCCCTGGGCCCGAAGCGATGCGATGAGCGAGTCGACCCCGTCCGGATCGATGACGACACCATCAGGGGAAGGCACGCCGACACGTTAGGGCGCGGCTCGTCGCCACGGAAGGGCCGGTGGACCCATTCCTGAGAAGGGATTCCGGGCCAAAGCACCCCGGGGCATGTGACCATCGGCCCTGGTCAACGCAGCTGGCCAACGCGACCATCGGACCAAGGCGAGCGACGAGATCGAGGGGCGGTGCTCGAGCTAGGCGTGCGGTAGTTGGACGGCGAGGCTGCGGATGTTCCAGGTTCGGTTCCATGGACGCGGTGGGCAGGGCGTGGTGACCGCGGCGGAACTGTTGGCCGTCGCGGCGTTCAACGACGGTCGCCACGCCCAGGCCTTCCCGAGCTTCGGCGCGGAACGCAGCGGTGCGCCGGTGGCGTCGTTCTGCCGGATCAGTGAACGCGAGATCAGGACGCGCGCGCCGATCGACGAGCCGGACGCGCTCGTGATCCAGGATGCGACGCTGCTGCACGAGCCGGGGTTGTTCTCAGGTCTGAAACCCCAGGGCTACGTGGTCGTCAATACCGCGAAGACCCTGGAAGAGCTCGGTGTCGCGGGAATCGTGAAGGATCTGCCCGCGAACCACGTCCTGTCGCTCCGGGCGACCGAGATCGCGATCGCGCACCTCGGTCGGCCGCTGCCGAACGCGGTGATGCTCGGCGGTCTTGCCGCGCTGACCGGCGTCGTCTCACTTGCGGCCGTCGTCGCCGCCGTCGAGGAGCGCTTCTCGGGGGCGATGCGCGACGGGAACGTCGCCGCGGTGACAGAGGCGTTCAACCAGACGCGCGTCGGCCTGGAAGCACTTGTGGCCCACCAAACCAGTCCAAGGAGGACCGTCGGTGCTTCGCCAGATTGAGGGCTCACGCGCCGTCGCGGAAACGGTTGCCTTGTGTCGTCCTCGGGTCGTGTGCGCCTACCCGATCTCGCCGCAGACCCACATCATCGAAGGCGTCGGGACGCTCGTAAAGTCCGGGCGGCTCAAGCCGTGCGAATTCATCAACGTCGAGTCCGAATTCGCGGCGATGTCCGTGCTGATCGGGGCTTCGGCCACCGGGGCCCGGACCTACACCGCGACGTCGAGCCAAGGACTGCTCTACATGACGGAGGCGGTCTTCAACGCCGCCGGGCTCGGGCTGCCGATCGTGATGACCGTCGCCAACCGGGCCGTGGGGGCACCGGTCAACTCCTGGAACGACCACTCCGACGCGATGGCGTTGCGGGACGCCGGCTGGATCCAGCTGTTCGCCGAGACGAACCAGCACGCCGTCGACCTCCACATCCAGGCCTTCCGTCTCGCCGAGGAACTCAGCCTGCCCGTGATGGTCTGCATGGACGGTTTCACCCTCACCCACGCCGTGGAACGGGTCGAGATTCCGACCCAGGAACAGGTCGACCGCTTTCTTCCGCCGTTCGAGCCGCGGCTGATCCTCGACCCGGCGGACCCGATCTCGATCGGCGGAGTGGTCGGACCGGGGGCCTACGCCGAAGCCCGTTACCTCGCCCAGGCGCGTCACCTCGGCGCGCTTGCCCGGATCCCTGAGCTCGTGGACGAATTCGGCCGCGTCGTCGGTCGTCAGAGCGGGGGCCTCGTCTCGTCCTACCGTTGCGAGGACGCCGAGACGATCGTCGTCGCGCTGGGCTCGATCGTGGGCACGACCAAGGATGTTGTCGACCAGATGCGCGAGGAGGGCACGAAGATCGGCGTGGTCCACCTCACGACGTTCCGGCCGTTCCCGGAGGCGGCGCTCGCCGAGGCGCTCGAGGGCGCCCACCGAGTCGTCGTCATCGAGAAGGCGCTCGCCGCCGGCAGCCGGGGCATCCTCGGCGCCGACGTCGACGCGTTGGTCACCAATCGAGGGACGAGGACCCTCACGGTCGTCGCTGGCCTGGGCGGTCGGGCGATCACCGAGGGATCGCTTCGGCGGGTCTTCGGCGAGGCGATCCGCGGCGAGCTCGGCGCGGTGAGCTTCCTCGATCTCGACCGGGAGGCCGTCGACCGGGAGCTCGCCCGGATGGCGGCCGACGCCAGCACCCCGCCGAGCGTCGCACGCGTGTTCGGCGACCTGCGCGCGCCGACGGCGCGGATCGTCTAGGGGGTCGAGATGGCTGAACAGACGATCAGGTTCTACCAAGTCGGCAGTTTCGCGATCGGCAACCGGCTCGTCGACCCGCAGCAGCGCACCGTGCAGTCCGACCGCAACCGCTGGAACTCGCTCACATCGGGTCACCGGGCGTGCCAGGGATGCGGCCAGGCCCTGGGCGCCCGTTACGTGCTCGACGCCGCGATGGCGGCCACGGACGGGCAGATGATCGTCGTCAACGCGACCGGGTGTCTCGTCGCTTTTTCGACGCAGTTCCCCGAGTCTTCGTGGCGGGTCCCCTGGATCCACTCGGTGTTCGGCAACGCGGCCGCCGTCGGAACAGGGGTCGCCGCGGCGCTGAAGGCGGCCGGTGACACGAAGACCCGCGTCGTCGTCGTAGCGGGCGACGGGGGAGCCGTGGACATCGGATTCGGCTGTCTGTCGGGGATGTTCGAACGCGACGACGATTGCCTTTTCGTCTGCTACGACAACGAGGCCTACATGAACACCGGCGTGCAGCGCTCCGGCGCGACGCCCGCCGCGGCGCGCACCGCGACGACGGAGGCCGTCGGACGCGAACCCGGAAACGCCTTCGGCAAGGGCAAGAGCCTGCCACTGCTCGCCGTCGCGCACGGGATCCCCTACGTCGCCACGGCCACCGTCGCCGACGTGCACGACCTCGAGGCGAAGGTCGGACGCGCGATGGAGCTGCGTGGTGCGCGCTATCTCCATGTCCTCGTCCCGTGCCCGCTCGGCTGGGGCACGGCCCCAGAGGACACGATCCGTATCGCCCGCCTCGCCTGCGAGACGGGCCTGTTCCCGTTGTTCGAGGCGGCGTACGGCGAGATCCTCCACGCGACGCCGATCCGCCGCCTCGTCCCAGTCGAGGCGTACCTGAGGCCGCAGAGGCGGTTCGCCCACCTCTTCGGTGACCCGCCGCGCACCGACGACATCGCCCGCATCCAGGGGATCGCGGACCGGAACATCCGACGGTTCGGCCTCCTCGGGACCGACGAGGAGGGGGGGCAGAGGTGAGCGAGCACCCGTTCGCGGTCACGCTCGAGGCCGGGTCGAGCCGCGCCAACCTGACCGGATCCTGGCGCGTCGAACGGCCGGCCTACGTCGACCGCCTTCCCCCCTGCAACGACGCCTGCCCGGCCGGGGAGAACGTCCAGCACTGGCTGTACGACGCGGAGGCCGGGTCGTACGAAGCGGCGTGGCGGTCGCTCGTCGAGGACAACCCGCTGCCGGCGACCTGCGGCCGGGTCTGCTTCCACCCGTGCGAAACGGCGTGCAACCGGGCGCGTCTCGACGAGGCGGTCGGCATCCACGCGGTCGAGCGCTTCCTCGGCGACGCCGCAGTGTCACGCCGCTGGCGGTTGCCCGAGCCCGCGGCGGCTTCGGGGTTCCGGATCCTCGTCGTGGGCTCCGGCCCGGCGGGCCTGTCGGCCGCCTACCACCTTGCCCGGCTCGGGCACGAGGTCGTGATCCACGAGGCGGCGCCGGCGGCCGGCGGCATGCTGCGCTACGGCATCCCCGCCTACCGGCTGCCCCGGGCGGTGCTCGACGCCGAGGTCGGCGCGATCTTCGACCTAGGCGTCGGGCTCGTGCTCAATCGTGCCGTCACCGACATCGCCGCGGCGAAGGCCGAGGGTGATTTCGACGCGGTCTACCTCGCGTTCGGCGCGCAGCTGTCCCGTCGCGCCTACATTCCGGCCGCCGACTCGGCCCGCGTCCTCGACGCCCTGGCGTTCCTCGCCAGTAGCGAAGGGGCCGAGCCGGCCGCCATCGGGCGGCGCGTCGTCGTTTACGGGGGCGGCGACACGGCAATGGACGCCGCCCGCTCGGCGCGGCGCCTCGGCGCGGCCGAGGCGGTCATCGTCTACCGCCGCACCCGCGAGCGGATGCCCGCCCACGACGTCGAGGTCGAGGAGGCGTTCGCCGAGGGCGTGCGCGTGCGGTGGCTCTCGACGATCTCCCGCGTCGACGAGGACAAGATCGTCATCGAGAAAATGGAGCTAGACGCTGCCGGATTCCCGCAACCGACCGGCGAATACGATGAGCTCGGCGCCGATTCCGTCATTCTCGCCCTCGGTCAGGACGCCGACGTCGCGCCGATCGGCGATCTCGCGGGGGTCGAGGTCAACGACGGCGTCGTCGTCGACGACCACATGATGACGGGGTGCCCGGGCGTGTTCGCCGGGGGCGACATGGTCCGCGCCGAGCGCACCGTCACCGTCGCGATCGGTCACGGCAAGAAGGCGGCCCGCTCGATCGACGCCTGGCTGGCGGGCAAGCCAGAACACGCCGGAGAAAGGCACGAGCTCGCGCCGTTCGAGGACCTGAACACCTGGTACTACGCGGACGCCCCACGCACGGTTCAACCCGAGCTCGAGGCCGTGCGGCGCCAGACCGGTTTCGAAGAGGTCGTCGGGGGGCTCACGGAGTCGAACGCGCTCTTTGAAGCTCGCCGGTGCATGTCCTGCGGCAACTGTTTCGAGTGCGACAATTGCTACGGAGTCTGCCCCGACAACGCGGTGTCTAAGCTCGCAGCCGGAGATCGGTACGCCTTCGACTACGACTACTGCAAGGGCTGCGGGATCTGCGTTGCGGAGTGCCCCTGCGGCGCGATCGTCATGGTGCCGGAGCTGATCTAGAGGGGTCCCGCTGCGGCGCGGCACCGCATCGGATCGGAAAGACGGGGGTCGGGGGCGCGCGGTGCGCCCCGGGCCCGACCAGGTGGGTGGCTGGGAGACTCGGGCCACCCAAGGAGGGTGAGATGGCAGATCGGGTGGAACCGTCCGCGACGTCAGAAGAGACGGTCGACAAGCCGTCGGTCGGCGCGGCAGCGGTGGTGGCGGTCGTCGCCGAGACCGGCGAGGGCGAGCACCGGGTCGCGCTCGTACCCGAGGACGTGGCGAAGCTCCATTCCGCCGGCTTCGACGTCCTCGTCGAGGCGGACGCCGGCAAGCGGGCGTGGTTCCTCGACGACGCCTACGCCGGGGCCGGGGCGAAGGTCGTCGACCGGTCGACGTGTCTCGCCCGCGCCGACGTACTGCTCTTCGTCGGACGCCCGAGCGATACCGACGTGAAGAAGCTGAGGCCGGGCCAGGTTGTCATCGGCATGCTCGCCCCGCTCGTCGACCCCGGGTTCGCCGCGCGGCTCGGCGATCAGGGCGTCACCGCCGTGAGCCTCGATACCCTGCCGCGCACGCTCAGCCGCGCCCAGTCGATGGACGCCCTCAGTTCGCAGGCGAACATCGCCGGCTACAAGGCGGCACTCGTCGCGGCGAACGCCTACGGGCGCTACTACCCGCTCCTCATGACGGCGGCGGGGACGGTCCGACCCGCGGAGGTGCTCGTCCTCGGCGCCGGTGTCGCCGGTCTCCAGGCCATCGCGACGACGCACCGGCTTGGTGCGATCGTGCGGGGCTATGACGTCCGTCCCGAGGCGAAAGAACAGGTCGAGTCGCTTGGCGGGCGCTTCGTCGAGCTGAAGTCGGTCGCCGAGGCGGTCGGCGAAGGCGGTTACGCACGTGCCCTCACCGCCGAGGAGACGAAGGCGCAACAGGAGGAGCTGAACGGGTACGTCGCGCAGCACGACGTCGTGATCACGACGGCGCAGGTGCCCGGGCGCCGCCCGCCGCTCCTCGTCACCGCCGACGCCGTGTCAGCGATGCGTGCCGGTTCCGTGATCGTCGACATGGCAGCGAGCAACCTCGGCGGCAACGTCGAGGCGTCCCGTCCCGACGAGACCGTCGTCACCGCGAACGGCGTCACGGTCATCGGGGCGGGCAACCTCGCCTCGACGATGGCGAACGCCGCCTCCACGGCGTATTCGCACAACATCTGCGCGCTCTTCGCGCACCTCGTGAAGGACGGCAAGGTCGTCGTCGACCTCGCCGACGAGATCCAGGTGGGCGTCGTGATCACCGACGGGGGCAAGGTGGTCAACCTCGCGACGGCGGAACTCGCGGGGCCAGCAGCCAGCAAGTCTCTAGTGAACGGAGCTTGAGTCGATGGATACGAGTCTGATCACTGATGTCTCGATCTTCGTGCTCAGTCTTCTCGTGGGGTTCGAGGTGATCTCCAAGGTTCCCCAGACGCTCCACACACCGTTGATGTCGGCCGCGAACTCCATCCACGGCGTCGTCATCGTCGGGGCGTTCCTCATCGCCTCGACGGCGCACGACGCAGTCGGCTACACGCTCGCCTTCGTCGCCGCGGTATTCGCGGGCATGAACGTCGTCGGCGGCTACACGGTCACCGACCGCATGCTGAAGATGTTCCAACGCCGACCGGCGGCGGCGAGGAGCGAGGCGACCGAGAACGGAGGCAAGTCCTGATGGGCACCTTCAACGACGTCATCGCGCTCATCTACCTCGCCTCGGCGACGTGCTTCGTCATCGGGCTCCATCTCATGAACGCCCCGCCGACGGCGAACCACGGCAATCGGCTCTCCGCGCTCGGCATGGCGGTCGCCGTGGGGGCGACGCTCGCCCTCATCGCCCACGACGGGACGATCTCGACCACCGGCTGGCTGATGCTCGCCGTGGGCGGGGTTCTCGGTTCCGGTCTCGGGCTCTACCTCGCCCGGACCGTCGAGATGACGGCGATGCCGCAGCTCGTCAGCCTGTTCAACGCCGTCGGCGGCGGGGCGGCGGCGCTCGTCGCGATCGCCGATTTCATCCGGCTCGCCGGGATCCTCCACGCCCCGACGATCGCGGCGCGCATTTCGGTGACGAGCGTTCTCGACGTCGTGATCGGCGCCGTGACGCTCTCGGGCTCGGTCGTCGCGGCGGGCAAACTGCAGGGATTCATCCCGTCCGAGCCGATCGTCGTCCCCTCTGGTCGCATCGTGAACCTCGTGCTCGCGCTGGCGCTGTGCGCCGGGACCGGGTACATCCTGTCGGGGGCGAACAGTGACGTCACGCTGATCGGGATCGCGGTCGCCGCCCTCATCATGGGCGTGATCATGGTCCTGCCGATCGGCGGCGCGGACATGCCGGTCGTGATCTCGCTCCTCAACGCCTTCACTGGCACGGCCGTCGCGATGGCAGGATTCGTGATCAACAGCGTCGGTCTCATCATCGCCGGCGCGCTCGTCGGCGCCTCGGGGAGCATCCTCACGAAGCTGATGGCCGACGCGATGAACCGGTCGATCCTCAACATCGTGGCCGGCGGGTTCGGCACGGGCGACACGGCGAGCGTCATCGGCGCCGGTGCGACCGGTCAGGTGCGCTCGGTGGGAGCCGACGACGTCGCGATCCAGCTCGCCTACGCGCAGAAGGTGATCATCGTCCCGGGCTACGGGCTCGCGGCGGCGCACGCCCAGTACGCGGTGAAGGAGCTGGCCGACTTACTCGAGAAGCGGGGCGTCGAGGTCTCCTACGCGATCCACCCGGTCGCCGGACGGATGCCGGGCCACATGAACGTCCTGCTCGCCGAGGCCGAGGTTCCCTATCAGCAGCTCAAGACGATGGAGGAGATCAACCCCGAGTTCCCCCGCGCCGACGTCGCCCTCGTCATCGGGGCGAACGACGTGACGAACCCGGCGGCCCGCAGGCCGGGCAACGCCGTGTCCGGCATGCCGATCCTCGACGTCGACAAGGCGAAAAGCATCATCGTCATCAAGCGCTCGATGGGCCACGGCTACGCCGGGATCGACAACGAGCTCTACAACGACCCGAAGACCGGCATGTTCTTCGCCGACGCCCAGGCCGGCCTACGGGCGATCGTCGCCGCGGTGAAGACGCTCGTCGGGGTGGACTGACCCCGACCCATTCGTAACGGCCCCGGCGGGCACCCCGCGACCCGCCGGACCGCGACCGGGGTCGCCGCGCGCTGAGCGCGGCACCCCGTCCTCGCGCCGGTGCCCACCGGGGTGCCGCGCCGCCGCGTCCATCCGCTCTCTGACACGGCCCCACATCGCACCACCGCGTCCCCGGAGCGCGGCCATTGACGCCGCGGCGGTGCCGAACTGGGCGAATCCGGTCCCCAATCGGCGCCCGTGCCTTTTTTTGGTCGCGAATCGGCCGCGTCCCGCCGCCGGCACGTGAGAAACGGTGGGGGACGTCACGCGTTCGGGCAGGCCGCGAGCGTCCGGGAACTCTTTGTGGTTGACGGTGGAGGGATTGACACATAGAGTGGCGCGAAATGGAGGGCAGGGGAGCGGAGTCACCCAATCGGCGACCCGTGGTTTGAGAAGGAAGGGCAACCACGTTGGGCCCCGAGAGCAGCTTCTTTGGGAGGTATGACCACTCACTCGACTCGAAGGGTCGACTGATCCTCCCTGCCCGTATCCGCTCCCGCCTCGGTCCCCGCTGCTTCCTCACCCCCCACCTCGAGGGCTGCGTCGCGATCTGGACGCCGGAGACCTTCCAGGCCGAGATCGACACCCGGGAGCAGTCCGCCGTCGACACCTGGACGCGCAACCAGGTGCGCGAGTGGTGCTCGGCGATCGACGAGATCGAGATCGACAACCAGGGCCGGATCCTCATCGCGACGGACCTGCGGAGCTACGCGGGCCTCGAACGCGAGGTCGTCATCGTCGGCGTCATGGACCACGTCGAGCTGTGGTCCCCGCCGGCCTGGAACGCCAAGGCGCTCGACCCGACGGGCGCGGCCGTCACGACCGGCGCGTGACCGTGACGGAGACCGACCGTGCGCTTCTCCGACCCTGTCAGCACCGGACGCGCCCGTGTCGTCAGACTCGCTCCCCGAGGAATGTCCCCTGGCTCATCCGCAGCTCCTCGGCTGCGGCCAAGGATGGCCAGCATCAACCCCTCTCCGCCGATCTCCATCCGTTCTGCAGGGCGACCCTCGCCCGGCCAGAAGTCGGGGAGCTGCGGATGAGCCAGGGGACCTTCCACACGCCGGTCATGGTCGACGAGGTCGTCGAGCTGCTGCGGGCCGTGCCGTCGGGCGTCGTCGTCGACGCGACGGTCGGCGGTGGTGGCCACGCCGTCGCTGTCCTCGAGAGCCGCCCCGACCTCGCCGTGGTCGGGATGGACGCCGACGCCGACGCCGTCGCGGAGTCAGCGGCGCGCCTCGCTCGCTTCGGCGATCGGGCGCGCGTGTTCCACGCCCGTTTCGACGCGCTCGCCGACCTGCTCGCGGCACAGCTCCCCCGGCACGGCGTGCGGACGTGCGCGGTGTCGGCCGTTCTTTTCGACCTCGGGGTGAGCTCGCACCAGCTCGACGACCCCGATCGGGGTTTCTCCTACCGGTTCGCCGCGCCGCTCGACATGCGTATGGACCGTTCGCGGCCCGTGAGCGCGCAGGACCTCGTGAACAACCTCGGTGAGGAGGACCTCGCGAGCTTGTTCGCCGCCCACGGCGAGCAGCGCTTCGCCCACCGCATCGCCCGGTCGATCGTCCGGGCCCGCCCGATCCCGTCGACGACCGCGCTCGCGGATCTTGTCGCCGACGCCGTTCCGGCCGGCGCCCGTCGGCGGGGCAACCCCGCGGGCCGCGTCTTCCAGGCCCTGCGCGTCGCCGTCAACGGTGAGCTCGACGTGCTGCCCGTCGCCCTCGACGCGGCGCTCGCCCAGCTCGTTGCCGGGGGCCGCCTGGTCACCCTCGCCTACCACTCGGGGGAGGACCGTCTGATCAAGGAGCGTTTCCGGACGTGGTCGACGGGGAGCTGCACCTGTCCTCCGAGGCTGCCCTGTGTCTGCGGCGCACGACCCGTCACGCGCCTCATCACCCGGGGCGCCCGGCGCCCGTCGGCGGCGGAGGTTGCGCGCAATCCCCGCGCCGACGCCGCCCGTCTGCGGGCGGTCGAGCGCCTCGAGGCCGACGAGGAGAAGGCGAGCTGATGGCGCCGGCCCGGGCCGCCCGGCTCGCCACGACGGTCCCTGTCGAGCGACCGGTTGCACCGTCCCACCCCGCCAATCGCGCCCGCCTGGAGGTCCTCGGTCGCGCCGAGCTCGAGGACCGGCGCCTGCGGCGCAGGGCGAGGTTCGTCTGGGCGGCGGCGGCGATCTGCGTCGCCGTCGCGCTCGTGATCGTCGCCGCCGGTCAGGCGTTCGTCGCCGCCCAGCAGGTCCACCTCGACCGGACGCAACAGCAGCTCGCGACGTCGGTCGCCAAGAATCAGAACCTCCAGCTCACGCGGGCGCAGCTCGAATCGCCGACCCGCATCCTCTCGTTCGCCGAACAGGAGCTCGGGATGGTGGTGCCGAGCCACGTGACCTACCTCGTTCCCGTCGATCCGAGTCGGTCCGGCGCGATCTCGGCGCCGACGACCGCGACGTGACGAGGCCGGCGCGGCGAACTCCCCACCGCCGCCCCCCGGAACCGCCCGCCCGCCGGGCCCGGTTGCACGTCGTCGCCGCGGTCATGGTCATCGCGTCGCTCGGTCTCGTGGTCCGGCTCGCGGTCGTCCAGGTCGCCGACGGCGCCCGCTACGTGGCCTACGAAAAGGGAGAGGTCATCCAGAAAGTGACCCTCGCCGCGACACGTGGCGCGATCTACGACAAAACGGGGGACGTCCTCGCCGTCTCGGTCCCACGGACCGACGTCGTCGCGGACGACTTCCAGATCACGGCCCCTCGCACGGAGGCGATCACGCTCGCCCCGCTCCTCGGGGTCCCCGTCGCCCGTCTCGTCGCCGAACTGAGCGAGCACAACGGCTACGTCGTGCTCGCCCGGGGCCTGAAGGACGCCGCGGTGGCCCCGATCGAGCGTCGCGACCTCGCCGGCCTGACCTTCGCGAGCGACAGCGTGCGCGTGACGACCGGGGGCAAGGACTTCCAGCCGCTGATCGGCGGCGTGAACGCCGCCGGGGTCGGTGACGCGGGCGTCGAGGAGGCGGAGAACTCGCTCCTTGCCGGCAGGTCGGGCAGCGAGCTCGTCGCCCTCGCCCCGGGCGGGTTGGCGCTCCCCACGAAGCCGACCGACGTCGTCGCGTCGAAGGCGGGGACGGGTCTCGTCCTCACGATCGACGAACCGCTCCAGGTCGAGGTGGAGAAGGACCTCGCGGCGCAGATCGTCGCGACCGGGGCACGGTCCGGCAGCGCCGTCGTGATGGACGTCCACACGGGCGCGATCCTCGCGATGGTCAACCTCGTCGCCGGCCCGCACGGCAAGGTCGAGCCGGCGGCCTCGAACCTCGCGGCGACGACCGTGTACCAGCCGGGCTCGGTGATGAAGCTCGCCACGATCATGGCGGCGTTGCAGGCGGGGATCATCACGCCCTCGACGGTGCTCACCGTCCCCGACACGCTGAGCGTCGGCGGCTATCAGTTCGCCGACGCCGAGGTCCACCCGACCGAGCAGCTCACGGTGGCGCAGATCCTCGCCCAGTCCTCGAACATCGGCACGATCGAGATCGCGCAACGGCTCGGGCTCGACCGGCTCGCCGCCGGCCTGTCGGCCCTCGGCTTCGGCCGCCTGACGGGCCTCGACTGGCCGGGGGAGTCCGCCGGCATCGTCGGCTCCCCGGCAACGTGGTTCGGTTCGGCGGCGGCCGCGGTCCCGATCGGCACCGGCATCGCGGTGACGCCCCTCCAGATCCTCGACGCGTACAACACGATCGCGAACGACGGCGTCTTCGTCCCGCCCCATCTCGTCGCCGGCACCGTGACCGGCGACGGGGCCGAGCACCTCGTGTCGGCCTCGTCGGGCGTCCGGACGGTGGCCGCCTCGACCGTCGCCGAGCTCGTGCCGATGCTGGAAGGTGTCGTGCAGGACGGGACGGCCGTGCTCGCCCACATCCCCGGGTACACGGTCGCCGGCAAGACGGGCACGGCCCAGGTCCCGGACACGGGTGCGCTCGGCTACGTCGCGGGGGACTGGAACGCGACCTTCGTCGGATTCGTGCCGACCGAGGATCCCCAGCTCTCGGGAATCGTCGTACTGAACCACCCGACACCGATCTACGGTGGAACGGTGTCCGCCCCCGTGTTTTCCCAGATCATGCGGTATGCACTCCGTCGCTTCGACATCCCGCCACCGTCGGGCGCGGCACTCGACGCGAATGTGAGCCCCGCGTCGAAGCGGTGACGAGCCCGGCGGTGGACGACGTGGGAGCCGACCGCGTCGTCGCGCGGATCATCGACCGCGTCGCGCCGCTCGTCGAGCTCGGCAGCCGCCGGGGAATCGAGATCGCCGACGTCGTCTTCGACGACCGCGAGGCGCGGCCGGGGTCGCTGTTCTGTTGCCTCGTCGGCACCCGCCACGACGGGCACGATTTCGCCGGCGAAGCGGCGGCGAAAGGTGCCGTCGCGTTCATCTGCGAGCACACCCTTGGCCCCGAGGTCGGCGACGCGCTCCAGCTCGTCGTGCCTCCGGGCACGGCGAGGATCGCGATGGCCAAGGCCGCGTGCGCCTTCTACGGGGATCCCGCGACCGCGCTCCACAGCGTCGGGATCACCGGCACGAACGGCAAGACGACGACGACCTACCTGCTCCGGTCGATCCTCGAACGGGCCGGTTGGCCGACCGGGGTGATCGGGACGCTCGAGGGGGCGCGCACGACGCCGGAGTCGCCGCAGCTCCAGCGGGCGCTCGCGGAGATGCGCGACGCCGGGATCGTCGCGACCGCGGTCGAGGTGACATCCCACGCCCTTGTCCAGCACCGTGTCGACGGGGTCCGCTTCGACGTCGCGGTCTTCACGAACCTGTCGCGGGACCACCTCGACTACCACGAGACGATCGACGCCTACTTCGCGGCGAAAGCACGCCTTTTCAACCCCGAGCGCGCCCGCTTCGCCGTCGTGAACCGCGACGACGAGTTCGGCCGGCGCCTGCTCGACCGGGCCGAGATCCCGACGGTGTCGTACTCGCTCGACGACGTGCGCGAGCTCGAGCTCGGCTTGACCGAGACGAGCTTCCGGCTCGGCAAGCGGCTGGTTCACCTGCGACTCGGGGGCGCGTTCAACGTGGCGAACGCGCTCGCCGCGGCGAGCGCGGCGCGTGCCCTCGGCGTGGAGCCGGACGCCATCGTCGAGGGTCTCGGCCAGGCGGCGGGGGTCCCCGGGCGCTTCGAGGCCCTGGAGGGTGCGGGAGGGGTCACCGCGATCGTCGACTACGCCCACACCCCGGCCGGCCTCGAGCAGGTGCTCGCCGCGGTGCGCGCCGACCGGGCCGCGGCGGACGTCCCGGGCAAGCCGGGCGTCATCGTCGTCTTCGGTTGCGGCGGGGACCGCGACCGCGGCAAGCGGCCGGTGATGGGGGCGGTCGCCTCGCGGCTTGCCGACGTCGTTGTGTTGACGACCGACAACCCTCGGAACGAGGACCCGGAGTCGATCATCGAGGAGATCCGTGCCGGGATGGCGGGACCCGCGAAGGTCGTCGTCGAGCCGAACCGGCGGACCGCCATCGCCGGCGCGCTGCGCGCCGCGCGACCCGGTGACATCGTCGTCGTGGCGGGCAAGGGACACGAGACGACCCAGCAGTTCGCCGACGTGACCCTGCGATTCGACGACCGGGAGGTCGTGCGCGCCGAGCTCGACTGGATCGACCGGGCGAACCGGCGGTCGGCGAGGCGGCGCGCGCCGGGCGCGGGCGGGGTGGCGAGATGATCGCGATCTTCATGGCCGGCACCATCGCCTTGTTGGTGTCGGGCTTCGGGACGCCGATCCTGTTGCGGGCGCTCGCGGACCGCCGGATCGGCCAGCAGGTCCGCCGGGACGGGCCCGCCATCCACATCGTGAAAGAGGGCACGCCGACGATGGGCGGGTTGACCATCATCATCGCCGCCGGCGCCGGGTACCTCCTCGGGCACCTCGGCAACAGCGCCCGGTTCACCTGGGCGGGCGGCTTCGTCATGTTCGCGCTCGTCGCCGCCGGGGCGATCGGGTTCGCCGACGACTGGCTGAAGGTGCGGCGCCAACGCAGCCTCGGGCTGAACAAGCGCGGCAAGATCGTCCTGCAGCTCCTGGTCGGGGTCGGTTTCGCGCTCGCCGCCCAGCACTGGGCCGCGGCGAGCACGGTGATCTCGTTCACCCGCGCGAGCGTGCCTGGCGTGGTCCTCGGCACGGCGGTGTGGCTCATCTGGGCCACGTTCATCGTCACCGCCGGGGCGAACGCCGTGAACCTGACTGACGGCCTCGACGGGCTCGCCGCGGGCGCTTCGGCCTTCACGTTCACCGGTCTGACCCTCGTCGGCTACTGGCAGTACCGGCACGTGCAGATCTACCACGTCCACGCCGCGCTGGACCTGGCCCTCGTCGCGATCTCGCTGGCCGGCGCCTGCGTGGGATTCCTCTGGTGGAACGCGGCCCCGGCGAAGATCTTCATGGGCGACACGGGGTCCCTGGCGATCGGGACGGCGCTCGCCTGTCTCGCCATCGAGATGAACGTGCAGCTGCTATTGCCGATCCTCGGCGGCCTGTTCGTCGTCGTCACGATGTCGGTCGTCATCCAGGTGATCAGCTTCCACGTCTTTCACACCCGGGTGTTCCGGATGGCGCCCATCCACCATCATTTCGAGCTCGTCGGATGGCCGGAGACGACCGTCATCGTGCGGTTCTGGATCTTCTCGGCCCTGTGCACCGCGGTCGGGTTGGGCATCTTTTACGCGGACTTCCTCGGCGTGAGGGCGCTGTTGTGACGGCGCGCCCCGTGTCCGACGGCGGTCTGCGCGGTCCCGTGGCGGTGATCGGTTTCGCCGTCACGGGCCAGGCCGTCGCGCGCGTGCTCGGCGCGATGGGTCTCGAAATCGTCGCGATCGAGGACGCGCCGACCCCCGAGCGCCGGGCGGCCGCGCGCTCGCTCGGCGTCGACCTCGTCATGGCTCCGGACGAGGGCGAGCTCGCGGCCGCCGTCAGGCGGTGCGCGCTCGTGGTCGTGAGCCCCGGCGTGACGCCGCGCCATCCCGTGTTCAGCGTCGTCGAACCGGAACGGCTCGTGTCGGAGATCGAGCTCGCCGGGCGACTTTCGCCCGTCCCGATCGTCGCGGTGACGGGGACGAACGGCAAGACGACCGTGACGGCGCTCGTGGCGGCGATGCTCGCCGCCTCAGGGGTGCGCGCCGAGGCGTCCGGGAACATCGGTGAGCCGTTGATCTCGTCGGTGACTGGCGGCGAGGTCGACGTGGCGGTCGCCGAGGTCTCGTCGTTCCAGCTCGCGCTCAGCCCGTCGTTCCGTCCCCACGTCGCGACCTGGTTGAACTTGGCGGAGAACCATCTCGACTGGCACCGGTCCTTCGCGGACTACGTTTCGGCGAAGTCGCGCATCTGGGCGAACCAGCACGCCGACGACGTGTCGGTGGCGAACCTCGACGACCCCATCGTCGCCGCCGAGGCGCAACGGTCTCCGGGGCGTCTGGTGACGTTCGGCTCGGCCGGCGCCGGCTACCGCCTCGTCGACAACCGCTTCCTCGCCCCGGACGGGGACGTGCTCGTAACGACGCGCGACCTCGTCCGGAACCTGCCCCATGACGCCCAGAACGCGCTCGGCGCGCTCGCCACGGCACGGGAGGCGGGGGCGTCGGTCGACGGGTGCCGGGAGGCGCTGCAAAAGACGGCCCCGCCGATCCACCGCCTGACGCACGTGGCGACGGTCGAGGGTGTCGCCTACTTTGACGACTCGAAGGCGACGACCCCCGCGGCCGTCGCCGCCGCGCTGCGGGGCTTCCCGACGGTCGTCCTCATCCTCGGCGGCCGGAACAAGGGCCTCGACCTTGCCGCGGTGCGGCGCGCCGTCGACGGGGAGCCGGGTTGCGCGCTCCACGGTGTCGTCGCGATCGGCGAGGCGGCGCCCGACATCGTCGCGGCCTTCGCCTCCGACTACACCGTCCCGACCGCCACCTCGATGGGCGAGGCGGTGGCGTTGGCGTCGCAGATGGCGCGCCCCGGGGACACGGTACTGCTCTCACCCGGTTGCGCCTCGTTCGACTGGTACGAGTCGTTCGAGGCGCGTGGCGACGACTTCGCGCGCGAGGTGCTGAAGCTCTCGGCGCGTGCGGTCAGCCGGCAGGCGGGGGGCTGACGGTGGCGACCGGGGTCGTCGAGCGCCGGCCGGTCACCCGGCCCGCCCGCCGACGCGACGGGTCGGACCGGGCGCGCCTGCGTCTCGTCGGCGGCACGACGCCCGAGCGTGGCGAGCCCGACGAGAAGGCGACGACGGAGCCGAAGCGCCCGGTCGTGCGCCGGCTGACGACCACCGCCGCCGCCCGGCGCGACGCCGCGGCGCTCACGGCGCTCGTGCTCGCCTTCTGCGTCTTCGGCCTTATCGTCGTGCTCTCGGCCTCGTCGGTGGAGTCGATCGCGGCCAATGGGTCGCCCTGGTCGACCGCCGAGCACCAGGGGGTGTGGCTCGCCCTCGGTGCTGTCGTGTTCGTCGTGGCGGCGCGCCTGCCCCTGCAGTTCTGGCGCCGCATCGCCGTCCCGTTCCTTTTGTGCACCGTAGTGGCGCTCCTGGCGGTCCTCGTCCGGGGGGTCGGCACGGTAACGGCTGGCTCGAGCCGCTGGATCAACCTCGGTCCGCTCCGCTTCCAGCCCTCGGAGTTCGCGAAGTTCGCCGTCGTGCTTTTCGTCGCCGACCTGCTCGCGCGTCGCGGCGGCCCGACCGGCTCTCGGGCGGACGTCATGCGCCCGGTGCTCATCGTGCTCGGCGTCCTCGGGATCCTCATCGTGCGCCAGCCCGACCTCGGGACGGCAGTGGTCATCGCGGTGATCGGGGCGGTGCTGCTCTACGCCGCGGGCGTGCCGGTCCGCAAGATTCTCGGGATGGTGGGGGTGTTCGCGGTCCTCGGCGGCGCGTTCCTGCTCATCGAGCCGTACGGAAGGGCGCGGCTCGCCACGTTCTGGAACCCGTTCGCCCACGCCTCGACGACGGGCTACCAGGTCGTCCAGTCCCTCGTGACGCTCGGCTCCGGCCACTGGTTCGGGACCGGTCTCGGCGGCTCCCCAGCCGCGTGGGGATTCCTGCCCAACGCGAACACAGACTTCGTCTTCGCGATCGTCGGCAACAACTTCGGCCTTGTCGGCGCGATCGGCGTGCTGTGCGGGTTCCTGGCGATCGGTTGGCTGGGCATCCGGATCGCGCGGCGCAGCGAGGACCGCTTCGCCTCGTTGGTGGCGGCTGGAATCGCGACCTGGATCGTGTTCCAGGCGCTGATCAACATCGGCGGGGTGATCGGGGCGCTCCCCGAGACGGGGATCCCGCTCCCGTTCGTGTCGGCGGGGGGCTCGTCGCTCGTCGTGCTGCTCGCCGCGACCGGGTTGCTCGTGAGGATCGCCCGCCAACCCGGGGTGAAGACCGTTTCGTTCGCCGCAGCGCGCGACGAGCGCCCCCGCGGCCGATCGGGGCGGTGACGACGACCCGGGTCGAGGTGATCGTCACGGGGGGAGGGACCGCAGGTCACGTGCTGCCCGCGATCGCGCTCGCCCGGGCGCTCGTCGCCTCGGGGTACGCGCCGTCGGCGGTCCACTTCGTCGGGGCGCGCCGCGGGATCGAGCGCCGTCTCGTCCCCGAGGCGGGGTTCTCGCTCACCTTGCTCCCCGGGCGCGGCGTCGAGCGCCGTTTCAATCTGCGCAACGTCGCGGCGGTCTGCGGGATCGCCGCCGCCTTCGCCGCCGCACTCGCGCTGCTCGTGCGCCGGCGTCCCCGCGTCGTCGTCGCCGTCGGGGGGTTCGGGGCGGTTGCCTGCTCGTGCGCGGCGCTCGTGCTGCGGATCCCGGTCGTCGTGGTGAACGTCGACTCGGTACCGGGCGCGGCGAACCGGATGATCGGCCGTTTTGCCAAGGCCTGTGCCGTCGCGTTCCCGGGAACCGAGCTGCCGCGCTCGGTCCTCACCGGGGCCCCGGTGCGCCCCGAGGTGCTCGCGGTCGAGCGGTCCGCCGAGGGTCGTGACCGTTCCCGCCGGAACCTGGCGGTGGGCGGTGACGGCCCGCTCGTCGGGATCGTCGGCGGTTCGCTCGGTGCGCGGCGCCTGAACGGGGCCGCGGTCGAGCTCGCGACGCGTCTCGGGGGCGACGGCGCGTTCGTCTACCACGTCTGCGGCCCGCGGGACTTCGCCGAGGCGCAGGCCGCCGCCGCGGCGGCTGGGCTCGCCGACCGGGGTGAAAGCGGGTACCGGGTCGTCGCCTACGAGGACCGTCTCGCCGACCTGTTCGCCGCGGCCGACGTGGTCGTCAGCCGCGCCGGCGCCTCGACGGTCGCCGAGCTCGCCGTGATCGGCACGCCGAGCATCCTCGTGCCGCTCCCCGGGGCCCCGTCCGACCACCAACGGCGCAACACCGAGCTGCTCGCCGCGGCGGGGGCCGCGATCGTCGTGGGCGACGACGAGGCGACCGGCGGGCGTCTTGCCGGCGAGGTGGCGGCGCTCCTCGCCGACCCGGCGCGCCGCGAGGCGATGGGTCGCGCGGCGCGCGAAGTCGGCCGACCGGAAGCCGCCGGCGCCGTCGCGGCGCTCGTCCGGGGGGTGGCCGCCCGGCAGTGGAGCGGGGGGCGCGCCGGTGCCCCCGAGAGCGGTCCCGCAGGACAGGAGGAGACGTGAGCCAGCCGGACCTTTCCCGATCGCGCAAGGTGCACATCGTCGGCATCGGTGGTGCCGGGATGAGCGCGATCGCCACGGTGCTCGTCGAGATGGGCCACGAGGTGAGTGGCAGCGACCTGAAAGACGGCGTGGCCCTGGAACGGCTGCGGGCCCTGGGCGTGCGCGTCGCGATCGGCCACGACCCGGCGAACCTCGGTGAAGCCGAGTTCCTCGCCATCTCGAGCGCCATCCCGCCGTCGAACGCCGAGGTCGTCGAGGCGCTCCGGCGGGGGGTCACCGTGCACCGCCGGGCCGAGGTGCTGAGCGCGATCAGCCGACTACGACGCACGATCGCGGTGTCCGGCACCCACGGCAAGACGACGACGAGCTCGATGCTCGCCCTCATCCTCGTCGAGGCGGCGCTGTCGCCGTCGTTCATCATCGGCGGCGAGATCAACGAGATCGGCTCGGGAGCGGTGTGGGACGAAGGCGATTGGCTCGTCGTCGAGGCCGACGAGAGCGACGGGACCTTCCTCGAGCTGCAGTGTGAGATCGCCGTCGTGACGAGCGTCGAGCCCGACCACCTCGACCACTATGGCTCCTTCGAGAGCCTCGGGACGGCCTTCGGTCGCTTCCTGGCGGCCGCCACCTCCGGCGCCGTCGTGTGCAGCGACTACCCGGTCGCGGCGCGCCTCGCGCCCCCCGGCGCGACGACATACGGCTTCGGCGCCGAGGCGACCTGGCGGATCACGCACTTCTCCGGGGGCCGCAGCGACGTGAGTTTCGACCTGCGCTCGGCGTCAGGCGACGAGACCGCGCTCTCACTCCCGGTCCCGGGTAGGCACAACGCCCTCAACGCCGCGGGGGCGGCGGTGGCCGCCGTCGCCGTCGGGGTCGAGCTCGACGTGGTGCGGCGCGCCCTCGCCCGCTTCGGCGGGGTCGCGCGGCGCTTCGAGTTCCGCGGCGAGGCGATGGGCGCGACGCTTGTCGACGACTACGCTCACCTGCCGGGCGAGGTCGCGGCGGCGCTCGCGACGGCGCGCCGCGGGGGCTGGCGCCGCATCGTCTGCGTCTTCCAACCGCACCGCTACTCCCGGATCGCGGCGCTCGCCGGCGACTTCGCGGACGCCTTCGTCGACGCCGACGAGCTCGTCGTCACCGACGTCTACGGCGCGGGAGAGCAACCCCGCCCGGGGGTGTCGGGCAAGCTCGTCGTCGACGCCGTCCTCGCCGCCCATCCCGAGGGGGCCGTGTCGTACCTCGCGCAGCGCGCCGAGCTCGTCGAGTACCTGCGGCGGACGCTAGGGCCCGGGGACTGCTGCCTCACGCTTGGCGCGGGTGACCTGACGAGCCTCGCCGGGGACCTCCTCGCCGGATTCGAGGGCTAGATGGGGCGCCTCGGCCGGCGTGACGACCGGGCCGCCCGCACCGACCCGGCGGTGGAGGACGCCGCGGCGCGCCTCGGCCCGCTCGCCGTGCGCGACGCACCGCTCGGCGCCCGCACGACGTACCGCCTTGGCGGGCGGGCGGCGCTCCTCGCGTTCGTGAACGACGAGGGCGATCTCGGCACGGTCGTCGACGCCGTCGCCGAGAGTGGGGTCGGGGTGCTCGTTCTCGGGCGGGGGTCGAACCTGTTGGTCGCCGAGGCGGGTTTCCCCGGGCTCTGCGTCGCCCTCGGCCGTGGCTTCGAGGCGGTGAGGCTCGGCGGCGACGGCGTCGTCATGGCCGGGGGCGCCGTCGCCTACCCGGCGCTCGCGCGCGCGACCGCCTCGGCGGGGCTGACGGGCATGGAGTGGGCGGTCGGGATTCCCGGGTCGGTCGGGGGGGCGGTCCGGATGAACGCCGGCGGCCACGGCTCCCAGACGACGGACCGCCTCGTCGCCGCCCGTGTCGTCGACCTGCGGGCAAGGACGGACCGCACCGTCGGGGTCGGCGACCTCGCTCTTTCCTACCGGCACTCGGGGGTGCGCCCTGATGAGATCGTCGTGTCGGCGAGCTTCGCCCTGAGCTCCGGCGACGCGGCCGAGTCGGCCGCCGCGATCGCCGAGATCGTCGCCTGGCGCCGGGCGAACCAGCCCGCCGGGCGCAACGCCGGGTCGGTCTTCCAGAACCCGCCGGGGGACTCGGCGGGGCGGCTGATCGAGCTCGCCGGCCTGAAGGACCTGCGCATCGGGGGAGCCCGTGTCGCCCGCCGCCATGCCAACTTCATCCAGGCTGACCCGGGTGCCTCCGCCGACGACGTCTACCGCCTCCTCGGCGAGGTGCGCCGGCTCGTCGCCGAACGCTGCGGCGTCGAGTTGCAGGTCGAGATCTGCCTCGTGGGGTTCGGCCCGTGAACGGGGCGCCGACGCCACCCGGCGGCCGGCCGTCCCGGGGCGCCGGGGGGCATGGGGACGAGGGTCGCGAGCGGTCCCCGGACAGAATGGCCGGGCGGCGCGTCGGCGTCGCCCGCGAGACAGGCCGGCGGCGACTGCGTCGTGGCGCCGTCGCCGCCTCCGTCGTCGCCGCCGCCGCCGGGCTGTTCGGTCTGGCGCACCTGCCGATCGTCTCGGCGCGTCACGTGACCGTCACCGGGGAGGTGCATACGACGCGCGCCGAGATCCTCGCCGCGGGCGGGCTCGGCGGCGACCCACCGCTCATCGACGTGAACACGGTGGCGGACGCCCACGCCATCGAACGGTTGCCCTGGATAAAAGCCGCGTCGGTGACGGTCTCGTTCCCCTCGAGCGTGCGCGTCGTCGTCACCGAGCGGCGCCCGGTTGCCGCATTGGCCATCGGGTCGGGTCGCGTCGCTCTCGTCGACGTGACCGGGCGCGTGCTCGCCGACGATCCCCGCCGGCCGGCGGGGATCGTCCTGCTCACCGGCCTGGCGCGTCCCCCGGCGCCGGGTGGGAGGGTCCGTGGCGCGGCCACGCTCCTCGTCGCCGCGGCGGTGCTGCCCCGGAGCCTCATCGGCCGGATCGCGGCGTTGCGGGCCGAACCGGGGCTCGGGGTCGTCGCCGAGCTGCGCGCCGCGCCGCGTGTGATCCTCGGATCAAGCGTCGATCTGCCGGCGAAGTTCGTCGCGCTAGCGACGGTGCTTGCCGAGGTTTCGCTGCACGGTGTTGCCACGATCGACCTGCGCGCACCGTCTGATCCGGTCTTGACCCCATGAGGCGCCAGTCCTATGGTCGGCCTGGCTCTCGCATGCCTGAGACGCTCCAGTGGTCCGCCTGGGGTCCGCAGGTGGTCGGTGGGGAGACGGAGGCCCCTCGCGGTCGTCGGAAGCAGTTGGGGGACCATGGGCGGGACTCGGGACCTCTGAGTCGTTGTCGAGGCCGGGGCCCCGGCGCTGGCGTGGTTCGTGGCAGGAAGGCAGCGTCACAGATGTCCGAGGCAGCTCAGGGTTTCATCGCCGTCATCAAGGTGGTCGGGATCGGCGGCGGCGGCGTGAACGCCGTGAACCGCATGATCGACTCGGAGCTGCGGGGTGTCGAGTTCGTCGCCGTGAACACCGACGCGCAGGCGCTGCTGCTGAGCGAGGCCGATCTGAAGCTCGACATCGGGCGCCAGCTGACCCGCGGCCTCGGCGCGGGGAGCGACCCCGAGGTCGGCCGCGCCGCGGCGCTCGATCACTCCGCGGAGATCGGCGAGGCCCTGAAGGGCGCCGACATGGTGTTCATCGCCGCCGGCGAAGGTGGCGGCACCGGCACGGGCGGCGCGCCGGTCATCGCCGAGGTGGCGCGCGATCTCGGGGCGCTCACGGTGGCGATCGTCACGAAGCCGTTCGCCTTCGAAGGGCGCCGACGCGCCATGCAGGCGGAGCAGGGGATCGAGCGACTGCGCGAACAGGTCGACACGATGATCGTCATCCCGAACGAGCGGCTGCTCACGCTGGCGGACTCGAACACGACGATGGTGGAAGCCTTCAAAATGGCGGACAACATCTTGTTGCAGGGCGTGAAGGGGATCACCGATCTCATCAACATGCCGGGACTCATCAACACGGACTTCGCCGACGTGCGCACGATCATGCACGACGCCGGGTCGGCGATCATGGGCGTCGGTGTCGCCTCCGGGGAGGGCCGCGCGCTGACCGCGGCGCACCACGCGATCACGAGCCCGTTGCTGTCGTCTGGGTCGATCGACGGCGCGCGTGGCATCGTCCTCAACATCGCCGGCGGACCGAGCCTCGGGCTTTTCGAGGTGAACGAGGCGGCCGAGGCGATCCACGCCATCGCCCATCCGGACGCCAACATCATCTTCGGCAGCGTGATCGACGAGGAGCTCGGCGACGCGGTGCGCGTGACGGTGATCGCGGCGGGCTTCGAACCCTTCGACGACGGCGGGTACGGGTACGTCGCCCGGGAGTACGACGAGGGCGTCGGCCGCGGCGCCCAGTTCGGGCGGACGGGTGAGAACTACGCCGAGACCGAGTCGTTCGCCGCCGCTGACGACGACCTCGAC
The DNA here is from genome assembly GCA_050014835.1 of Acidimicrobiales bacterium. Lineage (GTDB taxonomy): Bacteria > Actinomycetota > Acidimicrobiia > Acidimicrobiales > Bog-793 > Bog-793. The sequence goes on from JBEKCO010000001.1 coordinate 96,316, forward strand.
TTCGCCGACGACGAGTTTGACGTCCCGTCGTTCCTCCGCTGAGGGGCCGTCTCGACCACGCGCTACCCGCTTTCCGGGCCGGCGGTCGTCGCGACCACGTCGGGGGCGGACGGCGACGCCCGTCCGGCGACCCTCGAGCCCGCGTCCCCCGGTGACGCCGTGCTGCGCGGCCTCGTCGGTCTGCCGTGGACCTTCGTCCGTCAGGTGCACGGTGCCCGTGTCCTCGTGGTCGAGGGGCCCGCGGGCGGCCTCGCCGAGGCGGACGCCATCGTCACGACGTCGCCGGCCACGGCGCTCGGTGTGCTTGGCGCCGACTGCGCGCTCGTCGGGTTGGCGAGCGAGGAACGCGTCGTCGGCGTCGCCCATGCCGGCTGGCGGGGGCTCGTCGCCGGCGTGATCGGAGCGACCGCCGCGGTGATGCGGACGATGGGCGCGGGCCGCGTCGAGGCGGTCGTCTCGGCCTGCATCCACGCCGAGTGCTACCCCTTCGGGGCACGCGAGCTCGCGCGCGTCGCCGCGCTCCTCGGCGACGATGTGGTCGGCACGGCCGCCGACGGCTCGCCGGCGCTCGATCTTCCCGCCGCCGTGCGGCGCAGCCTCGCCGCCGCCGACGTCGAGCTCGTCGCGCAGGTCGGGGTCTGTACAGCCTGCTCGGGTGAGTACTTCAGCCACCGGGCGCGGCGCGACGCGGCCCGGCACGTGCTCGGCGTGTGGCTAGAGGACGAGACGTGAGCGGCACGGGCTCGGCGCCGTTCGGCGACGTGCCGGCACGCCTCGCCGAGGTGCGCCGGAGGATCGCGGCGGCCGGTGGCGACGCGGGCCACGTCCGGGTCGTCGCCGTGACGAAGGGGCTCGACTACGCCGCGGTCGTGGCGGCGCGGCTGGCGGGCTGCGACGAGATCGGCGAGAACTACGCCGGCGAGCTCGTCGCCAAGGCGGCGCGGTTGCAGGCCGAGTCGCCCGACGCCCCGGTGCGGTGGCACCTCATCGGCGGTATCCAGCGCCGCAGCGTGGCGCGCCTCGCGCCCTTCGTCGGGCTGTACGAAGCCGTCGACCGGGTCGAGGAGGGGGTCGCGCTCGCCCGTCACGCCCCGGGCGCGGCCGTGCTCGTCGAGGTCGACACGACCGGCCTTCCCGGGCGCGGGGGCGTCGCGGCGGACAAGGCCCCGGACCTCGTCGCGCGTCTCAACGCGCTCGGGCTCGACGTGCGCGGGCTGATGACCGTGGCCGCACCGGGGGACGCGGACCGGGCGCGCCGTTCGTTCGCGCAGGTCTTTAGTCTCGTGGCGAGGCTCGGCCTGCGCGAGGCGTCGATGGGGATGAGCGACGATTTCGAACTCGCCGTGGCCGAGGGTTCGACGATGGTGCGCGTCGGCACGGCACTGTTCGGTCCTCGTCCGGCGGGCAGGGCAATGCCAGAATAGGCTCGGCTGCGAAGGAGACCGATGTCGTCGTTCATGAACAGAGCACTCGCCTACCTCGGGCTGAAAGACATCGACGAGGAGGATCTGTACTCCGAGGACGCATCGGTCGGCGCGCCGGGCTCCGCGCCCGACAGGACCGTCTACCCGGACCCCGGGCCCGACGAAGCCGAGGGCCGCGGCGTCGCCGCGCTCGTCCGGCCCATTGGTGCTGCCGACCCGCGCCGCCTGGCCGCGACGGGATCCGGCGCGGTGCGCCCTGTCGGCGCCGGGTCGTTCGCCGCGAGCAGGGTCCACGTCGTCGCGCCGGCGCACTTCCGCGACGCCCAGGAGATCGGCGACCTCGTGAAGCAGGGCAGCCCGGTGATCGTCAATCTGCAGATGAGCGAGCGGGACCTGTCGCGCAGAATGATCGACTTCTGCTCCGGGCTCACCTACGCGCTCGACGGTCAGATGGAGAAGGTCGCCGACCAGGTGTTCCTGCTCGCGCCCTCGAACGTCGAGGTCTCGCCTGAAGAGCGCCTGCGCCTTCAGCAACGCGGCCTGTACCGGTCCTAACGCCGCGGCGCGCGGTCCTGGCCACCGAGGCTGGCGCCGGTGATCGCCCGCATCCTCGTCGATCTGATCCAGGCGTACATCGTCGTGCTGTTCGTGCGCATCATCCTCACCTGGTTCCCGACCGACCCGTGGTCCGGCCTCGGCCGGTTCGAGCGGGCCCTCGGGCGGGTCACCGACCCGGTCCTCGCGCCGATCCGCCGGGTGCTCCCCCCGCTGCGCGTCGGGGGCGGGGGGATCGATCTCTCGCCGATCGTCGCCCTCGTCGCCCTCGAGGTCCTCGTCTCGATCCTGCGGACCCGTTGAGCCCGGGGGCGCCACCGGGCGTGGCATTTTCGTCCCCGGTATCCACCGACTGCGGTTACTCGCCGCGTACCATTTGATCATGGAGATCTCTGGACGAATCCTGCGCGAGGTCGAGTTCCGGGACCGGCTGCGCGGCTATGACACCGACGAGGTCGACGGGTTCCTGGAGAAGGTCGCCGGGGCCGTCGACGAGCTCATCGCCGAACTCGGGGCGGCGCGCGACAAACTTGTCCGCCACAGCGAGACCGGCGTCGATGACGACAGTCTGCGTCGCATGCTCGTGCTCGCCCAGCGCACGGCCGACCTCGCCGTGCGGGAGGCCCGTGAGGAGGCCGCCGCGCTCATCGAGGACGCGCGGCTCGAGGCGACAGCGCTGACCGCCGAGGCCCGGGAGGAGGCCGGTCGGATGCGCGCCGACGCCGAGGGGGACGTCCGCGCCCAGATCGGCGCCCTGGAGGCGCGCCGGGTCGAGCTGAATCGGCAGGTGGAGGAGCTCGAGCGGACCGCGGCCGTCGAGCGGAGCCGGCTCTCAGCGGCGCTGAACGCCGCCCTCGGCAGCCTCGGTGAGGCGACGGTGGCCGGGTGGGCGGCGACCGCTGCGGCCGAGGAGCCCGATGACCCGGCCGCTCCGACTGCGGCCGGCGACTCGCCCGGGGCGAGCGTCGAGGACGAGGACACGGCCGAGACGCCGCGGATGTCGCACCAGCCGATCGAGGAGCCGCCCCGCGAGGTTGCGGCGGACGCCTTCGAGCGCGGCGAGGACGATGAGCGGGAGGACCCGCCGCGCTTCCCCGCGGGGAGGACGCTGCAGGCGGTCGAACCGGACGACGACGACCCCGACGAAGTGCTCTGGCAGCGCTGGGCCCGCGGGGCCGACCTCGACGCGGTGCCGATCGACCGCGATCCGACGGTCCGCCCGAAGCCGAACCACTCCGGGCGCCAAGGCAGCGGCCGGACAGCCTAAGGCGCAGCCGGGCTAGTTCGTCCCGGGTGCCGGCGTGCCCACGGGCCGGAGGTAGACCGTGACGCCGCGGCCGTCGGGGAGTTCGTAGGACGCCCGCGTCGACCCGCCGCGATCGCCGAGCACGGCGCCCCCGGGATCTCCGGGCGCGACGACGGCGAGCGAGGTCGCGAGCGTCTGGCGACGAAGCTCGCCACCCCAGGCGTCGAGGACGGCCGCGATGTCGTCGGGGACGGCGAGGGTGAGCTCGATCCGGTCGGTGATCACGAGGTCGGCGTCGCGCCGGGCCTGCTGGACGAGGCGCACGAGGTCGCGCGCCGTGCCCTCGGCCTCGAGGTCGGGTG
>JBEKCO010000002.1:0-90506 GCA_050014835.1 Acidimicrobiales bacterium
GAACAGGAAGCCCTGGGCGGTGTCGCACTCGAGCTCGGTGAGCTCGTCGAGCTGCTCGCTCGTCGCGATCCCCTCGCCGACGACCGTCATCCCGAGGGCGTGGGACATCGCCGTGATGGCGGCGATGATCTCCGTGTCCCGGGCGGTGCGGCCGATCTGCTCGATGAAGCTGCGGTCGATCTTCAAGATGTCGACCTTGAGCCGGCGGAGGTGGGCGAGCGTCGAGTAGCCGGTCCCGTAGTCGTCGATGGCGAGCCGGACGCCCTGGTCGGAAAGGGCGGCGAGGGTCGCCTCGACGTCGCCCGCCTCGCCGTTCAGCGTCGTCTCGGTGATCTCCAGGCAGAGCCTGCCGGGCGGTAGGCCGTGGTAGGCGAGGACCTTGGCGACGGAGGAGACGAAGCTCGAGTCGATGAGCTGGCGCCCGGAGATGTTCACCGCCATCGTGAACCCGTCACCCCAGCCCCCCTCGGCGATCCAGGCGGCGAGCTGGCGGCAGGCCTCGTCGAGGACGAACGAGTCGATCCGGGTGATGAGGCCGCGCTCCTCGGCGAGGGGCAGGAACTCGACCGGCGGGATGACCCCCCGGGCCGGGTGGTTCCAGCGCACGAGGGCCTCGACGCCGCACAGGCTGCGGTCCTCGATCGAGAAGAGCGGCTGGTAGAGGAGGAAGAGCTGGGCCGCCTCGAGGGCCTCGCGCAGCTCCACCTCAAGGACGTGGTTGGCGACGACCCGGGCCCGCTGGGAGGGGGAGAAGACCTGGAAGCAGTTCTTGCCGGCGTCCTTCGCCCGGTACATGGCGATGTCGGCGTCCTGGAGGAGCTGGCCGACGTCGGCGACCGGGTCGCCGGTGAGGACGATCCCGACGCTCGCCGTGATGGTGAGGTCGACGCCGTTCTCGATGTAGGGGTGCGCCACGGCGCGCACGACCCGGTCGCCGAGGAGCCGCGGGTCGTCGTCGTCGCGCAGCGCCGTGCAGAGCATGACGAACTCGTCGCCGCCCAACCGGGCGACGGTGTCGGCGCGCCGGGCGACGCCCGTCAGGCGCCGGGCCACCTCGACGAGGACCTTGTCGCCGGTCTCGTGGCCGAACGAGTCGTTGATCGTCTTGAAGTTGTCGAGGTCGATGAACAGCAGGGCGATCTGCCCGGTCTGGCGCTCGAGGAGGGCGAGAGCCTGGGAGAGCCGGTCGCGCAACGCGACCCGGTTGGCGAGACCGGTCACGGCGTCGTGGAGCGACTGGAAGGTGAGCTCCTGCTCCGCCATGATCTGGGCGGTCACGTCCCGCGAGATCCCGAAGGTCCCGATGATCTGGCCCTCGTCGTCGCGCAGCGGGAACTTCGTCGTCGAGACCCAGGCGTCGGGGCGGTTGTGGAAGGTCTCCCGCTCGACCTTCCCGACGATCGACTCGCCGGTCCGGATGATCCGCTGCTCGTCCTCGAAGGCGGCGGCGGCGTGCGGCTCGCTGAAGACGTCGAAGTCCGACTTGCCGAGGATGTCCTCGATCGAGCATTCCGGCATCTCGTCGAGGAGGAACCCCCGGCTGACGGTGAGGAAGCGGCTGTCGAGATCCTTGAAAAAGATGCGCTCGCTCGGGAGGTCGAGGAGGTTGCGCATGCAGAGGCGCTCGGTCTCCTCGCGGGAGTCAACGCGATCCTCTTGGGCTGTGGACAGCGTCGGACACGGGGCACAGACGTGCCACGACGGGACACGTGCTGGTGAGAAGCTAGCGCTTTTTTGGGGGAGGCGTCCGGCTCACCGGCACCCCGGCGGGTCGCAGTCGGAGGGCGGCGGGATTCGGGGCGTTGGCCGGGGCGGTCCGGCGTTCACGCGCCGCCTGAGGGGGGTTCGGGCGCGGGTGTGCCACGTCCGGGTCCCGACGATCGCGAGGTTCGGTCCCGTAGTGCCGCGCTAGCGGTGCGCCCCTTTCGACCACGTTGCCTCGGCGGCGGCGGTGTCGGCGAGGAGATTGCCGAGGGCGAGGTTGACGTCATATTCGTGGTAACCCCAGTCCGGACCGTCCTTCTCGGTCACGACCGGACGCGGATCCGAGGGTCCGGAGACCTTCGTCACCTGGAGCCAGGTCGTCCCGTCGGCTGTCTTGCAGCGCGCGGAGTACAAGTCCGGGAACTCGACCCACCGAGTCGGGAGCTTGCCCTCGGAGGGGAAGAACGGCTCGAGCGTGGCGGATTTCCCGCCGATCGCCGCGGGATTGACGCAGACGACCTGCATCCCGGCCTTCGCCGTCTGGCCGGCCATCATCGAGACACCCTGACCCGGACGTCCGAAGAACGTCGAGGCCGGAGGCTGGCTGGGGAAGGTCGAGTAGGCGACGACGCACCCCGCCTGCCCCGGCGAGCTGCACACGGGGATGTGGGCGAAGCTGCCGCCGGTGAGCGAACCGGTCGGCACGACGACGTTTCCGCCGAGGATGATCGCGAGCACGAGGCGAGCGCGCAGTTTCGGGTTGTTGTCCACGAGGTGCTGGAGCAGGCGGATGAGCATCGAGGCACCCTGGGAGTGGCCGATGAAGACGATCGGTCGGTTGGCGTTGTCGTTGTTCAGGTAGCTCTCGAACCCGGCGCGCAGGCTGTCGTAGGCGGTCACCGAAGGTGCGGAGGAGGCGGTGAGCAACGGCAGGGCGAACAGGCGCGACAGCGTGATCTGGCGGTACATCGGAGCCCAGACCTTGCAGACGGTGGAGAAACGGGAGGCCTGGGCGATTGCGGTGTCGATCTCCGCGGTCTGGAGGCGCAGGTCGGCGTTCGGGGTCGTCTCGGTGCTCACCGTCGGGTAGACGTAGAAGCAGTCGAACATCGAGGCCGTCTCGTCCTTCGCGTGCTCGACCGAGATCGCCCCCGAGGAATCGACGACGGTGGTGGTGAGACCCGCGGCGCACGGGTCATGCGGCATCCCTGGTCGGCAGAGCCAAACCGTCGCCGACTTGCTCGCCTGATCGTCCGCGCCGCGGGCGGCGACGCCCGAATCGTGACCCGACCCGTGATGAGGACGGGATGCGCCGGCTACTGCTGCAAGCGGACCGAGCATGCCGAACGCCAGCAGCAGCACGACGGCAGCGAGCAGACCGGCCGGCCGTCCGGCGCGGGGTGCCACGGCGCGGGCGCTGCGACCCCGGACCCGTCCCGTCCCGCGCCGGTGGCAGAACCCTGTGATGACGCTGCGCATCTCGATGCCTCCTTGAGGAGTCGTCCGCCCGTGACGCCGAGGAGATTTCCTTGGCCGGCGGACCTAACAGCGGTCCGTCGTCATCGATGCGCGATCGCGCCCTCGAGGTCGTGTCTCCGAACCGCCGAGCGTCTCAGGCTCGGGGGTGACGATCGCGAGCCCGGACGTCCGCGCGTTCGTCCAATCGTCATCGACCAGCACGACGTCGCGTCCCATCCCGTCGAGGAGGCTGGCGGCGATCGAGGCGCGGTACCCGCTTGCGCAGTGAATGGCCAGTCGGCCGGTCGGCAACTCGTCGAGGCGGGAGAGGATCTCGTGGATGGGGATGTGGACGGACCCCGGGAGGTGGCCCCCCCGTCGCTCGTCGCGGCGACGGACGTCGACGACGACGAGATCCCGGGCGTTCGCGAGTTCAGCGAAGTCGATGACGGGGTAGCCGCGCAACGGTTCGTCGGCCCCGAGGACCTCTGTCGTGCCGAACCACGCGCCGGCCGGGCGGTCGATCCCGATGCGGACGAGCTGTCGTTGCGCCTCGGCGACGTCATGCTCGGTCCCGCCGATGAGCGTGAGCGGCATCCCCCAGGGGATCAACCAGCCGAGGTACGTGGCGAACGAGACATCGAGGGCGATGCTGACCGCCCCGGTGAGATGGGCGCGCGCGAACGCGACCCGGGACCGCAGGTCGACGACCCATTCGCCGCTGGCGATCCGCTTCCTTAACTCGCCGGGATCGACCCGGACGACGGCCGAGAGATCCGCCGGCGCCGCGCCGGCGCGATTTCGCGCTCCCATGTGCGCGTAGTAGGCGGGGTAGGCGGTCAGCCCGGCGACGAGACGCGCGACGAAGGCCTCTTCGTCCGGGCTCGTGAAGGCGTCGTTGTGGGCGCGTTCGGCGCCGATCGTGCTCGCGGTCGCCGTCGTCATGTTGCCGGACGAGCAGAAGCTCCCGAATCCGTGCGTCGGGTAGACGGGCACGTCATCGGCGAGGAGTTCACCGAGGTGGCGGGCGGAATGGAACTGCAGCCGGGCGAGGGTCTCGGTGTGGGCGCCGCCGAGCAGGTCGGTCCGTCCGACGCTGCCGAAAAGCAGCGATCCGCCGGTGAACGCGACGGGGGTGCTCCCGTCGTCAACGAGGTACGCGACGTGGTCGAAGGTGTGGCCGGGCGTCGCGACGACCCTCACGCGCAGGCTTCCGGCGACGAACTCATCCCCGTCGTTGACGTCGCGTCTTGCGAACGGGAGCCTCTCGCCGTGGGCGAGGAGGTAGTCGGCGCCCCATCGTCCGGCGAGGTCGAGTCCGCCCGAGACGTAGTCGTTGTGGACGTGGGTCTCGGCCACGAACGCGCAGCGGAGCCGGTGCGCGGTGAGCAGCCCCTCGATGCGGTCGATGTCTCGCTGCGGATCGACGACGACCGCCGTCGCGCCGTCGTGGGCGACGTAGCTCCGGTCCCCGAGTTCGGGGGTCTCGACGACTTCGACGTTGACCACGTAGCGCCCTCCTCGCTGTGCCGGGAACCAGGGTAACGGCGCGATCGCCGATGCTTGCCCCGGGGGCCCCAATCGGGCTCGCCCGGGTGCGGTTGGTACGCTCCGCGGACGGCTGAAGCCGCCGCGGCGCGTGCGCTGAGGCACGGCGCCGGGCGCTTGTGCGAGGTGGAGGGGCGCCGATGGAGGAACCCGGGGTGGCCGCGATGCGGGCGACACGGGGGGACCCGGCGCGGGCGATCGGCCGACTCCGCGGCACCTACGCCAGCGGCGTCACCCGCCCGTTGTCGTGGCGGCACTCCCAGCTCGCCCGGCTTCGTCGACTCGTGACCGCGGGCGAGGTCCGGCTCGTGGAAGCGCTCGCGGCAGATCTCGGCAAACCTGCCCATGAGGGCTGGTTGACGGATCTCGCCTTCGTCACCGGCGAGATCGATTACACCGCGCGTCACCTCGGGCGCTGGATGCGCGACGAGCGTGTACGGGTGCCGTTTGTGTTGCGGCCGGATCGGGCGCGGATCGTGCGCGAGCCACTCGGGGTCGTGCTCGTTGTCGCAGCTTGGAACTACCCGATCCAGCTCTCGCTCGCGCCGGTCGTCGGCGCGCTCGCGGCGGGGAACTGCGTCGCGATCAAACCGTCGGAGCTCGCACCGGCGACGTCGCGCGCGCTCGCCGAGCTCGCCGCGGAGCACCTTGACGACGGCGCGGTCGCCGTGGTCGAGGGAGGGCCGGAAGTCGTCGGGGCCGCGCTCGATGCCGGCATCGACCACCTCTTCTTCACCGGGGGCGAGGCGACCGGCCGGCTCGTTCTCGAGGCGGCTGCGCCGACCCTCACCCCCGTGACGCTTGAGCTCGGCGGCAAGAACCCGGCGGTCATCGTGGCCGACGCGGATCTCGCCGTTGCGGCGCGCCGTGTGGCTTGGGGGCGATTCCTCAACGCGGGTCAGACGTGCGTCTCGCCCGACTACGTGCTCGTCGAGCGCGGGATCGCCGATCCGTTCCTCGACGCGCTCCGCACGGCGATTGCCTCCTTCTACGGGCCCGACGCCAGGTCGAGCCGGGACTACGCGCGTATCGTCGACGACCGCCATTTCGCGCGGCTCACCCGGCTGCTCGAGACCCACGGCGGCGAGCTCGTCGTTGGGGGAGAGGCGGATCCGGCGGCCCGTTATGTCGCGCCGACGGTCGTGCGCGACCCATCGTGGGACTCGCCGCTCATGGCGGAGGAGGTCTTCGGCCCGATCCTGGCGGTCATCGCCGTGGACGATCTGGAGGACGCTCTGCACCGGATCGCCTCGCGACCCGATCCGCTCGCCCTCTACGTCTTCTCCGCGAGCCGGCGGACGGTGCGCGAGGTGATCGCCCGCACCCGCTCGGGCGGCGTGTGCGTGAACGGGACGGTCCTGCAGATCGCCGTGCCGCAGCTTCCCTTCGGCGGCGTCGGTCACTCCGGGATCGGCGCGTACCACGGCCGGACGGGATTCGAACGTCTGAGTCATCGCCGCGGTGTGCTCGTCCGGCCGCGGCGCCTCGACGTGCCGTTGCTCTACCCGCCGTATCGGCCGGCGAAGATCCGGCTCGTCCGCTTCGTGGAGCGCTGGTCCCGGGCCCCCCGCTGAGTGGGCGCGAACCGGACTCGGCCGGCGGGCCGGTCAGGGCGTGATCGCGCCGCGGTTCGCCGCGGTGGTGTTGAGGACGAGTTCGACCCAGGTGCGTCCGGGCTGGAGGTCGACCGGCTGCCCGGCCGTCGACGTGTAGGTCGTGATCGACGAGGGCGAGGCGCGGTGCCAGATGACGGGGATCTCCTCGCCGTCGCGCAGGACCCAGCCCCGTCCGGTGCCGACGGTCTGGCTCTCGACGTCGCCCGAGTTGGGTTCGGGGTCCTCGCTGTCCGGGCCGATCGTGTAGTGCACGATCTGGACGACGACGTTCGTCGTCGTGACGGGCTGGTCCGTGAGGGCATCGACGTCGGTCACACCGGAGTAGGTGTGGACCCACTGTCCCGTCGAGGCGTCCCACTGCCAGACGACGTCCGTTCCCTCGGAGAAGTTGATCGCGAACGATGAGGTCGGCTTGGCCCCGGCGGGCAATGGAGCAGTTGTGTAGTCGAAGATCGGCTGTGGTGCCGCGTGGTGGCCGAAAAGTTTCCACAGCGTCGTCGGCGACGCGTAGGTCGCGTCGGGCATCGTGCGGTCGGGGTTCTGCTCGTACGCCCCGTAGCGGACGAACTCGTTGGCGTTGTCGATGAACTTCAGGGAGGCGACGGTGTCCTGGTTCGGCTGGATCCCTCCGGCGTAGGCGAGCTCGACGTGCGAGAAATCCTGGAGGACGTGCCAGTCGACCCAGCGGACGGACCGGACTGGGCCGACGAGCGCGGGAGCCTCGCACTGGAAGATGGCGATGTAGCGCTGGACGCCCCCCTCGGCCGGCGTGTCATAGACGATGTCGGCCTCGTTGAGGCCGCTCTGGGGACGGGCGGCGGGCTCGTTGCCGATCTTCACGGCGAGCGGCTCGCGCTGCGGGGCCTTCCCGTTCGGTGCGGGGAGGTCGGTGAGGGGGCACTTCGTCGAGACGACCGTCGTGTGGTGGTGGTGGTGCTTCCCGGACGCGCTCGGAGTCTTGTTCTGGCTTGTGGCGACGATCGTCGCGATCGCGGCCACGACGGCGAGCACGATGATCACGGCCGCGATGACGCGTCCTTTCCGCAAACTGCGCACGTACGCGCGCAAGCTCATCTGGCGGCGGCGGGACTTCTGTCGATGGGCAGGCACGGTCTGCACGGTAGCGGTTCGGACGCTTCCGGTGTTGGCTTTGCGCGGTCCGCAACAACGGAGGTGAGGACGGAGGTGAGGACGTGGTAGGCGGGCCTTCGCGTCTTAGGCGCGGCGCGCGTCGCTAGGCGAGCGCCTCGTCGAGCCCCACGTGATCGAGGCCGTGGGCCTCGGCGACCGGCTCCGAGACAAGTCGTCCGCCGACGGCGTTGAGACCGAGCGCGAGAGCGTGATTCTCGCGCATCGCCGCGCGCCAACCGAGGTTCGCGATCGCCATCGCGTAGGGAAGGGTCGCGTTCGTGAGGGCATGGGTCGAGGTGTGCGGCACCGCGCCCGGCATGTTGGCGACGCAGTAGAAGATCGAGTTGTGGACGAGAAATGTCGGATCGGTGTGCGTCGTGGGGTGGGTCGACTCGAAACAGCCGCCCTGGTCGACCGAGATGTCGACGAGGACGGAGCCCGGCAGCATGGCGGCGACGAGATCGTCGCTCACGAGCCGGGGTGTCCGCGCCCCGACGACGAGGACGGCGCCGATGACGAGGTCGGCATGCAAACAGGCGTCCTCGATGACGTGTTCGCTCGACGCGAGCGTCGTGAGCCGGCCCTGGTAGATGCTGTCGAGGGCGGCGAGGCGGGCCAGGTCACGGTCTATTGTCACCACCTCGGCGTGCATTCCGGTGGCGATCGCCGCGGCGTTCGATCCGGCGACCCCGGCCCCGATCACGACGACTCGGCCGGCGCGGACCCCCGGAACCCCGCTCAGCAACACGCCACGACCGCCCGAGGGGCGCTGGAGATGCGCCGCCCCGGCGATCGTCGCCATCCGGCCGGCGATCTCGCTCATCGGAGCGAGGAGCGGTAGGGAGCCGTTCGGCAGCCGGACGGTCTCGTAGGCGATCGCCGTCGTTCGGCCGTCGATGATCGCCTGGGTGCAGTCCCGGGCGGCGGCGAGGTGGAGGTAGGTGAACAGCACGAGCCCGTCACGCAGGCGCGGGAACTCCTCCTTGATCGGCTCTTTCACCTTGCAGACGAGCTCGGATTCGCCCCAGAGCTCGTCCGGGTCGGCGACGATCCTGGCGCCGACCCGCAGGTAGTCGGCGTCGGGGAGGGACGAGCCTTCGCCGGCGGCGTGCTCGACGAGGACGGAGTGGCCCGCGGCGACGAGCTCGCGCACGCCCGCCGGGGTCATCGCGACCCGGTACTCGCTTTCTTTCAGCTCCCGAGGGATGCCGACGCGCACGGTTCTCCTTCAGACATCGCCCAGCCCGCATCGTGCCAGGGGGCACCCGGCGCGGCAAGTAGCCCGGGGACGGGCGCGTCGGCGTTCGGTCGTTCAGGGGGTCGTGTCGAGGGTTTCGAGCAAGGCGCGCGTCTCGAGTGAGGGCTCGCCGGCACCGATCCGTTCGAGGGCGTTCTCGAGTTCGAGGAACACCCCCCGCACGCCGTCGGTGTCGTCCTCGGCGGCGGCGACGGCCATGAGGTCGCGGGCGAGGATCTCGGAACTCGCGTCGACGAGCCGGCCGCGCCCGATCGCCCAGCGGGCGAGCTCGAAACGGTCCGACGCCAGCGCGAGCGAGGCGAGGTGATGGGCGCCGTCGACGATCTCGGCGGCGCAAGCCTCGTCGAGCGATTCGGCGCCGAACCAGGAGTAGCCCGCGACGACGCCGCCGAGCGGTGGCCCTTCGACGAGGCCGAGCGCGCCGACGAGGAGGACCTCGGCGGCGTCGGGTTCGGCGCTGGGCGCCGAGGCGAAGGCGCGCCGTGCCCGCACCGCGTCGCAGGTGACCGAGGGGTCGAGGAGGAGCTCCTCGCCGCGCCGCGCGAGCAGGGCCCGCCCGTCAGGACCGGGGCCGAGGGCCGCGCGTGCCGCGCTCGCGACGTGGTCGATCCGACTCCGGCGGACGGCGGGCGCCGAACGGGCGAAGAGCGCGTCGGCGGCCGCGTCGAGGGTCACCCGCCCGTCGTGGAGCGTGAGGAACGCGAGGAGCTCGATGACGCGGGCGGTGTCCCGGTCGCCGACATCCCGAGTCGGCCCGACGAGAACGGGTGCCGGGCTGAGCAATCGCACCTCGATCGCCCCGGCCACCGGGACGTCGGTGAGGCGGGCGCGGTCGGTGGCGAGCCCCGGGCGGATCGGCACGATCATTGCCGGGCGACGGGCCTCGGCGAGGAGCCCGTCGAGGAGGTCGAACTGCCCGCTCGACGGGGTGACCGCGGTGAGCTCAATCCCGTAGGGAAAAAGCGTCGCATGGTCACTCGCGACCGCGAGCCGCTCGGTGCCGCGACTCCCCGGGGCCACGATCCCGGCGATCGCGCCGGCGGCGGCGAGGACACGCTCGCATTCGGGGCTGGTCGCGTCGCGGCCGACCACGACGAGCGGGTCGGGCCGTCCGTGATCGATGGGACGGGGCTCAGGCCCGAGGGCGTCCGCCGTGGCGAGATCGGTGAGGACGGCCCGGGTTGCGGAGCTGAGCTGGTAGCACCGCTCGTCCGGCGGCGGGGGGTCGATGCCGACGAGCTCGACCGCGAGCTGCTCGGCCCACGGCACGGTGCGGAGCGACGCGACGAGGGCGCCGAGCGTCCGGTCGACGAGCTCGTCGGGTCCGTCGATCCCGAGTCGCCGACCGCGACCGAGGACGAGCAGATACGACGCGTGCTCGTCGTCACCGAGCGGGAGGAGCGGCTGGACGAGGCGGCCGCTGTCGGCGGCGAACGGTGCGAAGTCCTCCGGCTCGACCGCCGGGTCGAGCCGCCACCAGCGGCCGGCGCGCCGGGGGACGAAGGGCCACGGTGCCTCCGGCCGCGGGGTGGCAAGAAGGAGCTCGACCCCGTCGGGACCGGCGCGCACGAGCCGGACGTCGGGCGGCGCGACGTCGTCGTCGTGGACGAGCCGCCAGAGCAGGCGATCCGCGAGGTCGATCCAGTCGATGAGCGGCGCGTCGGCGAAGGGCTCGAGCGCGGCCCGCGTCTCGGCGACCGGCCGGGCGCTTGGACCGCGACGCTCGCCGTAGTGCCGCGCGCTCGAGCCGGTGCGGCGCAGATTGCGGACGCGCCGCGCGAGCGCGCAGGTCGTGACGACCCCGAGCCCGACGAGGGCGAGCTCGGCGAGGCGCCGGTCGAGCGGGGAGGCCGGGGGTGGGGCCGCCTCTCGCGCGTGGGGGACGCCGACCGCCGCCGAGCCGGCGCCGGCCGGCAGGTTGAGACGCCAGCCGGCGTGCAGCCGGGCGGGGTCGAGCATGCGCGTCCCGTCGGTCTGCAGCTGGCCGAGATTGAGATGGGCGAGCAGCGGCCAGTCGTCGACGCACCCGGTCGTGCGGATGGCCACGTCGGCGATGCATTCATCGCGCTCGACGGTGACGGTCGGGCGCGCCTGGCGGGCGGGACGGTGGTTGGGGACCGGGCGCGAGTCGATGGGCAGTGCCGCCCGGGCGGTCGCGACCGCGACGGGTGGCACGCGGCTGAACCCAGAGGCCACGAGCGGTGTCCCGGCGGTCGCGAGCAGGATCAGCCCAGCAATCGCGGCGGCCCATCGTGTCGACCACGTGTTCGAGTCGATCGTCTCGCCGCGTCGCAGTGCGCCGCGGATCTCCCGGGCGAGATTGGCGGTCGCGACCGCCCAGAGCATCCCGACGACGACGACCGCGAGGTGGGCCCAGACCGACACCGACCGCGTGGCGGCGAGGTTCACGAGGTGTACCGGCAAGGGCGCGAGCAGCCAGAGTCGGGCGAGCGCGAGTGGCACTCCGACGACGAGGACAGCGGACTTCGCGAGCGCGGCGAGACCCGCTCGGGATGCCGTCGTTCGCGTGCTCATCGGCCGACCGAAGCCGCCGGTCCGGTCCCCGGCACCTGAACGTCGAGCGTGTAGTCGACCGCGCCGCGCTGGCCCGGGCTGAGGGCGATCGACACCGTGCACGTTCCGGGGCGTCCGTCGACGACGAGCGAGATCCCGTGCGTGCCGCCTCCCGAGGTGACGGCCGCCCCGCAGCCGAGCGTCATCTCGAGCGCCTGTCCTCCGAGCCAGGTGGCGCGCACCGCGGCGAGGCCGTTCGAAGAGGTGAAGGGGAACGAGGTCGCGATGTCGGCGGGATAGCGGAGTTCGCCGGACAGCGGTGTTGGCGTCGCTGTACCCGCCGCGAGGCTCTTCGGCGCCGACGGGCGTGGGCCGGGCAAGGTCGTCGAGGTCGTGACGGTCGTGACCGGGGCGGTGACTTCGATCGGATTCGTCGGCTCCGGCGCGCTCTGCGTCGATCCCGGGTCCGTCCGGACGTGGTCGCGGACGTGTTTGTGCACCACCGGGACCGTCGTCGAGGACGTCTCGGGCAGTGAAGCGGTCTGGTGGGCCGGTTTCGTCGCCGCGAGATGGCGTGGTGGGGCGACGGAGACGCGGGCCACGACGGTGAGCACCGTCGCGACGACGAGGCCGAGGGCGATCCAGGCGACGAGGTCCCGGCGCCGCCGCGGGTTCGCCGTTGCCGCGCCCGGTCGGCCCGAGGGCGCCGCCGCACCGGCCCGGCGCGGCGCGCGGGCCCCCTGCGGAGCTCGGTCGTCATGGGGAGCGATCGACATGGTTCCTCCGGGCGGGCGCGGTCGCGACCCGGGCGCGGACCAAGGCCACGTTGTGCCTCGTCGTTCCCGTTGCACCTCCCGCTACGCTGAGACGCCGCCCCGGGGGCGGGAACATCCCCGGCCCCGGTGCTGTTGAACCGGGAAAGCGGACCGCGGCAGATGCGAGGACGACACATCGTGCGGGACGGTCCGTTCCGACCGACGAGGAGGCGCGGTGCCAGCGGTGACGGTCGATGACCTGCTCGTTCCGCCGCGTCTTGACCCCGTCGACCTGTCGATGGGCGCGGAACGGCCGGTTCGGACGGTGACGGTTGCGCCGCGGGGTTTCGAGGGAGAGGGCTTTCCCGTCCGACGTGCCTTCGCCGGCGTTGCGCATTCCGAACTCGATCCGTTCGTCCACATGGACCAGATGGGGGAGGTTGAGTACGCCCCCGGCGAGGCGAAAGGCACTCCCTGGCATCCCCACCGTGGCTTCGAGACGGTGACGTACATGATCGACGGGACCTTCCGCCATCGGGACTCGCACGGCGGAGGGGGCCTTATCACGAACGGCGACACCCAGTGGATGACGGCGGGCGCGGGGATCCTTCACATCGAGGCGCCGCCGGAGGAGCTCGTCGCTGCAGGTGGCCTGTTCCACGGGATCCAGCTCTGGGTGAACCTGCCGTCGGCGGACAAGTGGATCGCGCCGAAGTACCAGGACATCGGCCGTCGGAACGTCGCGCTCGTCACGTCCCCCGACGCCGGCGCGCTCGTCCGGATCATCGCCGGTGAGGTCGGGGGCTACCGGGGACCGGGCACGACGCACACACCGATCAGCCTCGTGCACGCCACGATCGAACCGGGGGCGATGCTCCGTCTGCCGTGGCCGGTGGGGTACAACGCGCTCGTCTACGTGCTTTCCGGACGGGGAACCGTCTCGAGCGCCACCCGACCGATCGAGTCAGGCGAGCTTGCCGTGTTCGGTCACGGCGATTACCTGGAGGTCGCGGCGGGCCAGCACCAGGACGCGCGCAGCCCGAAACTCGACGTCCTCGTGCTCGGCGGCGCGCCGATCGGCGAACCGGTCGCCTGGTACGGACCCTTCGTCATGAACACCGACTCGGAGATTAGGCAGGCCTTCGAGGACTACCGCCACGGCCGCATGGGCGAGATCCCCGCGGTTCCCGCCGGCGAAGACTCGTCGGGGGGCGATCGCTAGTCGGTGAAGATGTTCGCGACGCGATCGATGAGATCGCGCGGAACGCGCTTCAGCTCGTCGATCGCCTGGGCGAAGGTGACGCGCTCGATCTGCTGAGCGTGCAGGGCGACCATCGTGCCGAAGGCGCCGTCGTGGGCCGCGTCGACCGCAGCGACACCGAAGCGCGTGGCGAGCACGCGGTCGAACGCCGTCGGGGTGCCGCCGCGTTGGAGGTGGCCGAGGATCGTGACGCGGGACTCGAAACCGGTTCGGGACTCGATCTCGCGGGCGACGATCGAGCTGATGCCGCCGAGTCTCTCGTGGTCGTAGCGGTCCACCTCGGCGGGCGGAAGGTCGATCGTGCCCTTGATGGGCTTCGCCCCTTCGGCGATGACGACGATGGAGGCGAAGCGACCCTTCGAGTGCCGCCGGATCAGGTGGGCGCAGGTCTGTTCGATGTCGAAGAGTTCCTCGGGCGCGATGACGACCGCGGCACCGCCGGCCAGGCCGGCGTAGACGGCGATCCAGCCGACCTCGCGGCCCATCACCTCGCAGACGATCACTCGACCGTGTGATTCCGCCGTCGTGTGGAGACGGTCGATGGCGTCGACCGCGATCTGGACCGCGGTGTCGAAGCCGATCGTGTAGTCGGTCGCGTTGACGTCGTTGTCGATCGTCTTCGGGATGCCGACGACGGGAATGCCGAGATCGGACACCTCTCGGGCGATGCGGAGCGAACCCTCACCGCCGATCGCGATGAGCGCGTCGATGTGCCGGTGCGCGATTGTCTCGGCGATCCGTTCCGTGTCCGTGGCGGACTTGAACGGATTGAACCGCGACGTCGCGAGGATCGTCCCGCCCCGGGGAAGGATCCCCCGGCACACCGCCACGTCGAGCGGCATCGCGTCGTCCTCGACGACGCCCTGCCAGCCGTCATGGAACCCGACGATGTCGTCGCGGTAGGTGACCGAGGCGCGACGGACGATCGCCCTGATGGCCGCGTTGAGGCCGGGACAGTCTCCGCCGCCGGTAAGGACTCCTAGACGCAATGCTCCCCAACCTCCGCCACGTGAGTTCCCAAAAGACGTTCCACGTCCCTACGCCGACCGCCGAAACTCCGTCCGGCGACAACCTTACTGGTCGGCGGGACACCGTCGGAACCAACGATGATCGCCCCGCGTCCACCCGGCCCGTCCGCCGGCCAGGTAAGAGCACGCCCCAGTACGATCGGTTCCGTCGGCGCCCCGGCACCCGCGCGTGCCGCGGTGTGGCCTGGTGGCGGGAAATCCCGGCGACACAAGAGCGGGGCAGGAGACGATGTCAGCGACCGAGGTAGCACTCGCCATTGCCGTCTTCCTGGCGAGCACGGTCGAGATGGTCGAGGCGCTGACGATCGTCCTCGCCACGGGGGCGACGCGCGGCTGGCGCTCGGCGATCGAAGGCAGCGCCGCCGGGGTCGCGCTCCTCGCGGTGCTCGTCGGGGTGGTCGGCGTGCCGCTCGTTCACTACGTGCCGATCGGGACCCTGCGCGTCGTGATCGGCGGGCTCCTGCTCGTGCTCGGGCTGTCCTGGCTCCGGAAGGCGATCCTGCGGGCGAGCGGGCACCAAGCCCTTCACGACGAGGACCGGATCTACGCCGACACGGTCGCCAAGTTGGGCGGCCCGGCCGCGGGTGCCACACGGCGCGACGCGCTCGGATTCGTCGTTTCGTTCAAGGCGGTCCTCCTCGAGGGGATGGAGGTCGTCCTCATCGTGCTGAGCCTCGGCACCAGTGCGCACCTGCTCGGGGTGGCGGCGGCGTCAGCCGCGGCGGCGGTGATCCTCGTCGGGGCCGCCGGCCTCATCGTCGCCCGCCAGCTCTCCTCCATCCCGGAGAACGTGATGAAGATGGCGGTCGGCGTCATGTTGACGAGCTTCGGCGTCTTCTGGGTCGCGGAGGGGACAGGGCTGCACTGGCCCGGATCCGATCTCGCCGTGCCGGTCCTCGTCGCGGGGTTCGCGGGCGTGACGGCGATCGCCGTGACGGGGATGCGCGCGCTGGTTCGCCCGGCGGTCCCCCGGGTCGCCGGCGCCCTCGTCGACCGGGAGGGAGCCGCCCGGTGAGGAGCATTCTCAGACGCGCGATCGTCGCTTTCGGACGGTTCTGGTGGGGTTTCCTCGTCGGCGACACGCCGGAGCTCTTCGTCGGCACGCTGCTCGTCGTTGGGGCGGCGTGCCTGCTCCGCCACGACCGGGTCGCCGGGCTGTCGGCGGTCGTCGTGCTGACGGTCGTGTTCTTGCTCGCGAGCACCTACCGG
Organism: Acidimicrobiales bacterium; assembly: GCA_050014835.1. GTDB lineage: Bacteria > Actinomycetota > Acidimicrobiia > Acidimicrobiales > Bog-793 > Bog-793. Next base: position 15,483 of record JBEKCO010000002.1, read on the forward strand.
GGGCGGGGCGCAACCCGGTCCGTGCCCGGCGACGACGGCCCTGCCGGGTAGCGCGGGAAACGCGTCGGGCGGCCGACCGAGCCGCGCGGCGGGGAAGAGCGGTCAGCCGGCGGCTGTATCGAGGTAGTGGGTTCCGGACAGGTCGCGCAGGCGGGCTGCCGCGTCTTCCGCGGTGATGTCGCGCTGAGGCGAGCCGAACAGTTCGAATCCGACCATGAACTTCCGGACCGTCGCCGAGCGGAGGAGCGGTGGCAGGAAGTGGGCGTGAAGGTGGAACCCCTCGTGGGCGAGCCCGTCGGCCGGTCGCTGGTGGATGCCCATGGAGTACGGGAAAGGGGCTTCGAAGAGGTTCTCGTATCGGACGGTGACGGCGTGGAGGGCGTCGGCGAACGCCTCGGCCTCCCCCGGTCCGAATTGATCGAGCCCGCCGAGGTGCCGGCGGGGCAGGACCATCGTCTCGAAGGGCCAGATCGCCCAGAACGGGACGACGACGACGAAGGACTCGTTGGCGTAGACGGTGCGCTCGGCGAGCTCCTCCTCGAGCGCGGCGTAGCCGCAGAGCAGGCACGATCCGTGCGAGAGCGAGAACCGTTCGAGCGAGGCCGTTTCCTTGGCGAGCTCGTTGGTCACGCTCGCGCTCGCCCAGATCTGGCAGTGGGGATGGGGATTGCTCGCACCCATCATGTCGCCCCGGTTCTCGAAGATCTGGACCGAATGGTTCGAGTTCCCGGCGGCGAGTTCCATGAACTGCTCACGCCACACGGCGACGACCCGTGCGACCTCGGCGACGTCCATGCGCGCGAGCGCGAGATCGTGGCGCGGTGTGAAGCAGATCACTCGGCAGATTCCTGATTCTCCGGCCGCGACGAGCAGTCCTTTCCGGTCGAGTTCGTCGTGTGGCGCGTCGGGCAAGAGCGCCGGGAAGTCGTTGTCGAACGCGAAGGTGTGCGTGTACGGCGGGTTGTGCTCGCCGCTCGCCCGCGCGTTGCCCGGGCACAGGTAGCAGGACGGGTCGTAGGTGGGCAGCTCGGCATCCGCCCCCCGCTCGACCTGCCCGAGCCAGGGCCGCTGGGAGCGGTGGGGCGAGACGAGGACCCACTCCCCGGTGAGCGGGTTGAAGCGGCGGTGCGAGGAATCCTCGAGGAAGGACATTGCGTCAGTCCCCATAGCCGTCGGGGTGCCTGGCGTGCCATTCCCAGGCGCTCGCGACGATGGAGTCGAGGTCCGCGTGCCGGGGAGTCCACCCGTAGTCGGCGCGGATCGCACTGGAACTCGCGACGAGGATCGCCGGGTCTCCGGGCCGCCGGGGCGATTCGACGACTGGCACCGCCCGACCGGTGACGCGCCGGGCACAGTCGACGACCTCGCGAACGGAGTAGCCGAGACCGTTGCCGAGGTTGTAGCGGGCCGACGCGCGCGTCGACAGGGCATCCATCGCCAGCAGGTGGGCCGAGGCGAGGTCCGCGACGTGAACGTAGTCACGCACGCAGGTCCCGTCCGGCGTCGGGTAGTCGGTCCCGTAAACGCGGATCGCCTCTCGCCGGCCGAGCGCCGCGCCGAGCACGAGCGGGATGAGGTGGGATTCCGGATCGTGGTCCTCGCCGCAGTCGGGTCCCGCCGCGCCGGCGGCGTTGAAGTACCGGAGCGCCGCCCAGCGCAGGCCGTGCGCCGAGCCGACCCAGGCGAGCATGCGCTCCACCTGGAGCTTCGACTCGCCGTAGGGGTTGGTCGGTTCGGGGCGCGACTCTTCGACGACCGGGACCTCGTCGGGGTCGCCGAATACCGCGGCGCTCGAGGAAAAGACCAGGCGGCCGACGTCGTGTCGGAGCATCGCCTCGATGAGAGTAAGGGCGTTCGCGGTGTTGTTGCGGAAGTAGCGAGCCGGCAGGTTCATCGACTCGCCCGCTTCGATGAACGCTGCGAAGTCCATGACCACGTCGTAGGACCGCGAGACGAAAGCGAGGTCGAGGTCCTCGGCGTTGGCGGTGTCGCCAATGAGCAACTCGGCTCCGTCCGGCACCGCAGCGCGGTGCCCTTTGTCGAGATTGTCGAACACCGTGACGTTGTGACCGGCTTCGAGCAGGGCGCGACTGGTCGCGCTGCCGATGTAACCCGCGCCCCCTACGACGAGAACGTTCAACGATCCGTTCCGATTCCGGCTGGTTCCGGTCCGACCCCGGGTCCGGCTTCGGCGATGATGATCGTGGGTGTGATGCCGGTCGATTTCTCGTATTCGCTGGCGATCGTCTCAGAGAAGCGTTCGACGGCGCCGTCGCGCACGAGGTTGATCGTGCAGCCACCGAAACCGCCCCCGGTCATGCGGGCGCCGAGGACGCCATCGATCGTGAGCGCGGTGTCGACCAGGAGGTCGAGCTCGGTGCAGCTCGCTTCGTAATCATCCCGGAGGCTTCGGTGGGATTGCACCATGAGCGCGCCGAAACGTTCCTCGTCCCCGGCCTCGAGCACGTCCGCGGCGCACAGGACACGCGCGTTCTCGGTCACCACGTGGCGGCAACGCCGGTAGACGATCGGGTCGAGGAGGTGCTCGTTGGCCTCGAGCTGAGCGAGCGAGACGTCGCGCAACGCCAGAACTCCCGGGATGACGGTCGAAAGGGTGGCGACGCCGGTTTCGCACTCGGCTCGGCGGGAATTGTAGGCGCTCGCCGTGTGTTCGTGCCGCACCATCGAGTTCGCGATGACGAATCGAGAGTCGGTGGCGAGGGGCACGAATCGTGCGACGAGGTCCCGACAATCAAGCAGCATGGCGTGGTCGCGCACCCCGTGGCAGGACGCGTACTGGTCCATGATCCCGCTCTTTACGCCGATGAAGATGTTCTCGGTCCGTTGTCCAGCTGTTGCGAGATCGTCGAGATCGAAGGTTGCACCCGCCAGCGAGAGCAACCCGAAACCCGTCGCCATCTCGATCGCGGCCGACGAGCTGAGACCGGAGCCGAGGGGGATGTCGCTGTCGATGAGGATGTCGACACCGACGAGTCGGTGGCCCGACGATTGGAGCATGAAGGCGAGACCTCGTACGTAATCCGTCCAGTCGTGTCGCGGTCGCGGATCGGCCTCATCGAGGTCGAACTCCGCTGTTTCGTCCATGGTTAGAGAGCGCACCCTCACCGTGCGGTCGCTGCGAGGAGAGAACGCAGCCCAGGTCGCGTATTGGAGGGCGACCGGCAGCACGAAGCCGTCGTTGTAGTCGGTGTGGTCGCCGATGAGGTTGACGCGCCCGGGAGCCCGGAAGATCGTCGGATCACGGCCCCAGGCTTCCGAGAACATCGCCCGGAGCCGGGTCGCGATCGACGGTCGAGTTTTCACGGTTCGCTTCCTTAGGGATCGGAGGTCGGCGGTTCGACTGCGGACAGGCGTGCGACTCGGTCAGCGCGGAAAACGCCTGATCGAGCAGATGAACACGTGCCGATTATGCACCATCCCTCGCTGTCCGAGGTGAAGTCGCGGTCGGGACGAGAAACGATTCCTCACCCGGCAACGTGGGGCAATGTTGCGGGGCCGGGTTGCGCTGATCGGCCGAGAAGGACTTCCCTCAGATTCCATGCGGTAGGAAACTCGCGCGGGCAAGATACGGGAATGAGCGAGAAAGTGTTCTCTCTCGTCGCCGACATCAGTTCCAATGATCCGGCGGCGATCGCGCCCGTGCTGCGTCGGCTCGTCAGTGGTCAAATCACCGCGACCGACGACGGATTCCACATCGTGGCGGAGCTGACCGGCGAAAGCGCGCGGGACCTCAACCGTGCCCTCCTCTCGGCGCTCAGGCGAGCCGAGCGGCGCACTCGGTTGCGATCGCAGTGGACGGCCGGGGGGACGACCCAGCGGTTCTTCGATTACGTGCCAAAGGGAACCCGGGTCGATCGGCCCGGCTGATCTCCGGCGCGCAGAATGCGGCTCTGATCGGTGAACGGGGCTACAGCAGAAGTGGAGGTGGCGGGAATCGAACCCGCGTCCTTCGGGTTCTCGATGGGCATTCTCCGAGCGCAGCCGACGGGCAAGTTTCAGGTCCCGCCTCCCCGTCGGCAGCGGCGCAGGACCCCAGTCAGCTGAGTTGTCCCCGAGCGACGCGCTGACGGCGCTGCTCAGGTGAGTCCCGCTAGATGACGCCTGGTCCCGGCCCGCGGGGCTTGGATCGGACAGACGTTGCTGCTACTTAGGCAGCAAGCTCGAGCTGAGGCTCGGCATTTGTTTTGTTTTCCGGCTCTTTTACGTGGATCCGGAGACCACGGCTCGCTTCTCCCACCTTGACGACCGAAGTCGAAGCCTGTCACCCCCTCGGAAGGCGCCGGCCAGGCGACCGGGCACCACGGACTTGGGCACCGGCAGGCGCCGGCTCGAACATCTTACCGCTCGGTCTGAGTCGTTCGACGGGCGGGTAGCGGGCTTCGGCGTCAGTCGCGCATTCCCTTCATCGCGCGTTCGGCCTCGCGCCCGGCCTCGCGCTCCGCGATGGCACGGCGCTTGTCGTACAGCCGCCGCCCGCGGGCGAGCGCGAGCTCGACCTTGGCACGCCCGGCCTTGAAGTAAACCGAGAGGGGGACAAGGGTCAACGACTGCTGCGCGACCCGCCCCTGGAGCTCGTCGATCTGCTTGCGGTGGAGGAGCAGCTTGCGCGGCCGGTCCGCTTCCACGGCGCCGAAGCCGCTCGAGTACTCGTAGGGAGCGATCCGCGCGCCGAGCAACCAGGCCTCGCCGTTCTCGACGCGGGCGTAGGCGTCCTGCAGGCTGACCTGGCCGGCGCGGACCGATTTCACCTCGGCGCCTTTCAGCTCGAGCCCCGCTTCGAACGTGTCGAGGATGTCGTACTCGTGCCGGGCGCGCCGGTTCCGCGCGACTGGCCGGATCTGCTCGCGTTCGATCCGCGTCGTGCCGGTCATGGCCCGTGGCCTGGCCGGCCGTCGTCTCTGGGACCGCGCTGCCATGATCCGAGACGGTAGCCTCCCTGCCCGATGGGCTCTTCTTCCCGTCCCGGGGTGTCACCGCGCCGAGAGGATTCGCAACTGGTCCTCGACGGGAAGCTCGCCGTCGAGATGACGGCGCACTGCCTGCGGGCGCTCCCCGCCGAGGGCTGTGGGCTGATCGCCGGTGACCCCGCCAGTGGCCGGGCCGTGCGGTCGTTTCCCGCCCGGAACAGCGCCGCCTCTGCCCGCCTCTACGTCCTCGACCCGGGGGACCACCTGCGAGCGGACCGGGAGGCGGAGGAGGAGGGTCTGGAGATCATCGGCGTCTTCCACTCCCACACGCACACCGACGCCTATCCGTCGGCGACCGACGTCGCGCAGGCCCCCGATCCGGGTTGGCACTACGTCCTGGTCTCGCTACGCGGCGAGGTCAGTTCGATGCGGTCCTTCCGCATCCGCGAGGGGGTCGTCACCGAGGAGCGGGTCGTTCTCGTCTGAAGGCGGTGCGGTCCCGTACATCCGCCCAGTTCGGGGCGACCGGAATCCGACAGGGCGTCGTTAGAATATGACCTTTCAGGTCAGCATTCGAGCGACGAGATTCCACGGAGGTTCCGGTGCCCGTTGAAGTGAGGCTCCCGACGCTGCTGCGTCCGGCCACCGGGGGCAGGGCGAAGGTGTCCGCCGATGGCGCGACCGTCGGCGAGGTGCTCCGTTCGGTCATCTCCGAACACCCAGCCCTCGGCGCGCAGGTCATGACCGAGGACGGCGAGCTGCACCACTTCCTCAACGTCTACGTGAACGACGAAGACGTGCGCTACCTCGAGCGTCTCGACACCCGGGTGGCGAGCAACGACGTCGTCTCGATCCTGCCGGCGGTGGCGGGCGGCGCGACGTAGGGGCGCGGGCGGTCGGCGATGCTCGTCCAGGACGTCTTGGGGCTTATCGGGAACACGCCGATGGTCGACGTCTCAGCGTTGAGTCCGAACCCGGGGGTGCGCATCGTCGTGAAGCTTGAGGGCGTCAATCCCGGCGGTTCGGTGAAGGATCGCGTCGCGCGCTACCTCGTCGAGGACGCGGAGGACCGGGGGGTGCTGACGCCGGGCGCGACCCTGCTCGAGCCATCGTCCGGCAACACGGGAATCGGGCTCGCCCTCGTCAGCCGTGTCAAGGGCTATCACCTGAAAGTCGTGCTCCCCGAGAACGTCTCGCCGGAGCGTCGGCAGCTGATCGAGGTCTGGGGAGCCGAGATCATCTCCTCGCCAGGGGCGGAGGGGTCCAACGGGGCAGTGCGGCTCGCCCGGCAGCTCGCCGTGTCGCATCCTGAATGGGTCTTCCTCTACCAGTACGGGAATCCGGCGAACCCGCGGGCCCATTACGAGACGACCGGGCCGGAGATCTGGCGTGACCTCCCGGAGGTGACGCACTTCGTCGCCGGCCTCGGGACGAGCGGCACCCTCCTCGGGGTCGGCCGGTTCCTCAAAGAGCAGAACCCCGACATCGAGGTGTGGACGGTCGAGCCTCCCGCCGGCGAGGCGGTCGACGGCCTGCGTACCCTCGACGACGGGTTCATCCCGCCGATCTTCACGAACCTCGGCGGAGAGAAGCTGCTCGATCGCAAGACGGTGATCGGCCCGAAGGACTCGGTGAAGTGGACGCGGCGTCTTGCCGACGTCGGCATCTTCGCCGGGCTCTCGACCGGTGCGGCGATGGCCGGTGCCGCGCGCTGCGCGACCCAGATCCCCACCGGTGTGATCGTCGTGCTCTCCCCGGACGGGGGGTGGAAGTACCTATCCGCCGACGTCTGGGTGGGGGACCTCGACGCGGTCGTGAGGCGCGCCCGGCAGTCCGTCTACTTCTGAGGCTCACCTCGGCTAAGAGGTCCGATTCGGAGCCAACGCCTAACCTGGGCCGGGAAGATGAATGACCGACCCATTGGCGTTTTCGACAGCGGTTTCGGCGGTCTGACGGTCGCGCGCGCGCTGATCGATCTCCTGGACGACGAGGACATCGTCTACGTCGGCGACACGGGCCGGTATCCGTACGGGCCGCGTCCCGGCGACGAGGTCCGGCGGTTCGCCCACGAGATCGCCGAGCACCTCGTCGGGGTCGAGGACGTGAAGATGATCGTCGCCGCCTGCAACACGGCGTCGTCGGTGGCGCTCGACGAGCTGCGCTTCGACTTCGACGTTCCCATCGTCGGAGTGATCGAGCCAGGAGCGCGCGCCGCCGTGGCAGCGACGCGCAACGGCGAGATCGGCGTGATCGGAACGACCGGCACGATCGCCTCCGGCGCGTACCAGCGAGCGGTCGCGGCGATCCACGGCGTCCAGCGAGTGCACTACGCCGCCTGTCCGGGCTTCGTCGAATTCGTCGAACGTGGCGAGCTCGACGGCGACCCGGTCCATGTTCTCGCCGAGCGTCTCCTCTCGCCCCTCAAGGAAGCTGGCGTCGACACGCTGTTGCTTGGTTGCACGCACTACCCCTTCCTTGCCCGGACGATCGCGGACGTCATGGGTCGTGACGTCGTCCTCGTCTCGTCGGCTGAAGAGACGGCGTTCGACGTGCGGGCCATCCTCGAGTCGACCGGGCTTGGTCGAAGGTTCGCCTCGAAAGGGACCCACCGGTTCCTGTCGTCCGGCGACCCGGGGTGGTTCGTCACGATGGGAAGCCGTCTGTTGGGGCCGGAGCTCGTCGCGGCAGAGTCCGTCGTGTTCGGCCGGTGACCAGGTGCACGTCGATCCGGCAAGGTGGCCCCGTCGCGCGGCCGGGTGTGCGGCGGGTACGGTCGTCGGGAAGGCCGCGTCTCGCGGCGGCCGAAATGGGACGAAAGGCGACGGGGACTGACCGACGATGACGAGCGAGGTTCGCCACGACGGGCGCAGGCCGGATGAGCTACGACCCTTCGAGATCGCCCGTGATTTCACCGAGTTCGTCGCGGGGGCGGCCCTCGTCACGATGGGCCGCACGAAGGTCCTCTGCACGGCGTCGGTCGACGCCGAACTCCCCCGGTGGTTGCGTGGTTCGGGCAAGGGGTGGGTGACGGCGGAGTATTCGCTGCTTCCCGGGTCGTCTTCCGAACGCGTGCCGCGCGAGGCCACGAAGGGTCGCCAGTCAGGACGCACACAGGAGATCCAGCGTCTCATCGGGAGGTCGCTCCGCGCGGTGTGCAACCTGAAGGCGCTCGGAGAACGCCAGATCATCATGGACTGTGACGTCCTTCAGGCCGACGGTGGGACGAGGACGGCGGCGATCACGGGGGCGTTCGTCGCCCTGCACGACGCGTGTGCGCGCCTCGTCGCGGAGGGCGTGCTCAGCGCCGTCCCGTTGTTCGACGCGGTCGGTGCGGTGTCCGTCGGTCTCGTCGACGGGGTCGCGATGCTGGACCTCGACTACGAGGAAGATGCTCGGGCCGGAGTCGACATGAACGTTGTCATGACGGGTTCGGGCCTTTTCGTCGAGGTCCAGGGGACCGCCGAACGCGATCCGTTCCCGCAATCGACGCTCGACGAGCTGCTAGGACTGGCCGGCGCGGGCATCCGGAGCATCCTTTCCCGCGACGAGGTGATGCTCGCGACACCGCCGTCCCCCGGGTTCGCCGGGTGAGCGCGGGCCCCGGCCGCCTTCGGCTCGTCATCGCGTCGGCGAACCCTGACAAGGCGCGCGAGATGCTCGAGATCCTGCGCGGCGTCCTCGGCGAGCGCGTCGAGTTCGTGGCGCGGCCCGAGCACCTGCCGGCAGTCGAGGAGGACGGTGAGACGCTCGAGGAGAACGCCCGCCTGAAGGCGGAGGCCGTGCGATCGGGGACCGGACTCGGCGCGTTGGCCGACGACACAGGATTCGAGGTGGACGCGCTCGGCGGGCTTCCCGGTGTGCGCGCCGCGCGCTACGCGGGGCCCGGCGGGGTATCTGCCGACAACATCGCGAAGCTCCTCGCCGCGCTCGGCGACGCCAAGGACCGCCGTGCCCGCTTCCGCACGGTCGCCCTGGCGATCTTGCGCGACGGCACCGAACTCGTGGCGACCGGGACGCTGGAAGGGACGATCACGATGAGCCCGCGCGGCGAAGGCGGCTTCGGCTACGACCCGGTGTTCGTTCCCGACTCGGGCGACGGACGGACGCTCGCTGAGATGGACGCTGGAGCCAAGCATGAGATCTCACACCGCGGGCGGGCCCTGCGGGCACTCGCCGGGCGGCTGGAGGCGTACCTGGCAGACCCGGCGGGGCGGTCGGCGCGCCGCGAGGCGTAGCGGCGTCGGCGTACGGTTCGAGACCGTGTGGCGGGGCGCGCTAGGTTCGCAGCGTGTCCGTTCGCTACCGCTGTCTGAGTTGCGGGAACCTGACCCGGTTCGATGTCGTGTCGACCCGGCGGACGCGGGCATTCTGGCACTTCACCCTGGGCGGCGAGCACGCGATCGACGAGGAGGAGATCCTCGACGAGACGGTCGAATCCGTGACGTGCCGATGGTGCGGGAAATCGTCGGCGATCGAGGTGTTCGGGGAGCCCGGGGCGGAAGTCGCCGGCGGCGCTGCCACGCCGGCTAGGGAGGCGAGCGCACCGTTTTGATACACCCGGGAGCCATCATGAGCTGCGTCGGACTCGGCGCGTTGCTCCGAGGTGACCGAGGGAGCGGTGATGGCCAAGGGAACGCTCAGGATCAGCTGCGACACCTGCAGCCACGAGGGGACGTCGGCCTGTGACGATTGCGTCGTCAGTTTCCTGCTCGGTCGCGACCCCGCCGACGCGATCATCATCGATGCCGCTGAAGCGAGGGCGGTGCGCGTTTTCGAACGGGCGGGCCTGCTCCCAGCGCTCCGGCACGAGAAGCGGGCCGGCTGAGCATTCCGGCGCACGGCACGCCCCTGTCAACGGGGTGCGTGTCCGGTGACGCACCTTCTCGTCACGAACGATTACCCGCCCAAGGTCGGCGGCATCCAGTCCTACCTCTGGGAGTACTGGCGACGGTTTCCCCCCGGGCGGACCTCGGTGTTGACGATCGACCAAGCAGGCGCCCGGGAGTTTGACGCCGCGGCACCACACGCGATCGAACGAGAAAGGGCGCGGATGCTCCTGCCGACACGGGGGCTCGTGGCGCGCGTCCGGCAACTCGCGCGCGAGCGGGGAGCTTCTCTCGTCGTGCTCGATCCCGCGTTGCCGGTCGGTCTTGTCGGACCGAAGCTCGGCCTGCCCTACGCGGTCGTCCTCCACGGCGCCGAGGTGACCGTGGCGGCGCGCCTGCCGGTGACCTCACAGCTGCTCCGGAGGGTGCTCGTCGGTGCGGACCTGGTGATCGCGGCCGGCGGTTACCCGGCCGACGAGGCGCGCCGGCTCGCGGGAGAGGACCTGCCCGAAGTCGCCATCGCCCCCCCGGGTGTCGACGTGCGCCGCTTCCATCCGCTCGTGGCCGCGGAGATCGGCTCAGTCAGGAGGCGTTTCGGGTTGCCGGAAACCGGTCGTCTCGTCGTGTCGGTGAGCCGGCTCGTGCCCCGAAAGGGTATGGATGTGCTGATCGAGGCGTCGGTGTCGCTCGCCGCCGAGCGTCCGGATCTCGTCGTGGCGATCGCCGGAGCCGGCCGGGACGCCCGGCGCCTCGCGTCGCTCGCGCGGCGCCTCGACGCTCCGGTGCGTTTCCTTGGCCCGGTGAGCGACGAGGACCTGCCCGGCCTCGTCGGGGCGGCGGATGTTGCCGCCGTGCTCTGTCGCACCCGCTGGGGCGGTTTGGAGCAGGAGGGCTTCGGCATCGTCTTCCTCGAGGCGGCCGCGGCCGGGGTGCCCCAGGTCGCGGGCCGCAGCGGGGGCTCGCACGATGCGGTCGTCGACGGCGTGACGGGTCTCGTCGTCGACCGGCCCGGGGATGTCGCCGTGGCGACGAAGGCGTTGGCCGAACTGTTGGACGACGAGGGCCGGCGGCTTCGCCTCGGCGCGGCGGCGAGACGGCGGGCCTGTGCGGAATTCGACTACGACGTCCTCGCCACCGGGCTCGACGCCGTGCTGCGGGCCGCCGAGGAGTGATGATCGACGCGCGTCGCCGGCCGGCCTGCTACACAAGCATTGGTCGCCGTGGGAGGCTGGGAAGAGCCCTCGACGGGGTCGAAAGGAGCGGACCGTGGAGCACACGGCCCAGAAGATGACGATCGCGGGGACGCCGGAGCGTTGCTTCGCGGTCGTAACCGATCTCGAGCGGTACCCGGAGTGGGTCGCCGACGTGAAAGAGGTCAACGTCCTTTCTCGTGACCCCGAGGGCCGCCCGTCGACGGTGAGCTTCCGGGCCGGGGCCTTCGGCCGGAGCACGAGCTACGTCCTCAGCTACGAGTATTCGGACGCGCCCTTCGCGGTGGCGTGGACGCAGAAGGACGGAGACCTCACGAGCCGGCTGGACGGCCGCTACGAGTTCCACGCCGGGCCGGACGGAACGACGGAGGTGCGTTACGAGCTCTCCGTCGAGCTGCGCGTACCCATCCCGGGATTCGTGAAGCGGCGGGCCGAGGCTCATATCCTGCACGCCGCGGTGCGCGACCTCAAAGCCCGCGTGGAAAGCGGATCCTGAGCGATATCGAGCGTTCGACCATGCGAGTCGGCGTCATCCTCCCTTCGTTCGAGCCGTCGGCCGACGCGGCCCGGTCGTGCGCCGCGGAGGCGGAGGAGGCGGGGATCCACGGCCTTTTCGCCTACGACCACCTCTGGCCGCCGGGCGCCCCGGGGCGGTCGGCGATCGCGCCCTTCCCGCTGCTGGGGATGCTCGCCGCGACCACCGAGCGGGTCTTGCTCGGCACCCTCGTTGCCCGGATCGGCGTCGTGCCCGAGGACGTGCTCGTCGCCGAGTTCCGGACGCTGAACCGCCTGAGCGGCGGTCGGCTGATCGCGGGGATCGGGGCAGGGGATCACCGCAGCGCGCCCGAGAACCTCGCCTACGGGCTCGTGCCCCAGAGCGCGCCGGAGCGGCGGCAGGCGATCCGCTCCGTGGGCTCGGCGCTCGTCGAGGAGCGCATCCCGGTCTGGATCGGGGCCGGCGCGCCACGGACGAACGCGATCGCCCGGGAGATCGGGGCAACGCTCAACGTCTTCGGGGCGGCGGTCGGCAGGGTCGCCGAGCTCGGTCGCGGCGGTGCCGTCTCTTGGGGCGGGGTACTCGCGCCGGGGGGTGCGTCGGCGGCCACCCAGCTTCGGACGCTCGCCGATGCCGGCGCCACCTGGGCGGTCATCGGGTGGCCGGATTCCGCGGCGCCGGTCGTCGCCGCGGCCCGGGCGGCGGGCATCCCGCTCGGCTGGTGAGCCGGGTTCGGACCGTCGGAGCCGTCCGGTAGCCTCGGCGAGGTCGTGGGTCGAACGACTTGGGTGCGCTGTGGAGTCGGGGAGGGTGACGGCGGGTACGGCTGCCCCACGGGGCCCAGCTGGCCCTCCAGGCACGCCAGCCCCGTCGAAAACAGTCATTGACAGCCCTGTAACTACGGTGCTGTACTTATCTCCTCATCTAGTGGTGTTGGCTCCATAGACCACTATATGTTGTGTGTATGGGGCGCTCGGGGGACGCGTCGCCAGGTCTTGGTCAGGGTTCGGAACCGAAGCGCCGCAGACGACGCGGAGGGGGAACAGAGCGATGGCGGTAGCGGACGAGCGGGTAGACATCGGCGTGCGGCGCCACTTCACGAAGCCGGGCCGGCATCCCTACGACGCCGTCGAGTGGGAGCGACGGGACGCGATCATCTCGGATTACCGGACCGGAGAGGTCGCCTTCGAGCAGCTCGCGGTGGAGGTCCCGAAGACCTGGTCGATGAACGCGACGAACATCCTCGCCCAGAAGTACCTCCGCGGAGCGCTCGGCTCGCCGGAGCGGGAGAGTTCGTTGCGCCAGGTCGTCGACCGTGTCGTCGACACGATCACGGCCTGGGGCGTCCGTGACGGCTACTTCGCCGACGACGCCGAGGCGTCGGCGTTCAACGACGAGCTGAAGCACCTGATCGTCACCCAGAAGGCCTCCTTCAACTCACCGGTCTGGTTCAACATCGGCGTGGAGGGGGTGCCCCAGCAGGCTTCGGCGTGCTTTATCCTCGCCGTGGAGGACTCGATGCCCTCGATCCTCAACTGGTACGTCGAGGAAGGGACGATCTTCAAGGGAGGGTCTGGGGCGGGGGTGAACCTCTCCAGGATCCGCAGCTCGCGCGAGCTCCTCGGCGGCGGGGGCACGGCCTCGGGTCCCGTGAGCTTCATGCGCGGCGCCGACGCCTCGGCCGGCACCATCAAGTCCGGGGGCAAGACGCGCCGCGCGGCGAAGATGGTCATCCTCGACGTCGACCACCCCGACATCCGGGAGTTCATCTGGTGCAAGGCCCGCGAGGAACGCAAAGCCCGCGCCCTCGCCGCGGCGGGTTTCGACATGGACCTCGACGGCAAGGACAGCCAATCGGTCCAGTACCAGAACGCGAACAACTCGGTGCGCGTAAGTGACGAGTTCATGGCGGCCGTCCTCGCGGACGCCGGCTGGGACCTCGTCGCGCGCACCAGTCACGCGACGATCGAGACGGTACGGGCGAGAGAGCTCTTCCACGAGATTGCCGAGGCGGCCTGGGAGTGCGCCGACCCCGGGCTGCAGTTCGACTCGACGATCAACCGGTGGCACACGGCGCCGAACACCGGCCGGATCAACGCCTCGAACCCCTGCAGCGAGTACGTCCACCTCGACAACTCGGCGTGCAACCTGGCGAGCATCAACCTGCTGCAGTTTCTCGGCACTGACGGCGCGTTCGACACGAAGGGCTTCAAGTGCGCGGTCGAAGTCGTCTTCACCGCGCAGGAGGTCCTCGTCGGCAACGCGGATTACCCGACGGAGAAGATCGCGGAGACGACGCGGCGGTTCCGGGAGATCGGCCTCGGCTACGCGAACCTCGGGGCGATGCTGATGGCGCTCGGCATGCCGTATGACTCGGACGAGGCGCGGGCCGTCTCGGCGGCGGTGACCGCGCTCATGACCGGGCACGCCTACACGACGTCGGCCCGGATCGCGGCCCGGATGGGACCTTTCGCGGGCTACCACGAGAACGCCGAACCGATGCTCAACGTGTTGCGGATGCACCGCGACGCGATCGACGCGATCGACGCCTCGCTGGTGCCGATCGCGTTGCTGAGCGCGGCACGCGGGGCCTGGAACGAGGCGGTCGAGCTCGGCGACGCCCACGGGGTGAGGAACTCGCAGGCGACCGTGCTCGCTCCCACCGGGACGATCTCGTTTTTGATGGACTGCGACACGACGGGCATCGAGCCAGACCTCGGGCTCGTGAAGACGAAGAAGCTCGTCGGCGGGGGGACGATGTCGATCGTCAACCAGACGGTGCCGCGCGCGCTGCGCCGGCTCGGCTATTCCGATGGCGAGATCGTCGAGATCGTCGCCTACATCGACGAGCACAAGTCGATCCTCGGCTCGCCGTGCCTGAGGGCCGAGCACCTGCCGGTGTTCGCCTGCTCGATGGGTGAGAACTCCATCCAGTACCTCGGTCACGTGAAGATGATGGCGGCGGTGCAGCCGTTCATCTCCGGGGCGATCTCGAAGACGGTGAACATGCCGGAGGACGTGAGCGTCGCCGACGTCGAACAGCTACACATCGACGCCTGGAGGATGGGCCTCAAGGCGGTCGCGATATACAGGGACAACTGCAAGGTCGCGCAGCCCCTGTCGACGACGAAGATCCCCGACGAGCTCGGCGCGGACGACTCCGTGCGCGTCGGCGAGCTGCACGCCCGTATCGCCGAGCTGGAGGACGCGCTCGCCGGGCACGTCACCGCTCCCGGTGCGACGACGAGGACCCGTCTGCCGCGCCGCCGCCGCTCCTACACGTTCGCCTTCCGTGTGGCCGACTGCGACGGCTACGTGACGGTGGGGGAGTACGAGGACGGGCGCCCCGGCGAAGTCTTCTTGAAGGTCTCCAAGCAGGGATCGACCCTTTCGGGGGTCATGGACGCCTTCGCGATCGCGGTGAGCCTCGGCCTCCAGCACGGCGTGCCGCTGGCGACGTTCATCCGCAAGTACACGAACATGCGCTTCGAGCCCGCCGGGATCACCGACGACCCGGACCTGCGGATCGCGTCGAGCCTCGTCGATTTCATCTTCCGGCGCCTGGCCCTTGATTACCTGCCCTACGACGAGCGGGTCGAGCTCGGCATCCTGTCGACCGGCGAGCGCCGGCAGCCGACGCTGCCGGGCCTCGAGGACATCGAGCTCGCCGACGCTGCCAAGCGCGAGCAGGAGCGCTTCGGCGAGGGCGGGGACAGCCTCGCGACCGTCCACCGGATGTCGCTGGAGAAAGGCGACGCGCCGTTCTGCTACTCGTGTGGCAACGTCATGCAGCGGGCCGGGTCCTGCTACGCCTGCCCGAGCTGTGGAGCGACGAGCGGCTGCTCGTAGCCCGAGGATCGCGAGGCCTTACCCACCGGGGCCACCGAGCACGCCCACTGGCGTCCGACGCGCCCGGCCCTGAGCTGCGTCGTCGGGACGACCGGGTCATCGAGGGTTCTCGCGCTCGACTGTGAGCGGTCGAGCGGCGAGTCGTGCTCAACGTCCCGGGCGGGTCGACTTCCCCTCAGTTGGCGGGCGGCTGTCGGTGTGTCGCTGGTGCCGCCGGATCCTAGAGTCGTGACACGAACCGCCGCCTTGCACGTCATCGGCCCGACATAGGAGATGTGATGGGAATGCCGCCTCAGCCGTTCCGGACCGTGATCGAGCCGTTCCGGATCCACGCCGTCGAACCGCTCGCCATGACGACGCCCGAATACCGCGCCGAGGCCGTCCGCGCCGCGGGTTACAACCTCTTCAACCTCGCCTCGTCGGACGTCCTTATTGATCTGCTGACCGACTCCGGCACCGGCGCGATGAGCCGTGACCAGTGGTCGGCGATCCAGCACGGTGACGAGTCCTACGCGGGATCCCCGTCCTGGGAGATCTTCCGGCGCGCCGTCACCGAGTTGTTCCCCTTCCGTCACGTCATACCGACGCACCAGGGCCGCGCCGCGGAGAAGATCCTCTTCACCGTCGTTGGCGGTCCCGGACGGGTCATCCCGAGCAACACGCACTTCGACACGACACGGGCGAACATCGAGTTCACCGGGGCCGAGGCGGTCGATCTCGTCATCGAGGAGGGACGTGACCCGAGGGCGCTCCACCCGTTCAAGGGGAACGTCGACGTCGCCGCGCTCGATGCGTTGCTGGCGAGCCGCGGCAAGGCGAACGTCCCCGTCGTCATGGTGACCGTGACGAACAACTCGGGTGGCGGCCAACCGGTGAGCCTGGAGAACCTGCACGCCGTGCGGGCGGTTTGTGACGTGCACGGGGTGGCGCTGTTCCTCGACGCCTGTCGCTTTGCCGAGAACGCCTGGTTCATCCGTGCCCGCGAGCCCGGGCAGGGGGAGCGGGAGGTCGCCGACATCGTCCGCGAGATGGCGAGTCTCGCCGACGGGATGACCATGAGCGCGAAGAAGGACCCGCTCTGCAACATCGGAGGTTGGCTCGCCTGCAACGACGACGCCCTCGCCGAGGCGGCGCGGAACCTGCTCATCTTGACCGAGGGATTCCCCACCTACGGCGGCCTCGCGGGACGCGACCTGGAGGCGATCGCGCAAGGCCTCAAGGAGGCGGTCTCGCACGATTACCTCCAGTACCGGATCCGCTCGACGGCGTACCTCGGCGAGGCGCTCGATCACGCCGGTATTCCTGTCGTCCTGCCGATCGGCGGTCACGCCGTTTACATCGACGCCCGGGCGATGCTCTCCCACATCCCGCCGCTCGAGTATCCCGGGCAGGCGCTCGCAGTCGCCCTCTACGAGGCTGGTGGCGTGCGCACCTCGGAGATCGGCACCGTCATGTTCGGCCGGCAGCCGGACGGATCGGAGAAGCCGGCGACGATGGACCTCGTGCGGCTCGCCATCCCACGTCGGACCTACACCCAGAGCCACATCGACTACGTGATCGAGGTGTGCCAGTCGGTCCAGGCGCGCGCCGAGCACCTTCCTGGGTTCCGGATTGTGGCCGAACCCAGGCAGCTTCGACACTTCACGGCGCGCTTCGAACCGCTTGCCTGACGCGCCGCCGGGCGCGTGAGCCCGCGGCGGCTGCGCGTCCCGCCGGGGTCAGCCGCGTCACGCGACGGGACCCGCGGACAGGACGTCGCGGATCGCGTCGGCTGCGTCCCAGATGTCAACGAAGCGCAGATACAACGGCGCGATGCCGAGGCGGACGACGTCCGGTTCGCGGTAGTCACCGATCACGCCCCGTCGCGCGAGGGCCGCGAGGAGCGAGCGCGCCTGAGGATGACGCAGCGAGACCTGGCTGCCGCGGAGACGCGAGTCGCGGGGCGAGGCGAGCTCGAACTGCCCGGGGACGAAATACGGATCGAGGAGCTCGATGAGGAGGTCGCAGAGCTCCTGGCCCTTGGCGAAGAGCTCCGCGGGCTCGACGTGCTCCCAGATCTCGAGACTGCCCTCGAGCGACGCGTACGAAAGAATCGGTGGGGTGCCGCAGGCGAACCGCCGGATGCCCGGCGCCGGCTCGTAGTCGGGTTCGAACGCGAAGGGCCGCACGTGGCCGTGCCAGCCGGCGAGCGGCTGACGTGCGGCGTCGTGGAGTCGGGACGCCGCGAACACGAACGCCGGAGAACCGGGCCCGCCGTTCAGGAACTTGTAGGTGCACCCGACCGCGAAATCGACGTCGCAGGCGTCGACGGCGAGCGGGACCGAACCGACGCTGTGTGAGAGGTCCCAGATCATGACGGCACCGTTGTCGTGCGCCGTCCGCGTGACCTCATTCATCGGGTGGAGGCGGGCGCTGCGGTAGTCGACGTGCGTGAGCGCGACGAGCGCGACGGATCGGTCGATCGCGCCAGCGACGTCGTCGGGGGTCTCGACACGGCGTACGGAGTAGTCGCCCGCCAGCTCGGCGGCACTGTCGATGATGTAGAGATCGGTCGGGAAGTTGTCACGGTCGGTGACGACCACCCGCCGGTCAGGCCGCATCCGCAGCGCCGCGATGACGACCTTGAAGGTGTTGACCGAGGTTGAGTCCCCAACGATGACCTCCTCGGGTCGCGCCCCGATAAGGGGGGCGATGCGCGCGCCGAGCGCCAGGGGCTTGTCCCACCAGCCGGCCAAGTCCCAGCTGCCGATGAGTCCTTGGCCCCATTCGGTCCGGAGCGTCCGGTTCACACTGGTGATCGCCGGTCGCGGGAGCGGCCCGAGCGAGTTGCCGTCGAGGTAGATGAGGCCGTCGGGAAGGTCGAAGAAGTCACGGAGCGGGGCGAGGGCGTCCAACTCGTCCCGGGCCGCACAGTCGGCGCGACACAGTTCCGTCATCGGTGCGCGATCGCCGCGTCCGCCCTCGTCGGTCCGGTCCGCCGCTCGCCTACGCCGCGCCCTCGCCGAGATAGGCGGCGCGGACGCGCGGGTCCTGGAGCAGGACGTCGGCCCGGTCCGACATGACGATCGAGCCGTTCTCGAGGACGTAGGCCCGGTCCGCGAGGTGGAGCGCCTGGGAGGCGTTCTGCTCCACGAGGAGGATCGTCGTGCCCTCGTCGCGGATCTCCCGGATGATCTGGAAGATCGTCTTGACGAACATCGGCGCGAGCCCCATCGAGGGCTCGTCGAAAAGTAGGAGACGCGGGCTGCTCATCAGGGAGCGCGCGATCGCGAGCATCTGCTGCTCGCCCCCCGACAGGGTTCCGCCGTCCTGTCGGCGGCGCTCGGCGAGGACGGGGAAGAGGGCGTAGACGCGCTCGAGGTTCTTCGAGACGTCCCCCCGGTGGAGGTAGGCGCCCATCTCGAGGTTCTCCAGCACCGTCATCATCGGGAAGATGCGGCGCCCCTCCGGAACGTGTCCGACGCCGAGCTCCACGATGTCGTGGCTCGGCATGCGTTGGATCGGCGTGCCGTCGAACACGACGGTCCCGGCATTCGGGTGGATGAGCCCCGAGATCGTCCGCAGGGTGGTCGACTTGCCGGCGCCGTTGGCGCCGAGCAGGGCGACGATCTCGCCCGGGTCGACCTTGAGGCTGACCGCGCGCAGCGCCCGGATGGGTCCGTAGCGGACCTCGACGCGGTCGAGCTCGAGCAGCACGGCTACTCGGCCCCGTCGTCGGGGGCGTCGGGCGGGACGTGGTGGTCATCCTCTTCGTCCGCCGGCGCGCCGAGGTAGGCCTCGATGACGTCGGGATTGTGCTGCACCTCGGACGGCGTGCCCGAGGCGATCACCCGGCCGAAGTTGAGGACGATGATCCGTTGGGCGAGCGACATGACGAGGCCCATGTCGTGCTCGATCAGGAGCACGGTGACCCCGAGCTCGTTGTTCACACGACGGATGAGCGTGGCGAGCTCGATCTTCTCGGCCGGATTCGTCCCGGCGGCCGGTTCATCGAGGAGGAGGAGCTGCGGGCTCGTCCCGAGGGCACGGGCGATCTCGAGCCGCCGTCTCGCCCCGTACGGGAGGGCACTGGCGAGCTCGTTCGCCCGCGAGCGAAGGCCGACGAAATCGAGGAGGCGCGCCGCACGCGCGTCGCCCTCACGCTCTTCCTTTCTCGTGCGGGGCAGGCGCAGCATCGCCCCGACGGGCCCGGTGTGCTGGCGCGACTCGACCCCGATCTTCACGTTCTCGAACGCGGTGAGGGCGTTGAAGAGCCTGCTCGTCTGGAAGGTCCGCGCGATCCCGAGGCGGTTCACGCGGTGCGGTTTGCGGCCGACGATCTGGGTGGCCCGGCCCTCGTTGGCGTAGAAGTTGATGGAGCCCGCCTGCGGGTGGTAGACGCCGGTGAGGCAGTTGAAAAGGCACGTCTTGCCGGCTCCGTTCGGGCCGATGACGGAGAGCAGTTCACCCCGGGCCTGGTTGAGCGTCACCTCGACGAGGCTCTTCACCCCGCCGAAGCTCAACGAGACGTTGTCGACGTCGACGATGATGTCGCCGGAGACTGTCGCGGCCGTGGTGTCGACGGTCGTCGTCACGAGATCTCGCTCGAGGATCCGCTCATCGCGTCGGCCGTGCCGACGCCGTGCTCGGCGAGACCGATCTCGCGCTTTCGTCTTCGTGACGGGATCATCCCTTCGGGCCGGAAGATCATCATGATCACCAGGATCGCGCCGAGGTAGATGAAAAGGTCCTGATCCTGGAACCCGAACAACGGGTGCTCCCGCAGGTACCAGGGGAACCACTGGAGCACGGCGGCCCCGAGGACGGCGCCGAGCAACGATCCCATCCCGCCGAAGATGACGAGGACGAGGATGAGGATAGAGAGCTGGACCGTGAAGTCACCGGGCTCGATGAACGAGATCTTGCTGGACTCGAGCATTCCCGCGAAGCCCGAGGTCGACGCCCCGATGGCGAAGGCCAGGATCTTGTACTTCAGCACGTTGATCCCGGTCGACTCGGCGGCGACTTCGTCCTCCCGAATTGCCGTCCAGGCGCGCCCCACCCGCGAATGCTCGAGGAAGGAGTAGGCGATCAGCGCGAGCACGACGAACGCGAGGAGTAGGTAGTAGTAGGGAAGCGGGTCGATCAGCCACGAGTAGTGGATGTGGAGCAGGTTGACCGACGGATGGGGAATTCCGATCACTCCTTGAGCGCCACCGGTCACCCCCTGCAGGTTGGTCGCGACGATCTGGATGATCTCGCCGAATCCGAGCGTCACGATCGCGAGGTAGTCACCTCGGAGACGCAGCGTCGGCGCGCCGATGAGGACGCCGGCGAGCATCGCGGTGGCGATCGCGAACGGGATGGCCCAGAACGCGTTGACGACCATCGGTGGATGGACGGGGAGCGCGCCGGTCCAGTACGCGGTCGAGTAGGCGCCGATCGCGTAGAAGGCGATGTAGCCGAGGTCGAGGAGGCCCGCGTAGCCGACGACGACGTTCAGGCCGATCGCGAGCAGCACGTAGATGCCGATCTGGTCGACGAGGACGTCCTGCCAGAAGGCGTTGACGTGCAACGGAAGAATGATCGCTATCGCGAGCGCGGCGGCGTAGACGAAGAGGCGCACGCGCCGGTCCGGCATCACACGCCTCGGCAGCGTCATGACATTGTTGCTCGTGCGCTTGATCGCCTCGCCCCAGCGGTGCTGGGCGGTGATGACCGCCCAGAGGCCGACGCCGAGTGCGAGGAAGGCGAGGACGCGCGGATGGAACAGCGATCCGGTGAAACCGGACACCGGCGCGCTGTTGCTCCCCGAGGGTCCGGTCATGAGCGCGAGCACGAGCATGCCGAACACGCAGGCGAACAGGCGCCGGATCTCGACGTTCTGTCTGGCCGATCGGACCCGGGAGACGGCGGTCGCGGCGAAGGCGCTCATGCCGACCGCCCGAGTCGCTCGCCGAGGATGCCCGTCGGCCGGATGATGAGGACGAGCACGAGGATCCCGAAGGCGATGACGTCACGCCACTCGGTCGGGGCGCAGGTGACGCCGAGGTTCTCGAAGATGCCGAGGAGCAGTCCGCCGAGCATCGCGCCTCGGATGTTACCGATGCCGCCCAGGACGGCCGCGGTGAAGGCCTTGAGGGCTGGGGTGAAGCCCATCGTGTAGACGACGCCGGAGGAGAGACCGAAAAGGAACCCCGCGGCGCCCCCGAGGATCCCCCCGAGGATGAAGGTCTGGGCGATGACGCGATCGATGTTCACGCCCATGAGGCTCGCCGTCTCGGCGTCCTGGGCGACGGCGCGGATCCCACGACCGAGCCGGGTGGCGGCGACGATGCGGTCGAGGACGAGGAGCATGATCATCGCCGCGATCGCGATCACGACGTAGTAGGTCTGGACCTGAGCGCCGAAGACGGTGAAGACGGTGCCATTCGTGTACGCGGCGGGCATCGAGACCGCGTTACGGCCGAATTCCTTCCCCGCGAGGTTGTAGAGGAAGTACGACGCGCCGATCGCGCTGATGAGGAAGGCGAGGCGGGGCGCCTTTCTCCGACGGAGGGGACGGTAGGCGACGCGCTCGAGCAGATAGGCGATCGTGGCGCCGCCGACGGCACCGGCCGCAGTGCCCAAGATGACGAGCAGGACCGAGTCGACCCCGCTCGGATGGGAGTTGCCGATCACCGCGTTGAGGACGAAGTAGCCGGCGAAGCCCCCGCTCATGAAGACCTCGCTGTGGGCGAAGTTGATGAGCTGCAGCACGCCGTAGACCAGCGTGTAACCGAGTGCGATCAGCGCATAGAGGAACCCGTTGGCAATGCCGCCAATGAGGAAGCTCCAGAAGTTCTGCGTGAAGCACATCGGGTGGTTCTCCGCCGGGCCAATGCCGTCCCCCGCGGCCGGGGATCCCGCATGACGCGGGTCCCCCGGCCGCGGAAGGGGCGAAGGTTAGGACGATTTTATGAGCGAGAGGGTCGAGCCGAGCTCGACGATCTTTCCTTTCTCAACCTCGTAGACGTAAATCGTCTTTCCTGAGACGTTGCCGTTCGTCTCGAACTTGATTGTCTTCGTGATGCCGACGTACGTCGCCTTGTGCAGGGCCTTGACGATCGCCGCGCGGGTGACATGCGACCCGAGCGACTTCATGACCGAGATGATGACGTTCGTCGCGTCAAACGCCTCGGGGGTGTATGTCCCGCTCGCGAAGCCGGCGAGCTGCTTGAACGCCGTGCCGAACGAGTTGTCCTCGGCGTTGTTCTGCAGGGCCGAGCACGCGCACGTGATCAGGGTGTCGTTGGCGACCGTCAGGGTCGCCTCGCTGACGTAGTGCGGGTCGAGGCTGCCGTCGTCGGACATGAGCTGGCCCTTGTAACCCGCGGCGCGCAGCGCCTTGGCGAACAGGGCAAAGTCGCAGTAGTAGCCGCCGTAGAACAGCAGCGGGGCCTTGCTGGAGACGACCTGTGAGGCCAGGGCACCGTACTCCTGGACGTTGCCGGTGCCGGCCTGGCACTGGGTGGTCCCGGGGGCGGTTTGGTGGGTGAACTTCACGCCATCGTGCGTGAGGCGAGTGTCGAGGGCTCCGACGAGGCCGGACCCGTACGAGCTCGCGTCGTCGACGGTGTAGACGGACTTCAACTTCAGGGCCTTGGCGATGTAGTCAGCGTCGTAAGGTCCCTGCGCGTTGTCGTCAGCGACGACGCGGAAGAAGTTGTTCCATCCCTCGTCGGCGAGCTGCGGGTTTGTCGCCGACGGGCTGACCGTCGCGAGATCCGCTGCTGAGAAGATCGGCTCGGCTGCCTTCGTCGCGCCGGAGAATGCCGGACCGACGACGGCGACGACCGAGGAGTTGGTGACGAGGGCCTCAGCGGCCGTCGGTGACTCGGTGGCCGATCCCTGGTCGTCCTGCTCGGCGTACTGGAGTTTGAAAGGCAGTTTGCCGAACGTCTTGCCCTGGTTCGCCCATCTGATCGCGAGTTCGACGGCGTACTTCATGTTGAGTCCGAGCTGGGCGTTGCCGCCAGAAAGCGGACCTTCGTACGCGATGGTGTACGTCGGCTCGGACGAATGCGAGGTGCTCGCCATCGCCACTCCGCCGAACGTGCCGAGTGTCAGCGCGACCGCGACGAGCGGAACGCCGATCCTGAGGATTTTTTGATGCATGAATGCCCCCTTTGATACGAAGTCGAGCCGAGCTGTCCCGGACTGCGTTGGCGAGACTGTAGCCAGTCGAGCAACAGAACTGAAATCGAACTGTCATGATGAAGCGACGCCGCCGCGGACGGCGCACGCAGGGCCGACTCCCCGGGACCGGCGGCCGAGGGCGGCGCGCATCGCGATCGAAGCGACTTGCTGTGTTGCGGCGGGGGCCGGCGGGATGATTGCCGCCGCGTTCGGTCGTCGGTCTCGCCGTGGGCCCCGCACCTGGCGTCCGTCCGCACCGCAATCTCGTGGGATATCCGGTGGGGTCGTGGTGAGCCAGTACCGTGCGAAACGTGGTGAAACGCCGGTCACTGGGCCTTCCGTCGAGCAAGTCCGAGCGCAAGCTCGTGGTGGCGCTCTGTGCAACGACGTTCCTGCTCTGGATCGGCGGAAGCTCGATTCTCCCGCTGCTCCCTTCGTACCTCCGCCAGCACGGGTCGACGCCCGGGCTGATCGGTCTCGTCATGGCTTCGTACTTCGCGGCGAGCGTCATGACGCAGTTCCCGGCGGGCAGAGTCTCTGACCGGATCGGACGACGGCCGGTGCTCGTCGCCGGCCTCGTGTTGTTCGCTCTCGGCAGCATCGGTTTCGCGCTGACGTCCGGCGCGGGCTTCGCCATCGTTTCGCGGGCCCTCCAAGGTGTCGGCGCCGGCGCCGTGACCGTCGCGTCCGCCGCGACGATCGGCTCGGTGGTGGCGGTTTCCGAGCGCGGGGGTTCGTTCGGCGCACTGTACGGGAGCCAGATGGCCGCGCTCGCGGTGGGCCCGCTCGTCGGGAGCCTCATCGGCGCCACCTCGATGCGCCTCCTTTTCGTGATCGGCGCCGCGTCGGCGTTCGCCGCGGTCGTGCCGGTCGCTTCATTCATCCCCTCGAGGCGTCCCCAGGGAGTGACCCTGCGGGTTTCGGCACGCGACGGGGTCCGCGTCGAGGAACTGGAAGCCCTCTCCGGGGGAGCTCCGGGCGGGCTCGGTCTCGCCGGGGCGCCGCGCGGTCTCAGGCTCTCCCCGGCGGTCGTGGGCGTCGTCTTCGCCTTCGTCGCCACGGGTGGGCTCGTCGGGGTCTACGAGGCCTGCTGGACGCTTCTGCTGAGGCTGCGTGGCGCGACGACCTTCGACGTCGGATTGTCGTGGACGCTCTTCGCACTGCCGTTCGCCGTGCTGTCATTGCCAGCCGGGCGACTCGCCGACCGATTCGACCGGCGCGTCCTCGCCCTTGGCGGGCTGATCGCCTCGGCAGCCTTCTGTTCGGCCTATCCGTTCATCCATCTCGTGCCGCTGCTCGTCGCGCTGGGGTCGCTGGAGGCGGCGTGTTCGGTCGTCGGCGCGCCGGCCGCGGTGCTGATCCTCACGGAGGCGACCGAGGCGGAAACGCAGGGCCAAGCTCAAGGCGCGATCGAGACCGGACGCACCGCGGCGACCGCGGTATCCGCCGCCGCGGCCGGCACCCTGTTCGCCGTCGGCCCCGTCATCCCGTTTGTGCTGGCCGCGTCCTGTGCCGTCGTCGCCTGCGGCTTCGTCGCGTGGCTGTGGCGGGACGTCGAGGGCAGGTCGGCAACAGCGACGGCGGAGGGGGTGCAAGCCGCGCGCCGATCGGTCGACACGGTCAACGGCGAAACGCACCGGAACCCGTGAGCAACCCCCCGGTGGCCGGTTGGTAGCGTCGAACCATGGCGCTGATCGTCGAAGGGATCGTCGTCGAAGGGGACCATCGCGGGCGCGAGCTCGGGTTCCCGACGGCGAACCTCGAGCCGGCGGACGGACGGGGATGTCCCGAGGACGGCGTCTACGCCGGCTACGTCGTCAGGGCCGACGGGACGAGGCACGTTTCTGCGATCTCGGTCGGGCGACGGCCCACCTACTACGACAACGAGGGGCGCCTGGTCGTCGAGGCGCACCTGTTGGACTTCGACGACGATCTGTACGGCGAACGGCTGATCGTGCACATCGGCCAGTTCATCCGTGGGCAACTCCGGTTCAGCTCGGTGGAGGATCTCCGCGAGAAGATCTCCGAGGATGTCGCGGCGGTGCGCGCCGTCGCGGTCGTGGTGGACGACTCGGCGAGCTGAGCGCGGCCAACGTCGCGATCTGTCGACTCGGATTCGCGTCCGTTTCGTAGCATCCACCCGGTGGGTGGGAGGAACGGTCCAGGATGGAGCCGGTGTCCCTCGTGATCGCGGCAAATTTTGGCGGAGTCCCGGCGCTTGGCGCGGGTCTCTTGCTGCTCGCCGGGGCCTGGGGATGGTCAGAGAACGAGCGACGCCGTTCGGACCGGCGTCTTGAGAGGCTCCTCCGATCGGAATCCGGCGAAGTCAGGCGATATGCAGTGCAATCAGTCGCGGACCCGCGCCGCCACGCGGCGAGACTGCTCGCCTATCGCCTCTCCGAACGCGATCCGGAGAACCTGCGGCTCCTCGCGCAGCACGTCAAGACCTGTCGATGGTCGCGCTCCCAATCGCCAGACTGGTTGACGCTTCGCCTCTGGGCGTTCTCTTACGTACCGGAGGACGCGGTGCCGGGACCTGGACGCGTTCGGCACCGCCCGTACAGACAGATCGCCCCCGAACCGGAGATCGGCGCGAGCGGCGCGAGTGTCGACAAGGGCATCTCACCTGCCGCCAGCCTCGTCGTTGATCTGGCCATCGTGGTTGGCCTCGTGTACGCAACCTGGATCGTCGGTGTGCGGTCGGGCGCGTTCACCGGATTCCCATCGGGTTACGACGCACTGAGCCATATCGCGACGATTCGGCTCGTGCTCGACAACTTCCCGCACCTACTTTGGAATTACGCCTGGTACGGGGGTTTTCCTGCGTATCCGGGTTCCTACCCTCCCTTCTATACCCTGGCCGTCGCCGCCGGTGTCGCGGCCAGCGGGTCGTCGATCGTGCAAGCGATGGACGTCGCGACCGCGGCGATCTACATGGTCGCGGTCGTCTCCCTCTACGGGTTCGTCCGTGCGCTCGGTCGGAGTCGGCTCGCCGCGGTCGGCGCGGCGGTGATCCTGCTCGGGGCACCGACCCTGTGGTCGGCCTCGCTCGCAGACGGAAGTTACCCGCGACTGTTCGCGATGGCGTTCATTGATCTCGCGACGCTGCTCGCCGTCTGGACGGCGAGACGGCCAACGAGACCGCGGATCGCCCTCACCTCGCTCACGCTCGCGATCGCTCTCGGTGCCCACCCCGTGGTGGGCTGTATAGGCGTCTTGCAGGTCGCGGTGGTGCTCCTCGCCGTTCCTCGTTTCCCGTTCGAGCGCCGGCTCCGCTTGACGGCCGGAGTCATGTCTGTCGTCGTCGGATTGTCGGCCTGGTTCTACATCCCATATGTGCTGCGCCCGCACGCGTACTACCTGCCTGCAGCCCAACCCGCACTGACCACCGGCACGCCCGCCGAGATCGGCAGTCTCGTGGGAATTGCCGGCAATCGACCGCTCGCCGCCCTCCCCGCGGTGCTCGTGCCGCTCACAGTCCTTTTGGGCGTCGCGATTGTGATCCTCTTGCGGCGGCCGCGACGAGCTCGCGGACAAACTGTGGAAGAAACTCGCGGCCTTCCCTGGCGGACCCGGCGCGAGCGCCTTTCCCATCCGCTCGGAGTTGCAGGCGCGTGCCTCATTCCCGTCGGGTGCTGTCTCGTCTACGCCTACATCGACTACATCCACGGTGTCCGGCTGACCTTCAACGGGGTCTTTCCGTACCAGATCCTCACGTACGCGGTGTGGCCGCTGGCGGGGGCGTTCGGCATCGCGCTCGGGTCCGTTCTCTCCATCGCGCGGTCCCGGGCGCCCCAGCTCGCCGTGGGAGCCGTCGTCGTCGCGGTCGCGTTCGGCAACCTGGGCCTGAGCGCGCCTCTCTTCAAAGGCGCGTCCTACACGTTGGATTCTTCCGGGACGAAGCGCCTGATCGCTGCGTTGCCGAAGACGCAGGCGAGTCTCGACGAGCGCCTCGCCGGGACAGAGGACACCGAGACGATATGGGCGAGCGCGTACACGCGCACACCGAATGTTCGAGGTGGCTTCGTGCAAGGAATCCTGAACCCGGGTGATCAGACGGCGCTCGAGAACAGTCTCAAGGAGAAGTCCGTGCCGGGCACCGTGCGCTCGTTCATGACCGACTGGTACGGCATCGAGTGGATCTATGCGCCGACTGCGGCGATAAGCGAATCGCTGTTCGGGTCCCAGCCAGGCAAATACCGATTGATCGAGACGATCCCCGGCACGCCCGAGCGGACCTACCGGGTCGTGCATCCGACGCCGATCCTCTCGGCGACCGACGCCCCCACGGTGCTCGTGATCGGCATTCCAGAGGACTACTCGCTCGTTTTACAAGATCTCGCCCTGGCCGGAACGCCGACGGCCGACCTCATCCCGGTGCAGGGTACGCAGTACGTCGACGACTACAGCCTTGCCGATCTTGAACAGTTCCAGTCGGTAGTGCTGTACGGATTCTCCGCGCACTCCGACGCAGCGGCCGCGACGTTGCTGGACGCATATGTCCGCCAAGGTGGGCGGCTCATAGTCGAGACCGCGGGCAACGTGCCGATCGTCGAGCAGATCGCCGCGCTCGCGCCTGGCGTCTTCCCGGTCACCGACTGGGGCGACATGGAGATCGATCGCTCCTGGAATTTCCGCGCCTTCAGCGGACCGCTGACCGCGGGGGTCCCCTTCTCTGACTTCGGACCAGCCCTCTACGGCAGTCATCCCTGGCTCGTCGAGATCGCCGAGCAACGGGCAGCGGGGGCGAAGATCGTCCTCGAGGCGGACGGTCAAGCGGTCGTCGTCGCGGGGCGTGACGGCGCCGGGACCGTCGTCATGAGCGGAATGAACCTGCCGTACCACGCGGCGGCATTTGACAACACGAGTGAGGCCGACTTCCTCCTCGGGTTGATCGACGGGTCATATGCCCGGCCGGCCGCGCCGGCGCCGTCCCGTTACGGGGTCCGTTTCGAAGGCGCCGACGCGGTCGAGGTCGACGTGCGTGCCGGAAGTGTTCGAGGGGTGCTTTTCAAGGAGAACGACTATCCGGACTGGCACGCGACCGTTGACGGGACCGCGGCGGCGATCTACCCGGCGGGTCCAGGGATGATGTATGTCCCGCTCGCCGACGGAGCGCCCGTGCGTGTCGGGATCTTCTACCGTCTTTCCGCTGTCGAGGACGCGTCGACCGGCATCACGCTCGCGATGCTCGTGTTGCTCGCGTTGTTCGTCCTCATTCCGAAAGCGATTTGGGACGCGGTGCTCAGCCGGCTGATCCGGTGGCGTCGCCGGGTCCCGGCCGTCGCCCAGCACCGCAGTGAGCCGGGGAAGATCGGTCCCGAGCCCGGTTAGATCAGCCGGTGTTGCTGGGCGCGGATGTAGCGACGCGCCGCCTGCTGGCGTCGCCGGATGTCGGCTCCCACGGCAAGGAGTGTGTCGTCCTCCGGTCCGAGGACACGTGCGAGAACGGTGCGGAGAGTCGGATCCGTTTCAACCCGGCTGCGCCACAGGAGCGTGGGGAGGAATCTCTCCGCGCCCTGGCGCTCGACGATCTCGAGGGCGGCGGTTCGCGTCGTCGCGTCAGGGTCCGCCAGCGCGGCGCGCACCGAGATGGCGAAGCGGCGTCTCCGAACGAAGACGAAGGCCCCACCGAGCCCGGCGATCAGGACGAGCACGCAGCCAGCGATGAGAACGTGTAGCTCCGCCACGCGACCATCTTGTCCGAGCGCGCCCCGGCGCGGGGCGACCCGCGGAGGAGTCGTCGTCGGTAGGGTTGCTCGCATGACGAATCGACGGGACATGTGGTCGGGTCCGGGAAGGTTGCCGCTTGCGCTCGTTTTCGTCGCGTCGGCGATCGTGCTCGCGCCTCTCGCCGCCACCGGCACCGCCGCGGGGGGATCGACGTCGGCCGGCGGTACGACCGGCCAGTGGACGACGTACGGGGGGAACTTCCAGCGCACCGCCGAGCAACCAATCAGTGCACCTTTGCGGCCGCTGCGGCTCCTGTGGCGCAACCAGGCGATCGACGGCCAGGTCTACGGCGAGCCGCTCATCGATGACGGGCGCGTCTTCGTCGGCACCGAGTCCGACGTCGTCGAGGCGCTCGACGCCCGCACCGGCCGGGTGGTCTGGTCGCGCCGGGTCGGCGACCCGGTGTCGGCGGGCGTCCTGCCCTGCGGCGACATCTACCCGACCGTCGGGATCACCTCGACGATGGTGATCGATCCGGGTTCGGGCGTGCTGTACGCCTCGGAGGAGGTCGCGATCGGCGGTGCGGTCCACCACGAGCTCGTCGCCCTGGCCTCGGCGACCGGCCGGGTGCTCTTCTCGCGGGACCTCGACCGACCGGGTTGGACCGCGGCCGCGCAGCTCCAGCGGACCGGGCTGGCGCTCGACGCGGGGCGGGTCCTCGTCGGCTTCGGTGGAAACGACGGGGACTGCAGCACCTACCGCGGGTACCTGATGGCCGTACCGGAGAGCGGTGCGGGACCGACCCTCGTCTACGGGGTCCCGACGGCCAAGGGCGGCGCGATCTGGGCCCCCGCCGGCGTCAGCGTGGAGCCGTCCGACGAGATCCTCGCCGCGACGGGCAACGGGGCGTCGACGACGACCTATGACGAGGGCGACAGCGTCCTCGGGCTCTCGCCGGCACTGAAGCTCGTGGACCACTTCGCGCCGACCACGTGGGCGCTCGACAACGAGACCGACCTCGATCTCGGTTCGACCGCACCCGTCGTCCTGTCCGATGGGCGCGTCCTCATGGTCGGCAAGTCCGGCACCGCCTACCTGCTCGACGGGAACAGGCTCGGCGGGTACGGCGGACAGGTCGCGTCGGTGACGGTCTGCAACTCGCGCGGCGGGAACGCCGCGGCGGGCGACTACGTCTACGTCGCCTGCCCGGACACGAGCCTGACTGCGTTGCTCGTCCGGGGTGACTCGCTCTCCGTCGCCTGGCGGGCCCCGGCCGGGGTCTCGGGCTCGCCGACCGTGGCCGGCGGTTACGTCTGGAGCGTGGGCAACGGCGAGCTCGTCGGCCTGAACCCCCGGACAGGCTCGCCGGACGTGACCGTGTCGGCGCTCCCGACCGAGCACTTCGCCGCGCCGAGTGCCGGCGAGGGGCTGCTCGTCGTCGGCGGTTCCACGGGGGTCGAGGCCTTCGTCGGGCCCGACGGTTACCTGCGGTGAGGGTCGCGGTCCTCGCAGCGCGGTCTCAGGTAGCGAAGGGCATCGACATCGTGAGCTCGACGTTCCGGTCCTCGGCCCGCCCGGCGAGGCCCGCCTCGAGTCCCGCGCCCGGGGCGTTGGCGGCGAGCTCGCGGTGCAGCGCCGCCAGCTGCTCCAGGCCGACTGCCGAATCCGGGTCGGGGGGCGCGCCGTGGTCGACCATGGTCGACAGCACGGAAAGCGTGCCGTCGGCGCCGACGACGACCTCGACGACACGGGCCTGGCAGGGCCAGTCGGCCATCGCCGCCGTCGAGACCTCCCAGATCCCCCGGGCCGGGTCGTAGGGGCTCGGCCAGAACACCACCTCGTTGAGGTGCCGGTGGCCGTTCAGCCAGAGCACGACGTTGTCGAAGCGGTGGAGGAGGGCCCGAACCTCGTGGGCCGCCGCCCGGGGGTGGTCGTCCTCCGCTCCGGCGGGGTCCTGACGGAGGTTGGCGAGGGTCGCGAGGCCGTGGTGCGAGGCGAGCACGACGAGCCGGTCGGCGTGGCCGGTCGTGATCACGCGGCCGTCGGGTGACCGGAACCGGGAGTGCACCTCGGTGAGGTGTTCCGCGAGCCAGCGCAGCTGGCGACGTCCGATGCTGCCGTGGTGCTGGCCGTCGAGGTTCGTCGTGTCGAGCACGACGATGCGGACGCCCGCGAAGTCGTCGTTAACGGTGTAGGCGGTCTCTGAGGCGAGGTTGTCCGCGCCAAAGCCGTGTCCCCGTGGCAGGCCCGCCGCGGCGAGGTGGGCGGCGACGAACTCGGTCCGCCCGACGATCCGGCGTTCCGGGTCGGCGGTGACCGGACGGGATGACCCGGCGAGGAACCGCTCGGGATGCGAGATCAGCTCCTCCTCCCGGCCGAGGAGGTCCGGCCCCGGGGGCGGGGCGACGGCCTTGCTCGCCCCGGTGACCGCGGCGCAGTAGGCGGGGGTGGCGATGGCGGTGCCGAGGGCGAGCCCGTCGTGGTTGCCGAAGCAGGAGAGCCACGGGAGGCCGACGCCGGCGGCGCGGAAGGGCGCCATCGCCTCTTGCAACAGCCCGGGGCGCTCCGGGAAACCCCAGTCGAGCTTGAACCGGTCGGTCCCCGGGTCGGGGTGCCAGAACAGGGGGTTCGGCCAGGTGGCCGCCTGCACCCCCTCGTAGTCGGTCCCGCCCGAGCGCGGCACGACGACGCCCCCGCTGAGAAGCGTCGTGAAGTTCACGAGCTCGTTCGCCTGGGCGTTGTCGATGCTGTCGCCGGTGCAGACGACGAGGCCGAGGGGGGCGCCGGTCTCCCGGCTCGCACCGAGGCGACGCAACGTGCGGGCCATCACCTCCCCGGCGTGGAGGGCGAGCGCCTCCTGGGCCCTTTGGGCGGGCACGAAGGCTTCGGCCCCCGCCCGTCCGGCGAGCTCCTCGAAGAACTCGAAGCGTCCGGGCGACCCAACGTCCGCAAGCTGGAAGTCCGTGAGGTGGACGAGGCGGAGGAGACTCGTGGCGCCCGAGCCGAGGGCACTCGGCTCCCCGTTGACGTGGCGCACCAGGCGGGGCTCGCCGGGGCCGTGGGCGAGACGCCGGTAGGCGCCGCGCCGCCCGCGCCGGAGCACGGCCCCCGCGGTCACCGTGCGGTCGACGGTGGTCGCCGCGTCCTGCCGAGGCGGTGGCACCGCCGTTGCTGCAGGCGACTCGTCGTCGTCAACGTCGGGAATCGTCTTCCTCCTCGACGACAGCGTCCGTCGTCGCATCGCCGACGCGCGCCCGGTAGGCGGCGACCTCCGCCTTACGCTCGGCGGGCGTCCAGCCGAGGAGCGGGGCGATGATCCGCGCCACGGCCTCGGCGCTTGCGGCACCGTGGTCGCGGTACTCGATCGCGACGCGGGTCCTGCGTTCGAGGACGTCGGCGATGTGGAGCGCGCCCTCGTAGGAGACGGCGTAGCGGGCCTCGGCGAGGAGATGCGAAGGAGCGCCGGGGATGGCTAAGCCGAGGGAGGGATCGGCCACCACGAGGTCGAGCAGCTCGCCGAGGAGCCCGCCGTAGCGGTGCTGGAGGCGAGCCGACGTGTCGGCGTCGAGGCCGAGGCGCCCGGCGAGCACCCGGAGGGACCCCGCCGTGGCGGCAAAGTCGACCGCGCCCGCGAGGGGGACCTGCTTGCTGCGGCTCGTCGGCGCGCCGGGCTCACCGGACAGGGCGAGATCGACGGCATCGGCCGCCATCACCCGGTAGGTCGTGAACTTGCCGCCGGCGACGGCGACGAGGCCGGGAAGCAGCTGCGTGACCGCGTGACTGCGGCTCAGCTCCGCCGTCGAGGAGGCGCGGCCCTGGAGGAGGGGCCGCAATCCGGCGTAGGTGGCGACGACGTCGTCGGGGGTGACCCGCGTGGATATCTCGCCGTTCAGCAGGGAGAGCAGGTAATCGACGTCGTCTGCGTCAGCCGCGGGGTCGTCGCGGCTGCCGTTCCATTCGGTGTCCGTCGTCCCGACGATCCAGCGGTCTCCCCACGGGATGACGAGGAGGACGCTCTTGTCGGTGCGCGTGATGACCCCGGTTCCGAGCGCCAGGCGTTCCTTGGGCAAAACGAGGTGGACGCCTTTGGACATGCGCACCCCGAGACCGCCGGCGACGCCTGCCCGGGACTGCAACGGATCGGTCCACACGCCTCCGGCGCAGATGACGTGGCGCGCCCGGATCTGCAGGTCGACACCGGCCTGCTCGTCACGCACGACGACGCCGTCGACGTGCTCGCCGCGGCGCAGGAATCCGACGACCTTTGCCCGGTTGGCGACCCTGGCGCCCGCGGCGGCCGCGGTGCGGACGACCTCGAGCGTGAACCGGGCGTCGTCGACGCAGGCGTCGTGGTACCGGAGGGCGCCGCGGAGCCCCTCGGGGCGGAGTCCGGGCGCGAGTTCGAGCGTCCGCGACCGGTCGAGATACTCGTGGGGGGAGATCGTGCCGGCGCGCCGGCCGGACTCGACGCCGGCCAGCAGGTCGTAGATGGTGAGCCCGGATCCGACGTAGAGGCGCTCCCAGTAGCGGTGACGCAACGGGAAGAGGAACGAAACGGGGCGCACGAGGTGGGGGGCCAGTTCTTCCAAGAGCAACGTCCGCTCGCGGAGCGACTCCCGCACGAGTCCGAAGTGGAGCTGCTCGAGGTAGCGCAGGCCGCCGTGGATGAGCTTGCTCGAGCGGCTCGACGTCCCCGAGGCCCAGTCCCTCGCCTCGACGATCCCGACCGTCAGTCCCCGCGTGGCGGCGTCGAGGGCGGTCCCCGCCCCCGTGATCCCGCCGCCGACGACGACGACGTCGAGCACGCCGGTGCTCATCGCTTCGAGGTCCCGGCGGCGTTGGGCGGGCGAGAGGGCGGCGGCGGTCGCCGAGGTGGCGCGGGTCACGTGGCGGGCGGACGGGCGACCACAAACAAGATGTCGCCGAGTAGGTCGATGTCGGCGCGCGCGCCGGCAGGAAACGTGAAGCCCTCGCTCGCCGGGAGCGTGGACGTCACCTCGACGCCGTCGGGCAGGGCGGCGACGACCCGGACGACGGCCCCGAGGAACGAGGCGCGGGCGACGACCGCCGGTCCGTCGGGTGTGGGGCGCATCCGGATGCTCTCGGGCCGGACGAGGACGTCGACCTTCTGCCCGGCGCGTAGCCCCGCGCCGGCGCTCGCGGGGACGGCGAGTCGCGCGCCGAGGACGGCGACGGTGTCCGGCGCCTTCATCTCGCCCGGCAGCCGACTCACGGAGCCGACGAACTCGGCGACGAAGTTCGACGTCGGCGTGGAATAGACCTCCGCCGGCGGGCCGAGTTGCTCGAGCCTGCCGGCACGCATGACGCCGACGCGGTCCGCGATGGACAGGGCCTCTTCTTGGTCGTGGGTCACGAAAAGCGTCGTGATCCCGACCTCGAGCTGGATGCGGCGAATCTCGTCGCGCAGCTGGGAGCGGACCTTCGCGTCGAGTGCCGAGAGCGGCTCGTCGAGTAGCAGCAGGCGGGGCTCGACGCACAGCGCCCGGGCGAGCGCGACCCGTTGTTGCTGGCCGCCGGAGAGCTCGTGCGGGTAGCGCTCGGCGAGCGGCGCCAGCCCGACGAGTTCGAGCAGCTCGCCGGCGCGCTTGTGGCGCTCGGCGGCCGGAACGCGGCGGACCTCGAGCCCGAAGGCGACGTTGGCGAGGGCATTCATGTTCGGGAAGAGGCTGTAGGCCTGGAAGACCATCCCGACGTTTCGCCGGTGCGGTGACACGTGGGTAATGTCCTCGCCGCCCACGAAGACACGGCCCTCGTCGAGCTGTTCGAGCCCGGCGACAGCCCGCAGGGCCGTTGTCTTGCCACAACCGGAAGGGCCGAGGAGGGCGACGAGCTCGCCGGGGGCGACGGTAATGGAGAAGGCGTCGAGCGCGTGGACCTTGCCGTAGGTGCGGCGGCAGTTGACGAGTTCGAGCACGACGCCACCGCGGGTGCGCTCCCGGGCGAGTGATTCGGCTCTCGGTGGCACGGTG
Organism: Acidimicrobiales bacterium; assembly: GCA_050014835.1. Classification (GTDB taxonomy): domain Bacteria; phylum Actinomycetota; class Acidimicrobiia; order Acidimicrobiales; family Bog-793; genus Bog-793. The sequence goes on from JBEKCO010000002.1 coordinate 50,613, forward strand.
ATCGTCATAGCGCCTCCCGGAGCATCGTCATGTCGCCGGCTCCGCACCCGGGGCCGACGCCGAGGTCTCGGCTTCGTCGAGGGCGTCGACGAGGCCGATGCCAAAACCAGTCGTCGTCCGCCGCTTCCCCGAGCCGACGAGGGCGAGGGCAACGAGGAGAATCCAGGTGACGAGGAGGGCGGCGATCGAGAGCGCCACCGCGACATAGGGGTTGTTGCCCTCGACCGAGACGAGCCAGACGGGAAACGTCATGAAGCCCATGATGCTGGCGATGGCGTACTCGCCGAGGGACAGCGCGACCGTGAGGAAGGCCGCGGCGAGGATCCCCGAACGCATGTTGGGCAGGAGCACCCGGGAGAAGAGTTTGCCCCACCCGGCGCCCATCGACCGGCTGGCGTCGACGAGGGTGTGCAGGTCGAGAGACCGGACTCCCGAGTCGATCGCCCGGTATGAATACGGCATGGCGAGGATGACGTAAACGAGGGCGAGGATCACCGGGGTGCCGGTGATGATGTCGGGGAGGTTGCGGTACACGCCGAGCACGCCGAGGACGATAACCACAGCGGGTACGCCGAGCGGCAGAAGGCTGACCGCGTCGAGCACGGCTCGCCAACGAGGAAGGCGAAGGTTGACGAGGATGACGGTGGGGACGAGGAGCACGAGGGTGATGACCATCGCTCCGGCGGCGACCTTCACCGACGTGATGAGGCTTGCGGCGAGACCCGGTTCCGCGATCGCCTGGGAGTAGGCGATGAACGAGAGGTGTCCCTGGTAACCGGCTTCCAGGCTGAACTGGATCGAGGCGGCCATGGGGGCGAGGACGTAGAAGCCCAGCAGCCCGAACACGACCCAGCGGAAGGTCCGCTTGCGTCTCACCGCAACCACCGGGCGGTCCTGCGTTGCACGAGGACGTAGAGCACCCCGGCGGCGACGACGATCACGATCATGCCGAAGCCGAGCGCGTCGCCGAGGTTTGCCTGGTTCGAGACGACGTTGCCGGCGAGGAGGGCCCCGATCTCGATCGGAACGAGGGGGACGGAGCCAGTCGTCAGCGCCTGGGCGGTGGCGTAGGCGGCGAACGCATCCATGAACAGCACCATGAGAGTCGCGATGAGCGGCGGTGTGAGGACTGGCAGACCCACCTTCTGCCAGTAGCTCCGCGGGCTGGCGCCGAGCGTCGCCGCCGCCTCCCGCCATTCGCGGCGGAGCGCCTCGACCGGGGGGAGCGTGAGCAGCACCACGAGGGGTAGGAGGAAGTACAGGTAGACGATCACGAGGCCGGTGAAGCTGAACAGGCTGAAGCCGTGGTCGTAGGGATTGAAGCCGATCTCGGCAAGCACGTGGGTAGCGACTCCCGCGTTGCCGATCGTGGCGATGAAGGCGAAGGCGAGCGGCACGCCGCCTGTGTTGGCAAGGACTCCGCAGGCGGTGGTGACGAGACGCCGCGCGAGCAGGTTCGAGGAGCTGACGAGGGCCACCGTCCCCACTAGCCCGAGGACCGCAGCGATGAGCGCGGAGACCGCCGAGAGTTCCAGGCTCACCACGTAGGAGTGAAGCCACGGCTGCTGGGAGGAAAGGACGGTCGCCAGGTTGGAGAGGGAGAGCCGTCCATTGTTATCTCGGAAGGCCTGGATCATGACGGATCCGGCCGGGATAATGAGGAAAAAGGCGACGTAGCCGAGGAACGGAACGACGCCGATCGCCGCCAGGAACCGGAATCGGCGCGCGCCGGAACCCGCGCTCTTCACGCGGGCTCCGGCGCAGCGCTCACTTGTCTAGGAGTCGGTGATCGCTAGCCGACGGCGGATGCCCAATCGGCCACGACCAGGTTTTTTGCCTTGTCAGATTGGGACTGGCTGGCGATCGCGGGCGCTTCGGAGAGAGCCGGCACCGCGGCGAGTGCCGCGCTGCTCACCGTGTGGTTCGCTTCCATCGCCGTGATCGTCGCGGGCACCGCTCCGCCTTCCATCCACAGGTTCTGGCCGGTGGGGGAGTACATGTACTCGAGGAAGAGCCGAGCAGCAGCCGGGTGCGGCGCGAAGGCGCTGATCGCCATGGCGTAGTACGAGGCGTACGGCTGACCCTTGGGGATGACGATCTTCCAGTCGATGCCCTGCGCCTTGAGTTCCTTCTGCCACGAGAGCTGGTTGAACGTCCAGTCCAGGGTGGCGAGAACGGTCTTGTCGGCCATGGGCGCGTCACCTGCTCCGCCGGCCTCGGTCGGGTTGTAGTTGCCAACCGCGTTGAGGTGCTTGAAGTAGCTGATGCCCGGAAGGATGTTGTTGAGCGAGCCTCCGTTGTCGAGCGCGGCCGCGTAGACCGCGGAGAATCCGGCAGCCGAAGACGTTGGGCTGTTGCTGAGGCCCACTGCGTTCTTGAACTCCGGAAGGAGGAGGCTGGCGAAGCCGGTCGGCGTGGTCTTGATGACGCTGGCGTTGTAGCCGATCGACATCACGCCGCTGTAGTCATAGGCCCAGTAGCCAACCGGGCTCTTCCAGGCCGCCGGGATCTCACTCCACTCCGCGGTCTCGTATCGGGCGAGGATCGGTCCCTTGAAGGACCCCGGCACGCCGTGCACGCCTTCCTCGGCGAACGAGGGTCCGACGTCGACGACGTCGGGCTCGTTGGACTTGCCGTGGTCGAGGTTGATCTCGCTCAGCTCTTCGGCGCTCGTGCCGTCCGGGTTGAAGTCGTTGATCTTCAGGCCGTACTTCGCGCCGAAGTCTTTGATGATGTTGCCGTAGTTGGCCCAGGTGTCGGGATCAGCGGTGAGATTGAGGGTGCCCTCGGCCTTGGCCGCAGCGATGAGAGTGCTCATGCCGCCACAAGACGCGAGGTTGACAGCCGTGGCCCAGCAGGCGTCTGACGATGACGCGCTCGCGGCGCTGGCGGTCGACCCAGTCACTGCCGCGAAAGCGGCGAGCATGGTGACCGCAGCTCCAAGGGTGGCTGGGCGAAGCCACCGGCGTCCGAACCTTCTGTGCATCGAGCCTCCAGTCATTCGCGGGCGGGCACGAAACCCGCCGCTGTCGAGGCGAGATACTAGGGATCCCTTATAAAACAGGGATGAACTGGAGATGCCGCGCAGGTGAAGTCTTGGCGACGGGAATCTCCCTGTGTGCTGATTGCAGCAGGTGTACAGCTGCGTTCCGCAATTAACAAGCAAGATGTCATTTCCCGTTCACTCAAACGCGCGTGCACGCGGTAACAAGCCATTATCGATCGACGTGGCGCGGCGACCGAGTTCAGGCGTCTCAGACGGCCGGTCGGGCTCGTCCATGGTCCTCTCGGTCGAGGATCGCGGTCGGTGGCGTCGGTTGGCGTCGAGCATTGGTCGATCGGTATTGCCACGCGCCCTGGCGGAGCGGCCGCGTGGTTCGGGACGGGGGGTGTTGACCCTGTGGACAGCAGTGGGAACCGCAGGTAGCTTCGGGCCGCCACGCCGCCGGCCGCGTCGCGATCGCGTCGTGGATGTTGACGGGTTGCTCGACGACGCGCGAGGGATCTTCGGGAGGAGCGATGGCCAAGGGCTACTTCCTCGAACGCGAGGAGTTCCTTCGTCCTCCGCTTTCTGAGCGGGAGCTCGGGCTACGAGAGGTGCGACGTGCTGGACGCGCGTTGAGCGGGAATCCCAGGGACCTCCGCTTGTTCGGTATGGGGGTTCTCACCTGGTATTCGCTTGGAATCAGGATTCTCGGCCGCACCGCAGTGGAAGTGACGCGGGACCGGCAGGCCGCCTTCTTCGCGGGCGCAGTTGCCGGGACGCTCAGGCGCGAAGGTCAGGAGATAGGACAGGTTGTTGACCCGTTCCTCGGCAGTGGGAACCTTCTCTACCACTTCACGAGGTGTCTCGGCGTACGCCATTGCGTCGGGTTTGAACTTGACCATTCGATCTGCGACCTGGCTCGGGCGAATTTTTCGCGGCTGCAGCGCGTCGGGAAGCTGCGCGGAGTTACGTTCGAACTGAAGGAAGCTGACTGGTCGGAGGCCGGAAAGACCGTCAACAGGGCCTCCTCGGTCGTCATCTTGTCCCCACCGTGGGGAGGCGGCTTCGGCGAGCATGGGCTGGACTTGCGGCTCACGACGCCACCGGTCATGTCGATCCTCCGTGAGTTGAGCGACTCAGCGACCGGGGACGAGGTCTTCGCGGCAGTGCACACGCATCCTTGGATCGTCCGTGAATCGGTGGTGGAAGTGCGGGATTCGTTCGACGTGCTTGAGACGGTGCTTCCTGATGACCCGGCCGTCGCGACACGTATCGACTATCTCCTCGTGCGGCTGCGCTGAGGCCGACCGTCACGGCAGGCCGACAGCTGCGTCGTCCGTGTGTTCCGCGCCAGCGGGAGATCGCCCCTCAGGGATCCGCCAAACGATCGATCGTTATAGTTTTCTCTCGGCGTGGACGGAAACCCGGCGTAGGAGCTTCCGACGGAATGGTGATCGGGGCGCAGCGATGAAGTCCATTCTGCGGCGCGTGCACGCTCACCGGAGCGTGGAGGTTTTCATCATCCGGTTCGTCTTGCCGTGTGTGCGGTGGGGCATGAGAGTGCCGCTGCTCGAAGGGATCGTGTACCGGTTCTATGAATGGACGGCCCTGGCTCTCGTCGCGCAGCTCGACAGCGGCACGATTCTGAGCGCGCTCGGGGCCCTGGAGTCCGAAGGGATCGATTACTACCTGGCGGGAGGCTTCGGAATCGACGCCCTGGTGGGGACGATGAGTTGCTTCCACGGCGACCTGGATATCGTTCTCGACCGGTACGCCGAGCAAATCGAGACCGCGATTGCGGTCATCGAGCGATATGGCTTTCACCAGATCGAGCCTCATCCCAACCTGATGTGGATGACGGCGACGGCCGTACTCGTGGATGGGGACGGCCGCATGATCGAACTTGTGGCGCTCGACGCTGGGCGCGTGGTGGCTGCGTCGAAAACCTTGGGTAACGGGGCCGTGATCGGGGATCCGGAGGGCGTGACTTCGAACGGGGAGATTTTCGGTAAAGCCGTCCGGTGTCTTTCGCTCCGCGCTCAGTTGGTGCTGCAAAGAGGGAAGCCGCTCCGGCCGAAGGACCTGCACAACATGCGCCGGATAGCGAAAATGGGGAGATGACGGTCGCTCGTCCCGGTCGTCGGGATTTCTGGCTCAGCGTGATTGTCTCCGTGAAGTGGTTGCGTGGTGCAACCGGTGGACACGGCCTGCTGGCGGTGCGGCACGCGAAGTGAGGGAGTGAAACGTTGAGGTTGAGCCGGAATCTCCAGGTGCGCGCCGCTGAGAATCGCTACGCGGAGCTGTTCGGTCGCTATGTCATGGCAACGGATGCGAAGCGCGTAATCGGCGATGCGCTCGCGGGCCTGCTGTCCGGGTGCAAGCGGCCCGTCCGCGTCCTGGATATGGGGGCTGGCCGGGGGGAGATCTCCGCGATACTTGCGGAAACGGCGGACGTCGTCGACGCGGTCGAACCGAACCGGCGCCATTACGAATCTCTCGTATCGCTAGCGCTCTCGAATCCGAGAATCCGGGTGTCCGAAGGTTCAGTTCAGGAATTCCGAAGCGACACCCGCTACGACCTCATCGCGCTCGTCTACGTCGTCGAATCGATCGTCGATTCAGACTTGGCGTCGCATGTCGCACGGCTGCTCGACATGCGAAAGCCGGATGGTCGGGTCGTGGGAGTGACCTACGTCGACGGGTGCCCCTGGGACGCGTTCTCGTCCGCTGTCGAAAGCATCATCCCGTTTGGCAGCACGGGAGGTGTGTCCCGGGTCTTTCCCCGCTTGCGGGCCGGCGGCCTCAACGTGCGAAACATTGGCGTTGTTTCCAGCTCGATCAGCGCGCCGTCGGTCGAAGAGCTGTTTGAGGTCCTTAGTTTCTTCTACATGAAAGAACTGCACGCCTACGAGCGGTCGCGGCGGATTCTTATGCGTGAGCTGGGACATTACGTAGAGGGCGATGGCGATGGTGTCCGACTCACGGTCGACGACGTCCTCTACGAGATCACCCCCATGACGTTCCGGTTCCAGAACGGCTCAGGGCTGGGTGACCAGACGTAGGGGTGAGCGCAGCACCGGTGGGGCCGAGATGTCAAGCATCAGCCGAATGCGCGTAAAGCATCAGCCCTATCGCGTAACGGATCACCCGTTACAGCGTCACAGATCAGGCGTTATCGATCCGTCGCAGATCAGCCATGGTTTTACATGAATGAGTGCGCCCCGAGGGACTCGAACCCTCAACCTGCGGATTAAGAGTCGCGTACGGGCCGTGTGGCGCCGTGAGGCGCTGCGCGGTTTTCGTAGGTCTAGCTGGGCTTTCGGCGGGCGCTCGTGTGGTCCCGTAGGGTGCTGATAAGTGCAGATTTGCGGAGATCCGCTGACATTCCGCTGACACGAGACGCCAAGGGATCGGCGACGATCGCCGAGCGGTCCGGCTACAAGGGAGGGGCGATGCCCGAGCGTGGATGGGATGACGTTCGCAAGCTCATCACCGCCAGGATTGCGGACGGGTCGTTTACCTCAGATGCGGCCGTCGATTTGATGCTTCGCGTGGTGGAGGATCCGCGCGTGAACCTCACCGACGAGCAAAGGCGAACGGCATACCGGCTGATCGCCGACAAGATTCCCGACATCACGGCGATACTCGGCGAGATGGGTTTCGACGACCAGCCCTGATTCGCACCTGCCCCTACGTTGCCCCAGGACGGCCGCAAACGACCGCCGAGGCATGGGAGTGCGGCCTACTTGCTCAGTCCGAACACCTTTAGCAGCCTGCGGGTGGTCCCCATTGACCGCGAGTAGGTCTTGCGCCTCACAACGCGGCGGGCGTAGGCGCCGGGGCCTCGCGTGGCGGCGCGAACGTTGTTCGAGAACCGTGCCGCCCGGTAGAGCTGACTGGTGAACGATCTCGCCATCGTGTCCCCTTCCCCTGCGAGCGTACCCCCGGCGAAATGCCTAGACGTCTAGGCAATTCGAGACGGTCGCCCCTTCGTCGGTCGCCTTGTCGCCAAAGTGCTTACGCGCGATGAGGTAGGACGGAAAGAACACGACCCACAGAAGCACGGCGCCGAGAGCCCAGCCGAGCGTGCTTCCCCACGAGCGCCCCTTGTCGCGGGCGTCGGCCACCATCCAAACGATGGTGACGAGCATCACGAGCAGTAGCAGTTGTTCCATGTTGCCTTTCCTTTCGTCATGCGGACCGGGCGAGGGCGAGGGCGCGCCGTTCCCGGCGCCGTTCCCGTTCACTCAGTCCGCCCCAAATACCGAACCGCTCGCGGGCGGCCACGGCGTACTCCAAGCACTCCCCGCGCACGACGCAGCCGCGACAAACCTCCTTGGCGTCACGGGTCGACGAGCCCCGGACGGGAAAGAACAGCTCCGGGTCGAGCCCGACGCAGTTCGCCCGCTGGCGCCAGGCCATGCGAGCGCCCCACTCGTCGGGGTCGAGTCCGGGCCGGGTCACGGTGCCACCGCGTAGGCATCGCCCCCCCAGGGCGCCCCTGTGAGGGCAGGGGCGACCGCGACGGCCAGGGCGAGGGCAACCGCCCGCAGACGGGTCACGACGAGCCTGCGGACTGCTCAGCGGCGAACATGCCGACACGGGCGAGCGTCGTCGCGAAGTCCTCGCCGATGCTGTCGGCGTACAGACGCAGCGCGCCCACGAGCATGTCGGCGAGCGGGCGGGCGACGGGCGCGCCGACGTCCGCGAGGATCGTCTCGAACGATTCCAGGTCCTCGCCATCGGCCGCGGTCACGAGCGCCACGGCATCCCGGTAGAGGCGAGGCGAAAAGGCGCGCATGGCGGCTACTCGTCGTTGTACGCGACGAGCACCCAGGTCACCCCGCCGTCGCTGACCGTGGGCTGCGCGTAGTTGTTCGGCGGTTCGTTCGGCGGCCAGTTCGGCGAGACGGTCCAGCTCGGAGCCGATCCGCCCGACGTGCCACCGACGACGCACTGCCAGAGCCCGAGGGCCGACTCCTCGACGACTTGGTCGGGCCACGGGTAAGGGGCCGTCGCCGCGTTGCCGAGTGCGCCCGCTTGGTAGACGTGGTTCGCCTGCCAGGCGGCGCGGGCGTTCTGCACGCAGGTCCAGGCGCACGTGCCATCGGTAACGCTGGCGTTGAACGTGGCCGGCCATGAGGGAGCCGAACCGCTAGAGATCCCCGAGCGGCTGCAAAGGTAAATGAGCGACCCGGCCGTGACCTCGTGGACGCCGGCGAGATAGGCGGTATTAGCCGCCCAGGCGGGCGGGTTAGGGAACAGTGCCACGGTTCACCTTACTTTCGTCGGGGACTGAGACCCGGCCCGACCGGACGCGCCGCGGCGGTAGGCAGCGCCCAGCCGGACCAGGCGCGGGGTGAGGGGCGTTCAGGCACCCGCGCCGTACCCGGCCCGCGGGAGGTGGCGGCCCCGCGGGCCGGGAGAATCGGGAGACGGCCGAACCGCGCGCGCCGAGACCGCCAGACCACAGCGCGCGCAGCTCAGACCGGGCGCGGGAGAAAGGAAGCCCGCGCACGACCCCGGAATTGCGAGATGGACGGCCCGCGGTCCGGGGGATCATTGGGAGAGCCTTTCGGGGTGAGGCGCCCCGCAGAAACGACAGCGTCGGGTCGCCGGGTCGTAGAGATGACGACAGCGCGCCCGGCGGAAGGCGTCACGGGCCGCTAGGCGAGCGTGCCAGCGGGCGAGGCGGGCCTGCGCGTCGAGAATTGCCCGCTGAGACTCATCGGCGGTCAGGATGACCGGGTGGCCCGGCGGGGCGTGTCTCATGCGACACGCTCCGGGGCGGGCTCGCCGCAGCGGTAGCAGCGCCGGGTTTCCGGCGAGTAGAGATGCTCGCAGCGCGGGCGGCGCTTGGCGAGGCGTCCCGTGTGGCGCTCGAGGGCGCGCTGCGCCTCGGCGATCGCACGCTGGGAGGGCGTCGTCAGCTGCTCCTCGCCGACGATGGGCTCGAGGTCGCGCCGCCAGTATTCGCGCCAGACCCAGCCCTGGTCCTTTTCCGCGTTCCAGATCGCCAGGGATAGGGCGAGGACGAGATCGTCATGAAAACCGGACGCGGCCTCGTAGGTGTCGCGACCGCGCTGGGAGAGCTCGAACTGAAAGGCGACGAGCTCGGCCCGGAGGTCCGAGGTGCCTTGGAGACCGTCGACGATGACGAGGCGGTGCGTCTGCAGCACGACCTCGAGCGCGCCGATCAGATCCCGCTTCGGCACGACGACCTCATACGGGTTCGGCTGCGTGACGGCGTTAGCGCCGGAGATGGTGACGGCCTTCACCCCGCCGTGGAGGCGCCGCCGGAGCAGGTCGACGACCGGACGGCCGACGCCGGTGTAGTCGACGACCGTGATCGTCGGGCCATCGGCCCGGGCACGCTCGTTCACGACGACCAGGCGCTCGAGCTGCTCCGGGTAGGACATGCCAACCGGCAGCGACTCGATCCACCGGACGGCGTGGACGCGGGCCCGGTCGGTCTCGATCACGACCACCGCGGTCGGGTCGACCGATTGCCCGAGGTCGACTCCCATCGTCAGCATGACGCGGCCTTCGCTTCGATCACTTCGGGGCGATGGTGCGTGAGGGCGGTCCGGCCGTCGCGCCCGAACAGGGGCGCCACCGTGACAGCCCCGTCCCGCCCGGCACGGATCGCGATGTCGATGTCGTCGGTCCGGAACATCTGGCCCGAGGCGTCGATGAACTCGGCGAGGATCTCTTGGCGGTAGAGCCACTCGCCGCGGGAGTCTCGGAACCCCTCGAGGTCGTCAGGCTTCCAGCGCGGGCACTCGTCGGCCCGCACGACGAAGGTGCGCCAGCGCGGATCCTGGGTGGCGTAGAAGAAGAACCCCCGCTTGCCCCAGGGCGTCGACATGAGGATGATCCGCCCGCCGGAGATCGCCACCATCGGCTCGAGCGCGGCCATCATGGCGTCGTCGACGCGCGCGGCCTCGTCGATCAGCACGAGCGCGGCGCCGGCGAACCCCCGGACCGTCCGCTCCTCGCCAGGGAGCGAGACGATTCGCGAGCCGTTCTCGAGGGTGAGACTGAGGGCGTTCTCGGTCTCGCTCGCGACCGGACGGCCGAGCGTGCGGTACAGCGTCATGGCCCGCCGGAACAGCTCGCCCGCCTGGCGCAACGTCGGGGCGGCCATGAGGACCAGACAGCCCGGGTCGTAGACGGCGTGGTGCACCGCGAGCAGCGAGGCGCACGTCGACTTCCCGACCTGCCGGCCGATGGCGAGCGCGATCCGCCGTTCAGGGGCGCGCAACACCTCGAGCTGCCAGGGGTCAGGGACCATCCCGACCCGCCGGCAGAGCTCGGCCGGGTCCAGCGCCGCGGCGAGGTCGTCGGCGAGGGTCACGGCCCCACCGTGAGACGCGCCGTAGGACGCCTGCGACGGCTCGTCGCCTTCGGCTCGCGGAGGGACTTCGCGGCGAGCTCCCGGAACCCGTTGGCGGCCGTCTTGACGAGGTGGACCGTCACCGGCCCGAGGTCGGTGATTTCGGTGATCCCCGCCGTACCGCGCAGCAAGCGCGCCCGGGAGGTCATAGGGACTTCACGGCCGTCACGGTCACGCGTGACGGGTCCACGCCGAGTGCTTTCGCCGCGGCACGGCGGAAGGCAGCGGCCTCGGATGGACTCAGCTTCGCCACGCGCGTGCTGTCGGTCGCCAGCGTCAGCGACTTGGAGCTGCCCTTCGCCATGACCTTCGCGTCCGGCCCGGCCGACTTGACGAGACGCTTCGCGAGCCGTTTGATCTCCTGGGCCTTCTGGACAGCCTGGGCGATCTCGTCGTCGTCGTCGGGGTCCGGTGCCAGGATGAGCCCCAGCCCCTCGCAGCTCCCGCACGGGATGGCAGTGCCGGGCAGGTAGCCCAGGCCCGTACAGGCCGGGCAGGTGTCCACGTCGTCATCGTCGCTCCCGGAGTCCACTGACGACCCTCGACGGCCGGGCGTCCTGGCACCTGCTATGTCGGCGAGCGCCTTGGATGCCGAGGCGGGCAGGCGGCGAGTCAGCTCAGCACGGGTGGCCGCGCGGACCCGTTCGATGTTGGCGATGGTGTTGGCGAGCACCGGGTCATGGGCGGCACGTTCCCGGACCGCTTTCGAGGCGACCGGCGAGAACGCTTGCCGGACACGAGCCGCGAGGCGTAGGTCACTGAGCTTGTCGGCGTCGGTCGTGCCCGCGTTGGTCCGGGCCGCGTAGTCGGCCTTGGCCGCTTTCGCGATCCGGGCGCCGGGGTCGACCCTGCGACTCGCCCGTTTCAGCGCGGCCCGTTCCGGGCTGCCCTTCGGCGGGAGCTGCCCGCTGGCCTTAGCCTGCGCGTACTCCTTCGCTAGTGCTACGTCGATGATGGGGTCCATTGCTTCACCTCCTAGTTGGTTGCTACAGAGACGAGCGACCGGAGCGCGTCGGCGGCGTCGCAGGCGTTCGAGAGCGCGACGAGCAGGTCGTCGAGTCCCGCGTGGTCGAGACTCGACGGGTCGCCGTGCCAGGCGTCGACGCGCACGCGCAGGTCGGCCAGGCGGTGACGGAGACGGCCTTGCCCTTCGATGACCGGGCGGGACGTCGGCCGGAGCCGTTCCGGGGCGTCCCTGGGATCGTCGGACGGCGGCCCGTACTCGGTCCGGTCTGTGACGTACCGCTGCCCGGCGGCGAGCGCCTGCCGCACGACCCGCAGCCCTTCGGCGTCGAGCTTCGGGGCGCCGGAGCGTTTGACGAGCAGGTGAGCCGCGGCGAGTCGCTGGGCGGCCCGCTCGCGGGCGTAGGGGTCACTGTCGGCCCGGTCGAGGTCATCGGTCGCCGCGACGACGCGGGCAACGTCGGCCCGGGCGGTCTGTTCGGCCGCGGCGAGTCGGTCGAGCGCGGCGGTCAGCGCCTCGCTGGCGATTGCCTCGTGCAGCTGTGTGTCGGTCATGGTCATGGTCGAGCCCCTTTCTAGGAATCGCTAGATGCGAGCAGTAGCCCGGCTTCACGCATGGCCCGGTGCTGGCGCTCGAACGCGAGGCCCCGGACCGACTCCATCTCCCGGACGATCCCGACGAGAAGGCTCAAGGCGCCGCGCCGGTCACCTTCGTCAGCGAGCCGGTCGGCGATGACAAGGCCTCGTTCGGCCGCTTCGGTGACTTCTCTCGCCAGCGCTTCCCATCGGGCGTCATTCTCTGGCCAGATGGGAAACAGACCAGGTGTCCCATTTGGGACAGGCGACAGCTCGCGGGCGACGGTGCTCTTGCTCGAACCCGTCGCGGCGGCGATGGCGCGGACGCTGAGCCCGGCCTCGTGTAGCGATGCGACGACTTCGGACCGCTCCTCGCGTGGCAACCGGAGGCGTGAGGTGCCGAACTCCAACTCGCAGTAGTCGTCCCAGGACGAATAGCCGAGAGCCACCCAGGCGCGGCCGACGTAGGCCTCCTGGACTAGATCCCAGGTGAAGGTAACGAACCCTTTGATGTCGTCGGTGAGACGGCGCGCCTCGGCTGCGTCCAGGGTCGTCACGGTCAGCTCGTCCGTGGTCGTGGTCATGGTCATCTGTCAGCCCCTTTCGGTAGGTACGGCGAAGGATCCGGTCGTCAGTTCGGCGAGGTCGCCTTGCCTGCCAGTGAGAGCAGCGGCGACGGCGAGGCGGGCGTCGGGGTGCGGCTCGAGAGCGGCGAGGATGCGAGACCGGAGCTCGATCCACTCCGGCGAGGCGGCGACGTTGAGGACGTTCACGACGGGCCGCTCGTTCAGCTCGCCGGTGATCTTGGCGATCGTCTCGAGGGTCATTCGCAACTGTCCGAGCAGCTGGGCGCCGGCGACAAGCGAGCCTTTCCGTTCGGCCCGGTCTAGGAGACGGTTCGCCCGGTCGATGACCTCCTCGAGCCGGTCCATGATCGACACGGCGCTCGCATCGGCCGCCCGGCGACGAGCGAGACGGATCACCGCCGGCGTGATGTGGTTCGCCTTGTGGCGCTTCAGCGCGTCGGGGTGGAGACCGTGACGACCGGCGATCGCGGCGAAGGTGTCACCGCCGACGAGCTCGAGGTCGATCGCGTCGCGGGCACCGTGCGAGCAGACGGAGCAGGGGCGAGGCATCAGGCGACCCTCGATTCGCGGGATTCGCACCGGATCGGCGCTTCAGCGCGATTCGGGCGCGAAAGCGTGAAAGGCGCCGCGGACGCTGACATTCCGCTGACACGGTGGCGACGAGCAGGGATTTTCACGGCGCTAGCGGACCTACAGTCAACAGGTCGTGCCAGGTCGACCACGCGGTGAAAGCGAGGGGTCGCTGCGCGCTTAGTGCTAGCAGGCGTCGTCATTGGTCGGTCTCCGCGAACAGGGAATCGAGATCCTCGTCGTCGATGGGCGGTGCATCGTCGAACGTTGCTTGTGACGGTGTGACGCTTGTGACGTTCGCTATAGGGGACTGTCCTACGGTCACCGGATCGGTCTCGGATCCCCTAGGACTGCCTACATAGGTAGCCGTCACATCCGTCACCTCCGACACGGCCGGCAAGTAGCGGGACCACGGGTCGAACAGGTCGGCCCGCGAGTAGCCCTTGCTGGTACGGTCGCCGATCCGCACCGTGCGCGGCTTCACCTCGTAACGGGCGAGTCGCCTGGCAAGGCTGCGGGCGTCGAGCGGCTTGCCGCGGAGATCGGCCCACGGCGCGTCCTCGAGTGCCACAAGCGCAGCGAGAATCTCCTCGGTGGACAGGTGTTCACGTTCACCAAAGACGGACCGGAGGTCGTCGAGGAGGCGGATGCCGAGAGACGGCGGTGCAGCTTTCGAGGCGGCGACAAGTGCCACGGCCGCACGGCGGGCTCGCTCCGGCCAGTCGTCGCCGGCCGCGTCCGCCACCGCGAGGAGCGCTTCCCAGACGTCGGCGTTGCGGTCCTCGATCCCCTCTGGCATCTCGGGCCACGAGTCGACCGGGATCGACGCGGCCCAGGCGGCGAGACCGTCGCGGATCGCGTTTCCCGTCGCCCGGTGGATCCGGTGACGGAAGGGCTCGATCATCTCAGTCGGGGAGCGGCGGCGCATGTGGATCACGACGGCCCGGGACATCAGCGTGTCGGGGAGGTCATTCAGCCCGGCGAGGGCGACCGCGCAGTAGGCGGGGAGCTCCTCCACCTCGACCGTTTTGCCGCGCACGACGCAACGGCCGGCGACCGCGCCTTTACGGTGCCCGGCGTTCAGCATCCCGCGGACGTCCTCATTCTCTTTGGCGCGTGGGCCGAACACGGTGTCGATCTCGTCGTAGAGGATCGTCGGCAGGCCGGCCTCGTCCGAGACCTTGCGGAACAGGTAGGCGGGTGTCGTGTTGACCGCGTGGACCGGACGTGGCACGAGGAGCTCGGTCACCTCGAGCGCCCGACTCTTACCGCTGCCAGGCTCGGGGGACTCAAAGAAGATCCGCGGCGTCGACTCCCAGGCGTCCATCCGGTGCGTGTGCGCGGTCCAAAGGACATGGGCGACGCGGGCGTGCTCGGTCGGGTAGGCGATGAAGCGCGACAGGAACTCCTCGGTCTCGTCGAGCAGGTCGGCTCCGACGTTCGCCGCGATGCGATTGGCGCGGGTGCTAACCGACATCGGCGTCGCTCCTCCGTAGGCCGCGCAGCGCCTCCTCGACGATCCGATCGGCGACGGCCTCCTCGATCCCGAGTGCGTCGGCGAGCTCGAGCACTCCCTCGGCGACGCGGCGCGGATCACGGGTGAACCTCGCGACCTCGGCGACGACTTCGGCCAGCCGAGTCGGGTCGGCGATCAACTCGACGTCAGGACGCATGGCGGCTCTCCGATCGCCTCATGCACCCCGGGCGGTTGGCCTCGGCGAGCGCCTCGAACAGCTCGGGGTCGCGAAGAATCACGATCGGTTCAACCTCGTCGAGCACGGCCCGGATCTCGTCGGCGGTCGTGTCGTCGAGCAAGGGGAGCAGGCGGACGATGTTGGCGCGCGTCTCGGGGTCGGCGCCGCGGATCCGAAACACCTTCTCGAACATCTCCCAGCCGCGTGCGACGTCATCGGGGTCGTTCGGGTCAAGCGTGATAAGGCGCTTCACCGGTACGGGCGACGGAGCCTCAGCCGGGGCGGCGTGCATGGCGAGCACCGCCCGTGCTAGGCGCGGACGATCGGCGGCGTCGATCGGGCCGAACGTCATCGGGCAACCTCTGCGGTTGCCCGGTTCACCCCCTCGGCACCGCCCGACAAGGTGCCGGGCGGGAGTGCAAGCGCGACCTCGACAGAGGCCGTCGCGTAGAGAATCTTCCGACCGCAATAGAGCGGCTCGAGTCCAAGCGGTCGGTTTCCATGTCTCAGACCCGAGTAGATCGCCCAGGCCGAAACGCCGGCGGCGGCGGCGACCTCAGGCACGGTCAGCGTGTGTCGCGTCGTGCGCGGCGTGAGAGTCGTCGTGGTCGTCACGACGCGTCCTCGCCGTTCGCCTTGAGCAGCGCAGACAAGGCGGCCCCATACCGTACGGCGAGCTGGCCCCGCGGCTGACGGCCGGTCTCTTCCCACCTCCAGACATTGACCTCGCTGGTTGCGACCATCCGCGCCAGCTCGCGACGGGAGAGGCCGGCCAGTTCTCGGATCCGGCGGCCGCCACCATCGCGGGCCAGCTGACGCGCCGTAGAGATCGCGAGGCCGTCGACAATCGGGGTAGTGGCGCTCATGAGCATGATGGTAGCCGCTGCCAACCCCTAACCTAACGATTTCATGGCTTGTGACCTGCGACGTTTATGCTCCTCGTGTGCGAGCCCGATTAACGTACAAGGGTCGTTGACAACACCTTTACCCAAGGATTACCCTGTGAGTCGTGGAGCTGCGGCGGGTACTGGGCCAATCGACTGAGACGATCACCGCCAGGGACGGATCGCGTCGGCGCCTCCGTCTCACCTACGGTCTCGTCGACGATCGCCCGCAGGTCGTCGGAGTCGAATTGTGGGGCGCCGACCCGCAGCTCGTCGCCGACGAGCTCGCCGGGCGTGACGCGATCCTCGACACAGCCGAGCGCCTCACCGCGGAGCGGGACGCGGGCACGCTCTCAGCCGACGAGTGGCGCGACGCTCTCTGGCGGCTCATGAAGGCTGCTCTCTGCGGGCCGTGGTTGAACAATGGGACCGACGACAACGGCGAGCCGATCGTCCCGGCGATGACGGCGCCCATAACGGCCGTCAGCATCCGCCTGCCGATCGGTCGCCTGCGCGACGAATGGACCGCTTCGATCCGGCGGCGTGAGGCGCTCTACAAGCGGGCCGTAGGTGCGCGCCGGGCGCATCCCGATCGGGAGCGGTTCACTCCCGAGGCGATCGAGCACGGCGAGCGTCTCGAAAGGGTCGCGGCTCACTTCGCTGCGGAAGCCGAGGCGATTCGCCCGAAGGACGGGCGCCGACGTGGCCGGCCCGCGTACGGCCGGGCGCACTTCGCGGAGGTTGCCCGGATCTACAGCGAGGCGATCGCCGACGGCGACCGCGCACCGCGCGGGCGGGTCGCCGTGCAGATGAACGTCGACAAGTCGACGGCGGCAAAGTGGATCGCCAGGTGCCGGAGATTGGTCCCGCCGCTACTGCCAAAGACTTCGGCGGGACGTGCCGCGGGATCGGTAAGCGAAGGTCGAGAGAGAGGGGAGCAATCGTGAGAGGTTTCATTCGAGAGCGCCGGCCGGGGAGTTTTACCGCTTACTGGGAGACGAGCGATCCGAGCACGGGCGCGCGCCGCCAGCACTCCAAGGGCGGGTTCCCGACGAGGGCCAAGGCGCGGCGACACTTGAACGTCGTCGTCGGCAAGGTCACGACGGGGGAGTGGCGACCGGACCAGTCGGTCACGGTACGCGATCTGCTCGTCGAGCACTGGCTACCGGCCCAGCGCGCTCGAGAGCTACGGCCGGCGACCCTCGCGCAATACGAGGGAGTGATCGAGCATTGGATCGTGCCGCGGCTCGGCGGGACGAAGGTCGCGGCGCTCACGCCGGCCACCGTCGTCGACTTCGCGGCGGCGCTGCGATCGGAGCCGACCGCGAAGGGCCGAAAGGGACTGTCGCCGCGCTCGACGCAGCTGGCGGTCGGCGTGCTGAAGGCCGCGTGCGCCTTCGCCGTCTCGACGGAGATGATCGGGCGCAACCCGATCGCCGGCGTGCGCCGTCCTCGAGCCGAGGGCCAGGCGATGCGCGTGTGGACCAGCGCCGAGGCGAGGTCTTTTCTCGACGCGACGAGCGCCGACCGGCTCGGGTTCGCCTGGGCGCTACTGCTCACGCGTGGGCTCCGGCGTGGCGAGCTCTGCGGGCTCAAGTGGTCGGCGGTCGATCTCGCCGCGGGGACGCTGAAGATCGAGTCGACCCTCATAACGGTCGACGGCCAGCCGGTCGCGTCGCGGCCGAAAACGTCGGCGGGCCTGCGTTCGATCCCCCTCGACGCGCAACTCGTCGCCTTGCTCCGGGCGCACCGGAAGCGCCAACGGACCGAACAGGTCGCGGCTGGGCCGACGTACGAAAAGGGTGGCTACCTGCTCGCTGACGAGCTCGGTCGGCCGTACCATCCCGACACGATCTCGGGGTGGTTCGAGGCGAGCGTGGCGGAGACGGGTCTTCCGCGGATCCGTCTCCACGATTGTCGCCACACGGCGGCGAGCCTCATGCTCGCCTCAGGCGTCCCGGTAAAGGTCGTCTCGGAGATCCTCGGGCACGCATCGCCGACGATCACGCTCTCGGTCTACGCTCACGTCATGCCGGGAATGGCGGAGTCGGCCGGTGCCGCGCTGTCAGCGAGCTTGCTCGGATGACTTCCGACGCCGAGCGCCTCGCAGAGATTGACCTGTGGTGCTTCACGCTGCCTGTTTTCCGGCTCCTCGCTCGCCTTGATCGAGGTGAGTCATGCGACATCGACGAGGTACGAGTGCAGGCGTCGAACGGGGATTTCCTCGGTTGGCTCCAAAGAGGGCTCCAAAGTGATGGCATCGTCGCGGGGCTCTCGACCAAGGACCGCGCATACCTCAACGACTTCTTCCTTCGCCTCGACAACGTCGTCGACTCTCAACGAAAGTTCGGCGTCGATCGGAACGGCTACGCGTACGCGCTCGCGCTGTTCATCGAAGCGATCCAACAGCGGGATTCCCACTTTGAACCGCTGGGGGATGCGCCAAACAACTAGCGGTCGATCTGCCCACGGCAGAGATCACCGCGAGTGTTCTGCCCGCGTGTCAGCACTTCCGCCGCGATCCGCTGACATTCCGCTGACATTCGGGAAGGCGCGACGGAAGCCGGGAAGCAGAAAGGGTCTCTGACCTGCTCTTAGCTGGTGCGCCCCGAGGGACTCGAACCCTCAACCTGCGGATTAAGAGTCCGTTGCTCTACCAGATTGAGCTAGAGGCGCGTGTGCTGCATGATAACGGGTCCCGCGGGCTCGATCGGAGAACGCAGGCGAGCAATTGGGGTGACCGAGGGGACTTGAACCCCCGACCTCCAGGGCCACAACCTGGCGCTCTAACCAACTGAGCTACGGCCACCATCGGCGCGCCGACATCGCCTCGGACGCGTCGCGAACAGCATGGCACACGGCCCAGCAAATCTGCAGCGGGGTGGACCCGCCGGAACGCAGGGCTATCCCTCGCGGCAGACGCAGAACTCGTTTCCCTCGGGATCGCCCATGACCTGCCACCAGCCGCCCTCGGATCCGGACATGGGCGTGCCGAGCTTCGTTGCCCCGAGGGCGACGAGGGCGTCGATGGTCGCTTGCGGATCACGGGCATAGAGATCGAGATGCACGCGGTTCTTCACTCGTTTCGGTTCGGGCACCCGCTGGAGGTAGACGATCGGCGAGGTCGCGTCGGGTGGGACGAGGTCGAGGTAGACCCCGGCGCGGTCGAGATCACCGATCCCGTAACCGAGCGCGGTCGCCCAGAACGGCGCCAGCGCCTCGGGTTCCGTGCAGTCGATTCCGATCTGGAGCCGTGGCGGCATGGTCCCACCTCCATCTGGTGAACGGTGGCAGGGTATATAGGAGACGACCACGGCGGCAATGCGCCGAGCGGTCGCGGGCGAGGCTTGAGCCCCCGTAGCTCAGCCGGACAGAGCAGCTGCCTTCTAAGCAGTTGGTCGCAGGTTCGAATCCTGCCGGGGGCGCACGCCGCGCGGGACTGATTCCGGCGATCGCCGCAGCTCGCTAGCTTGGCGCGGAGATCGCACGGCGGTGCGACGTGGTCCGGCACCGACAGGGAGGCGCATCATGCAGCTGGGCATGGTTGGTCTGGGGAGGATGGGCTCGAACCTGGTCCGTCGTCTCACGAGGTCCGGTCACGAGTGCGTCGCGTACGACGTCGACGCCGCCGCCGCGGCAGCGCTCGCGGGGGACGGGGTGGTCGCCGCGTCTTCGCTGGAGGAGCTCGTCGCGAGGCTGTCTGCGCCCCGTGGGATCTGGATGATGGTCCCCGCAGCCGTGACCGGCCAGACGGTGGAGGTGCTGGGCGAGCTCGTCGAGGCCGGTGACACGCTGATCGACGGTGGGAACTCTTACTATCGGGACGACGTCGAACGCGCCGAGAAGCTCGCCGCCGCGGGCGTGCACTACCTCGACGTCGGCACGAGCGGGGGGATCTGGGGACTCGAGCGTGGCTACTGCCTGATGATCGGCGGCGAAAAGGACGTCATCGGCCGCTTCGCTCCGATCTTCTCCGCTCTCGCACCAGGGGTCGAGGCGGCCGCGCGCACACTGGGTCGGACGAGTGATCCGTCCCCCGTCGAACAGGGTTGGCTCCACTGTGGTCCGAGTGGTGCCGGCCACTTCGTGAAGATGGTCCACAACGGCATTGAATACGCGTTGATGGCCGCCTACGCGGAAGGCCTCAACATCCTGGAGCACGCCGACGCGGGCGACGCCATGAGGGCGGTCGACGCCGAGACGGCTCCGCTTCGGGACCCGAAGTACTACCGGTATTCGCTCGACCTTGCCGACATCGCCGAGGTCTGGCGGCGCGGCAGCGTGATCGCGTCGTGGCTGCTCGACCTCACGGCCGAGGCGCTGCTGGCGGATCCGGATCTCGGGCAGTTCACAGGACGGGTGTCCGATTCCGGCGAGGGACGGTGGACGAGCCTCGCGGCGATCGAAGAGGGAGTGCCGGCGACACTTCTCACCGCCGGCCTCTACGCGCGCTTCGGATCCCAGGGCGCGTCGTCGTTCGCCGACAGGTTGCTGTCCGCGCAGCGAAACGCCTTCGGCGGCCACGAGGAGATCCGACCGTGATCAAAGCGGTGGACGCGATGGGAACGCCGGAATGGAAGAGGCTCGCCGAGCAGCGCGGCCGGGACCGAGATACGCATCTGCGCGGCTTCTTCGCCGACGATCCTGAGCGCGGCCGTCGGATGACAGTCGAAGCGGGTGAGCTCCGTCTCGACTACTCGAAGCACCGGCTCACGCACGAGACCGTTGACACCCTCGTCGCGCTTGCCGCGCGCGTCGGCGTGGAGCGTTGGCGCGACGCGATGTTTTCCGGCGAGCACATCAACACGACGGAGGATCGGGCGGTGCTCCACGTCGCCCTGCGGATGCCGCCCGGCGCGCGTTTGCAGGTCGATGGGCAGGACGTCGTCTCCGACGTGCACCGGGTCCTTGAGACGATGGGGTCGGTCGCAGACCGGATCCGGACCGGCGCCTGGGTCGGCTCGACGGGCCGGCCCATCCGGTGTGTCGTGAACATCGGGATCGGCGGGTCGGACCTCGGGCCCGCGATGGCCTACGAAGCGTTGCGCGACTACGCCGACGAACGGATCTCGTGCCGGTTCGTCTCGAACATCGACCCGGTCGACCTCTGGGCGAAGACCCACGATCTCGATCCCGCGGAGACTCTGTTCGTCATCTGCTCGAAGACCTTCACGACCCTCGAGACGCTCGTGAACGCCCGCGCCGCGAAGGCCTGGCTGCTCTCGGCGCTCGAAGCGGGCGAGGACGCCGTCGCCCAGCACTTCGTTGCTGTGTCGACGAACGCCGAAGCCGTCGCCGCGTTCGGGATCGATCCGGCGAACATGCTCGAATTCTGGGACTGGGTCGGTGGAAGGTACTCGTTCGACTCGGCGATCGGGTTCGCCCTCATGGTCGCGATCGGGAGGGATCGGTTCACTGAGATGCTCGGGGGCTTCCGGACGATGGACGAACACTTCCGCACCGCGCCCCTCGCCCAGAACATGCCCGTCATCCAGGGCATGCTGAATATCTGGTACAACAACTTCTTCGCGGCCCAGACCCATGCCGTGCTGCCGTACTCGCAGCGCCTCGCACTCTTCCCCGCCTACCTCCAGCAGCTGACGATGGAGTCGAACGGCAAGTCGGTGCGGCGCGACGGCGTCGCCGTGGGCATCCAGTCCGGGGAGGTGTTCTGGGGCGCTCCGGGAACGAACGGGCAGCATGCCTTCTATCAGCTGCTCCACCAGGGCAAGAAGCTTGTTCCCGTCGACTTCATCGGTTTCGCCAACTCGACACGGGAGTCGGGAGAGCAGCACGAACTTCTCATGGCGAACTGTTTCGCCCAGAGCGCGGCGCTCGCGTTCGGCAAGACGGCGGAGGAACTCGTCGCCGAGGGTGTTCCGGCCGACCTCGTCCCCCACAAGGTGATGCCCGGGAACCGTCCGAGCTCGACGATCCTCGCCCCGCGGCTGACCCCGTCCGTCCTCGGTCAGCTCGTCGCGCTCTACGAGCACGCGACGTTTGTCGAGGGCGTCGTGTGGGGAATTGACTCGTTCGACCAGTGGGGCGTCGAGCTCGGCAAGGTGATGGCGTCGGACCTCGCGCCGGCGCTGTCGTCAACCTCGGCACCGGAACTGGGTGCGGCGGACAGCTCGACCGTTGGGCTCGTCGACTACTTCCGCACCCACAGGCGCGTCCCATAGACCGAAGGCCAGTCGGGCACACCCCGCCGGGGTTGAACCGGATCCAGCGGCCGCACCGGACACGCCGATGGAGCTCGCCGCGCCGTATCCCGGAGTTCGGGTTCCTAGCTCGCGAGTTCGACGGTGGCGGTCGGCACGGGCACGTGGATGCCCTCACCCCACCTGCTGAACAGCGCCTTCTCGTAGCTCTTCCCGGTGAGGGCGGTCAGCCGGATGGGGAGCGAAGGACCCTTCGCCGCGATGTCGAGGGAGATGTGGACAAGCTTCGACTGCGAGTCCGTCGTCGTCCAGGAAAGGACGTGGACGGAGTCGCCATTCAGGTGCCCGCTGGCGATCTTGACCTTGGTCTTCGTCGGCAGGAGGGAGCCGAGCAACGAAGCGATCGACACGGCTGACTTCACGTCTGCGTACTGGGAGGTGCCGGGTTTGGAGAAGACCCATTTCGTGCCGACTTTCGCGATCTGGCTCGCCGACATGCCGAAGACGGTCGAGAGGCCCTTGGAGTTGCCCCAGAAGTACGCGGCGGTGGGCGTGAGGCGCAACTTCGCCTCCGCCGTGCCGACGGCGAGCGTTTCCAGGCCACGCGTCTTGCTGGCGTCCTCGGTGACGGTCGTCGTCTGCTTCGTCGAGGCGTCGTAGACGGAGATGGCGCAGTGGACGCTCTTCTGGACGTCCATCGCCTTCTTCGTCGCGGCCATGACCGCGGTCGCCGTCGGGTGCTTCCTCGGGACGGAGGAGGCCGACGCCACGCCGATGAGAGGCAGTCCGAGGAGGAGACAGGCCGCGGCGCAAGCAGCCGCCGCCGCGAGCCCGGTGCGCGGACGCGGACGGAAAAGGGCAGGGGAGGAGGTCACCCGCTGAGCATACCGGGCCCGATGGGCAGGGATTTTAGCGACATTGCCCCATTAGGTGAGCAATTTGATCAGAGTTGTTGAGACAGCCGTAGGCTAGCCGGATGATACGGAACCTGATCGGCTTCCCGAACCCGGTGAACGAGGTCGCGGCGAGGACGGTGGCGGCCGGAGTCGTGACGATGGCGGCGGTCGCGATCGCGACTCGCCAGCTGTGGCTCACCATCCCGCTCGCGTACGGGTTCGTCGCGCGCACGCTCACGGGGCCGCGTCTCAGCCCGCTCGGGTTCGTGGCGACTCGGTTCGTCGCGCCCCGCCTCGGGCGTTGGGCCAAGCCGGTGCCAGGCGCGCCGAAGCGATTCGCCCAGGCGATGGGCGCCGCGTTCGCCCTCGGCGCCTTGGTCGCGTGGCTCGTCGGTTCGGGAATCGCGTGCGTCGTTGTGCTCGCGATCCTCATCATCCCGGCGGCGCTCGAGGCGGCCCTCGCGTACTGCGTCGGGTGCACGATCTTCGGCGTGCTCATGCGGGTTGGGATCATTCCTGCCTCGATCTGCGCGGAATGCGAGGACGTCTGGTCACGACGGGCCGGCCCGTCGGGCCGTCCCCGCGAACTGGCAACCGACTAGACGCCCCCACGGCGGGGCAGGCGCCGCGCCGGACGAGAAGGTTCAGCGCTCCGCGGCGCCGGTGTCGGGGAGCGACGTGAGTTCGCGCGCTGTCGGCGAGGCGAGGTCCAACTGTGACCGGGTCGCGGCGATCGCGGCCTTCGCCCTGTCCAAGTCGAAGGCGCGCGCGTTCTCGACCGACCGGCACGCCTCCATCACGGCGGGAAGGAACGGGGAGGGTTCGCGGCGCGAGGCGTGCCGACCGAACGCGCGTCGCTGACTCCAAGAGCAGTGCAGCTCCTGGGTCGCCCGGCTCAACGCCACATAGAGGAGCCGCCGTTCCTCTTCCAGGGCCGCAGCGGTCTTCGCGTGGGCGATGGGAACGAGACCGTCCTCGATCCCGGTGACGAAGACAACCCGCCATTCCAGGCCCTTCGCACGGTGAAACGTGAGCAGGTCGATCCCGTCGCTCGCCGGCGCCTGCGGGTCGTCGCGCAAGATCTGTCGCAGGTGGGCGGGGAAACCCTCTGCGCCGGGGTCAGCGTCGAGCGCGAGGTAGTCCGATCCGACGCGGACAAGGACCGCGAGGTCGAGCTCGCGTTCGTTCGGGTCGTCACTGCGCTTTGCGGCGCTGCCTTCGTCCACGTCGTTCTCGCGATCCCGTTCCACCTCAAGCGAGAGATCCTCGAGCCAGGCGGCGAAACCCTCCCGTCCGGTCCGGCCCGCGAGCCGATCGAGTTCCTCGCGCACGGTCGGTCGCGCGAGGAACGCGGCGCCGACGTTCCCGCGGAACGGGACGCCGGCCACGCCCAGTGCCTCCTCGAACAGCACGAGCTGCGCGTTCGTCCTGGCGAGGACGGCGCATGTCGACCACCGCGAACCGGGCAGATGGAGACGACGAATGGTCGCGGCGACGCCCGCAGCTTCGTCGGTATCGGTGGGGTAGGCCGTCACACGCGGTGCCGATCCGTCCGCTCCCGCGGCCGACTGGGCCGGGGCGCCGGGTGGCAAGGCCGCGGAAGCGACGGCGACGACCTGGGGCGTCGAGCGGTAGTTCGTCGCGAGTTCGATGACCGTCGCTCCCGGATAGCGGTCGGTGAACGACGTGACGGCGCTCGGCTCGGCGCCGTTCCACCCGTAGATCGCCTGGTGCGGGTCGCCCACCGCAAAGAGGTCCTCGCGGTGGCCGAGCCAGGTGTCGAGCAGTCGCAGCTGGGCCGGGTTGGCGTCCTGGAGCTCGTCGACGAACAGGTGCTGGAAGCGCCAGCGCTGCACGGCGGCGAAGGCGTCGTCCGAGGCCATGTCGTCGGCGAGACGCTCGAGCAGATCCTCGAAGTCGAGGATCCCGACCCGGCGCTTCTCCTCTTCGTATCGCCGGAAGCAGTCCGCCACCGCGGCGAGTTCGACGAGGGGAGCGCGTCCCGCCGCCTGCGCGCACTCGACGTAACGACCCGGTGCGACGAGCCTCGCCTTGGCCCATTCGATCTCGGCGGCCACCGAGGCGAGGAGTTCGCGCCGGCCACCGGGTCGCGTCCGCGGGTTCCGATGCTCCGCCGCAGGAAGAAGCTTGGCGAGCAAGGCGGCCTTGGAGTCGAGGACAGCGGGCGGCTCCCGGTCGTCGTCGATGGCCCGCAGTCGAAGCTGGGCGAGGGCGATCGAGTGGAACGTGCCGGCGGTGACGTGGGCGGGCAAGCCGAGTTGGTGCAGACGTGACCGGAGCTCGCCGGCAGCCTTGCGGGTGAAGGTGAGCGCGAGGAGGTGGGCCGGGGCCGCTGAGCCGCTCAGCACGCGCCAAGCGATGCGGCGCGTGAGGACGCGGGTCTTGCCGGACCCGGCGCCGGCGACGACGAGGAGTGGTGCCGCGGGCGAGGTAATCGCCGCGCGCTGGCACTCGTCGCACCCGGCGAGGACCCGACGGAGATCGGGATCGAGGGTCACCGCTCCGGACCGTACTCGTCGGGTGTGGTCTCCCGTCCGAAGAGCCTGCATGAGCACGGTCCACGGACCCGGAGCAATTAGCGTCATCAGGGATGCTGAGCGGATATCTCGGCGGGAAGACGTTTGGCGAGGCGTTCGGGTCGTCGAAGCCGTGGGTGCTCGCGCTACACGGGTGGGCGCGGTCGCACGCGGACTTCGTCGAAGTGCTCGGTGTCAAGGACGGCGAGCAGGCGCTCGATGCGATCGCCGTCGACCTACCTGGCTTCGGAGCGTCGCCACCGCCGGAGGCGGTGTGGGGCGCGAGGGAGTACGCGGCCTTCCTCGAACCGTTGCTCGACGAGATGGCCGAGCGAATCGTGATCGTCGGCCACTCCTTCGGGGGCCGCGTGGCCGTGGAGTTCGCCGCGCTCTCGGGTGATCGTGTCGCGGCGCTCGTCCTGTCGGGCGTGCCGCTCGTGACCGCCAGCCGGCGACCCCGCCCGAACGCTCGCTACCGGGTCGTGCGGTCACTTGCCGCGGCGGGGATCGTCAGCGCGACCCGCCTGGAGCAGGCTCGGGAGCGCTACGGGTCACGCGACTACCGGGAGGCGCGGGGCGTGATGCGTGGCGTGCTCGTGCGCGCGGTGGCCGAGGACTACCGGGCGACGCTGCCCCTGCTTCGGTGCCCGGTCGAGCTCGTCTGGGGTGAAGACGACACCGCGGTGCCGGTCGACGTCGCCCGCGAGGCGACGCGCTCCCTCGTCGACGGACGCCTGACCGTGCTGCCGGGCGTCGACCACTTCGTGCCGACCGCGGCGCCCGGCGCGTTGCGCGCCGCGACACTGCTGCACCGGCCGTGACAGTGCTCCTTGCCACGACGCTCGCTGCTTCGGCGGCCGGGGCGGTTCTCGCCACTGTCCGATGGCTGCGAGTCGCGCAGCGCGAGCACTACCTGTCCGGCTCGGTCGCGCGCTTCGTTGGGCGATGGTGGGGACGCGACTGGGTCCACATCGCCGCCGCGGCGGGCGCGCTCGGATCGGTGGTGGCCGAGGGTTTCCAAGGGGGGATCGGCATCCTCGGAGCGGTCGTCGTCGGTTCCGGTCCGCTCGGTTTGGGCGTGCGGGGTCGTAGCGGACGGCTGCGGTGGAGCCGCCGGCTCGGCACGATCGCGACGATTGTGGCGGCTGAGTACGGCGCCGCGGTCGCGTCCGCATCGGCGCTCGGTGGACTTCGCCTGGCGGCGACGGTCGCCGCGGCCGGAGCGATCGGGTCGCCGGTTGTCGTGGAGATCGCCCTGCTCGTCGACCGGCCGCTCGAGTGGGGGGTCGCCAGGCGTTTCGTCCGGCGGGCCGCGCAGAGACTGCACCGAATCGGCCCCGTCGTCGTCGGCATCACCGGTTCTTACGGCAAGACCTCGACGAAGAGCTACGCGGGCCATCTGCTCGCGGGCACGTTCCGCGTCGTGGCGAGCCCGCGCAGCTTCAACAACCGCGCCGGCCTCGCCCGGGCCGTGAACGAGAACCTCGTTCCGGGCACGGAGGTCTTCATCGCGGAAATGGGGGCCTACGGCGCCGGCGAGATCGCCGAGATGGTGTCGTGGCTGGCGCCCAGTGTCGCGGCGATTACCGCGATCGGGCCGGTCCACCTGGAGCGCTTCGGGTCCTTGGAGCGCATCGTGGCGGCGAAGAGCGAGATCCTCGCCCACGCCGAGTGCGCCGTCCTGAACGTCGACGACGAGCGCCTCGTCCGTCTGGCGCGCGAGCTGGAGGACGCCGGTCGCCGCGTGCTCCGCTGTTCAGCGGTCGACCGCCGTGCGGACGTCGCGCTGATCCAAGGGGCCCGCGGCGCCACATTGCACGTGGCCGGCTCGGTCGTCGGGGAGGTGACTCTCGATCCCGGTCGGCCGATCGCGCCAACGAACGTGGCGTGCGCCGCCGGGATCGCGGTCGCGCTGGGGGTGCCGCTGAGGGATGTCGCCGACCGGCTGCACTCGCTGCCCATCGTCGAGCACCGTCTGGAGGTCGCCACCTCTCCCCGCGGTGTCGTCGTCCTCGACGACACCTTCAACGCGAACCCGGCCGGCACGCAACTCGCTCTCGAGGCGTTGAGGGCGAACGCGCTCCCGGGGGCCCGCGTGGTCGTCGTCACCCCGGGGATGGTCGAGCTGGGCCGGCTCCAGCGCGCCGCGAACGCGACCTTCGCCGGTGAGGTGGCGGACGTGGCGACGGACCTCGTCGTCGTGGGGTCGACGAACCGCCGGGCCCTCCTCGGCGGGGTGGCCGCGGCCCGGGGCGATCGGCGCGCGGGCAGTCGGGGTCTCCGGGTGACGACCGTTCCCTCGCGGGCTGCGGCCGTCGCCTGGGTCCGACAAGAACTCCACGCGGGTGACGTCGTCCTTTACGAGAACGACCTTCCTGATCAATATCCCTAGAGGCGGGATCGTGCCGTGAGTTGGCCGGAGAGAGCTCCATCGTGGGATGCCGAAGTGCTGCCTACAATGCCGCGATGCCCGGGTCCTCTTTGCGTGTCGGCGTGCTGTTCGGCGGACCGTCGCCCGAGCACGACGTTTCGATCCTGACGGGACTCCAGGCGGCACGAGCGCTGGCCGCGGAGGACGCCGTCGCGGCCGTGCACGCGTTGTACTGGACGAAGACGGCGGACTGGCTCGAGGTCTCGCCCTTGCTGGAGGCGAGCGCCTTCGTCGGGGGAGCCCCCGAGGCTGGTCGCCAGGTCGAACTGCGCACGGGGGCCGACGGAGGATTCGTCGCCCGGGCCTCGTGGCCCCGGTCGGGGCTGCGCCGTGTCGAGATTGACGCCGCGCTCCTCTGTTGTCACGGCGGGCCAGGGGAGGACGGTTCCCTGCAGGGCATGCTCGATTGCGCCCACGTCGCGTACAGCGGGCCGTGCGCCGCGGCGGCGGCGCTCGGGATGGACAAGCTCGCGACGACGGGGGTCCTTGCGGCCGCGGGTGTGCCGACGTTGCCGCGGGTCGCGCTCGGTCCGGGGCTGGCGGCACCCGCCTTCGCCGGACCGTACATCGTGAAGCCGCGTTACGGGGGCTCGTCGATCGGGATCGACGTCGTGAAGGACTGGCCGACCGTGCAGGCGCGACTCAGTGCCAACGTGCACCTGCGGCAGGGAGCGGTGGTCGAACCGTACCGGGACGACCTCTACGACCTGCAGGTCGCCGTTCGGACGTGGCCGACGACGGAGCTGTCGGCTGTGGAGCGACCGCTCGCGAGGAACAAGACGGCTGAGATCCTCGACTACGCCGACAAGTACGTCGGCGGGGAGGGAATGCTCAGCGCGCCGCGGGAGCTTCCGGCGCGGATCGACACCGGTCTCGAGCGGGAGCTGAGAGAGCTCGCGCTCGTCGTGGCGCGGCTCCTCGGAGCTCGGGGCGTGAACCGGATCGACTTCCTCAGTGACGGCCGTGAGCTCTACGTCAACGAGATCAACACCATTCCCGGATCGCTGTCGCGCTATCTCTTCATCGATCCGCCGCTCGGATTCGGCGAGCTCCTCACGGGGCTCGTCACCGAGGCGGTGGAGCGGCCGGCCATGACGTTTTCGGTCGCAGGCGCGGACGGGTCGGTCCTGCGCGGGGCGGGGAACATCGCGGCGAAGCTCGGTTGAGGTGACCAGTCCGTCGTCCGGTGCGCCAAGACGCGACGGCGGTTGAAGGGGTGACGGTGGGATTTTCGAGGCGGCTCGTTCACGACGACGAGGAGGTTCTCCTAGACGCCCGCCCGCACCGGTCGCTGCTCGTCGGTCCGAGCGTCGTCGCGATCGTCGTTCTCGCCGGGAGCGTGGCGATCTACGTGATGTGGTCGGCAGCGCCGAGATGGTTCGAGTGGGTGCTGCTCGGCGCCACCGTCGCCGCGGTGTGCCGCTTCTTCTCCCGGTTCGTCGAGTGGCGGTCGACTGATCTCGTCGTGACGACGATGCGCGTCATCTACCGCCGCGGGGTGGTCCGCCGCTCGGGACGGGAGATCCTGATCTCCAGCATCCAGGACGTGAGCTACGTCCAGACCCTCCTCGAGAGGATGATCGGCAAGGGCCAGCTCTCCGTGCAGTCGGCGGGCGGGCGCGGCGAGGCGCCTTTTGAGAACGTCCGTCACCCCGCCGTCGTGCAGGGGCTGATCAACCGGACGATCGAGGAGTCTCGCCGTCACGACCCGGGCGGCGACGCCGAGGTCGGTCCGGTCGCGGTGGCCGACGAGCTCGAACGCCTGTCGGCGCTGCACCGCCACGGGGTGATCACCGACACGGAATTCGTTCGCCTGAAGCGGGAGCTCCTGGCTGGCACGGACGACGCCGTTGAGTTGGACGCCGACTTCTAGGCACCACCAGGGGCCTCAGGTCGCTGCGACGCCCCGACGGTAGGCTCCGGCCGTGCCGGAGCGCTTCTTTGTCGAGACGCTCGGCTGTCCGAAGAACGAGGTCGACTCCGACAAGATCGCCGGATCGCTCCTCGCGGGGGGTCTGGAACCGGCGATGGGGGTCACCGACGCCGACCTCGTCGTCGTCAACACCTGCGCGTTCATTGGGGCCGCACGAGCCGAATCGGTGGCGGTCATCATGGAGCTGGCGCGGCGGCGGCGTCCCGGCGCCCGCCTCGTCGTGACCGGTTGTCTCGCCGCCCGGGCGGGGGAGGAACTCGCCGAGGCCCTCCCCGAGGTCGATGCGGTGGTCGACGTAGGGGTCCCGGTGCACCTCAAGGGAGCCCGCTGGCGCCGGCGCGTCGAGCGGGCCATCCCGATCGACTTTCTCGAGGGTGCGCGCCCACGGACGCAGGGATCCTGGGCCTACGTGAAGGTCGCCGAGGGCTGCGACCGCCGTTGCGGGTTCTGCGCGATTCCCCAGTTCCGGGGTCCGCAGCGTTCCCGGCAGGGGGACGCGATCCTCGCCGAGGTCGACCGGCTCGGGGTCGCCGAGGTCGTCCTCGTAGCGCAGGACCTCGCGTCCTACGGGCGGGACCTGGGACACAACGACGCGCTGGTCGGGCTGGTCGGGGCGGTCGCCGAACGTGTCGCGCGCGTCCGGTTGCTCTACCTGTATCCGTCGGCGCTCGACGCTCGGCTCATCGAGACGATCGTCGCGACCGGCGTCCCGTACTTCGACCTGTCGCTCCAGCACGTAGCGCGGCCCGTGTTGCGACGGATGCGGCGCTTCGGCTCCGGCGACGTGTTCCTCGACCGCATCGACAAGATCCGCGCCCTCGCGCCGGAAGCCGCCCTGCGCAGCTCTTTCATCCTCGGCTACCCCGGCGAGACCGAAGACGACCACGACGCCCTGCTCGATTTTCTGAAGGCGGCCGAATTGGACTGGGCCGGATTCTTCGCCTATTCCGAGGAGGATGGAACTTACGCCGCGGGTCTCGGGGACAAGGTGCCGGCGGCCCTCGCCCTCGAGCGGCTGCGGGAGTGCGCCGGGCTGCAGGACGAGATTACGACGCGACGTCGGCGCGCCCTCGTCGGGGTGACGACTGAAGTCCTCATCGACGACGTCGGCGTCGGGCGCTCGCATCGCGAGGCGCCCGAGATCGACGGCGTGATCCACGTTCCCCGGGGCGCTGTACCGGGATCCCTGCGCCGCGTGCGCATCGAGGCGGCCGTGGGTCCCGACCTTGAGGGGTGCTTCGTCGACACGGCGCCCGCCGGTCGTCGCCGGGAAGCACGCGCCGAGGCGCGCGCATGAACGGGTCCCGCCCGTCATTCGGTCCCTCGGCGCTGTTGACACCCGCGAACGCGCTCACGTTCACCCGTCTCGTCGGCGCGCCCGCGCTCGCCGTGCTCACTGTCGAAATCGGGCCAACGTCGTGGCTTCTCTGGGCGCTGTGGACGGCGTTCTGCCTCTCCGACGGGCTCGACGGTCACATCGCGCGGCGCCACGGGGCGACGCGGTCGGGGGCGTTCCTCGATCCGCTCGCGGACAAGTTCCTGGTGCTCGGCGCGTTGAGCGCGCTGAGCGCGATCGGGCTTCTCAGTCCGCTGCCCGTCGTGCTCATCGGGGCGCGGGAGATCGCGATGAGTACGTTCCGAATCACGGCGGGACGCCAGGGGATCTCGGTCCCGGCGCGGCCGCTCGCCAAGCTGAAGACGCTCGCCCAGGACCTCGCCATCGCCGGGGCGTTCTTCCCGCCGATCGGGAAGACCCACCTCTTCGCGGTGGAGATCTTGCTCTGGATCGCGGTGGGACTGACCCTCGTCACCGGGGTGGAGTACTACCTCGATGCCCGGCGCGACCTGCGGGCCCGCCTCGGTCGGCGTGACGGGGCCACCACCCCGCAGGGAGCGTGAGGCCGCGGTGCGCGTAGAGATCGTGGCGGTTGGAACAGAGCTACTGCTCGGACAGATCGTCGACACGAACTCGACCTGGATCGCCGAGCGGCTCGCTGCCACGGGCGTCGACTGCACCTACCAGACCCGGGTCGGCGACAACGTCGCGCGCATCGCCGAGGTCCTGCGGGTGGCGCTCGGTCGGGCGGACGCGGTCGTCGTCTGCGGAGGTCTCGGACCAACCCAGGACGACGTGACGAGGGAGGCGATCGCCGAGGTGATGGCCGTCGAGCTCCGCCGGGATCCGAGGGCTCTCGCGCCCCTCGGGCAGGCGTTTCAGGCCCGTCACCGCGAGATGTCGCCGAGCAACAGGCGACAGGCGGACGTGCCGGTCGGAGCGGAGGTCATCGAGCAACGTCTCGGCACCGCCCCGGGGCTCGTCTGCCCGGTCGGATCCCAGGTCCTCTACGCGCTGCCTGGCGTTCCCGTGGAGATGCGGGAGATG
This sequence comes from Acidimicrobiales bacterium, assembly GCA_050014835.1. Lineage (GTDB taxonomy): Bacteria > Actinomycetota > Acidimicrobiia > Acidimicrobiales > Bog-793 > Bog-793. The sequence goes on from JBEKCO010000002.1 coordinate 82,610, forward strand.
TTCGAGCGGGCCGTTCTGCCCGATCTGCGAACGCGGTCGGGCGAGCCGGGAGTGATCTCGAGCCGCGTGCTGCGGACGTGGGGGATCGGGGAATCGGCGCTCGCCGAGCTGGTCGCGCCCCGCCTTGCGGTGCTCGACGCCGCGGGGGAGGGCGCGCCGACGATCGCCTTCCTGGCGCGGGGCCTGGAGGGCGTCCAGTTGCGGGTGACCGTGAAGGCCGCAAGCATCGAAGCGGCTCGCGAGGCCCTCGATCTCGAGGAGGCGGCGCTCCGTGAACTCGTCGGGACGAACATCTTCGGCGTCGACGGCGAGACGATGGCCATCCGCCTCGGCGCGCTTCTGACGGCCCGCAACTTCACGCTCGCCGTGGCGGAGTCGTACACGGGGGGACTGGTGGCGTCGAGCCTCGTCTCGGCGCCGGGGGCGAGCGGATGGTTCCGCGGGGGCGTCGTCCCGTACGCCGCGGACGTGAAACGCGACGTCCTCAGGCTCCCCGCCGGACCGGTCGTGAGCCCCGTCGCGGTGGCGGGCATGGCCGACGGGGTGCGCAGGCTGCTGGGTGCCGATATCGGGCTCGCGACGACCGGCGTCGCCGGGCCGACGAGCCAGGAGGGACTGCCCGTCGGCACGGCGTTTGCGGGACTCGCGTTCGCCGGAGGGCAGACCGAGACGGCCTCGTTCGAGATCTTTGGAGATCGTCAACGGGTGCGCGAGCTCGGCACGATGAACACCCTGGACTGGCTCCGCCGGCGTCTCGAAGCCGGGGGCTAGGGGCCCTTCGGTCGCCGCTTCGCGGCGCTCGAGGGGTCCGTGGCCCGGTGAGCGTGCGCCGGGACCCCGGCGAGTGGCAATCGCGGCCCGAACCGCGGGCCACGACCGATCACTCTCAGGAACCGCAGGTGGGGCCATGCTCTGAGGTGTCAGCGCACACATCGCCGCGAGAAGCGTTCGTCAAGGTTGGGACGGCGCTTGCGATCGCGTGGCATGAGATCACCTTGCCTATCGGGTACCCGAACGTAGACTTCTTGTTATGGCTATGTACGAGGTCATATGCGCCTACCTGGCAGATACGCACGAGCACGTAATAGGGCTCCAGGTCCGCAAGCACCCCAAAAAGGCGACGGGATCGCCTAAGGCGGCTAAGTACATGAGCAAGAAGAAAGTCATCAAGAAGATCGAAAACGACGGCGACTTCTTCTTTACCGTCTCTAGGGACAGTTCTGCTCAAGTTCATGTTGTCCATGAGCCGTGTCCCGACCCCACGTGCTCGGAAGAAGTGCTGCGCACGACCGCTGACGGCAAGACAACCGACAACCTTGACTACCTGCGCTGTCCGTAGGTCGGTCATTCCGTCTCCGCTGCGACGACAGAGTGCATCCGTGGGAAAGGAATGCGCCTTCTCGGACGCTTGTGGCGGGGACGCGGGTGGCACGTGTAGCCCATAGCCACGGCGATCGCATCCGCAAGGAACGGAACGACCTTGTTCGCCATAGCAACGTCTAAGGGCTCACGCCGGGTTTGATTGAGCGTTGATGGTGTAGTTCCACTCGCCGTGAAAGTCGTGAGGCTGGAGTGGAACCGCAGCCAGCTCCTTGTTGGTGATCTTGACTCCGGTCGGATACCAGTTGGAGTCGTAGTCGGCCTGGATGGTGAGCCCGGTGCTGGTGGCGGTGGCGGAGATGAGCTCGATTATGGTGCGCAGGCTGGTGAGGGGCCGACCCCGCCAGTTCATGGTGATAAAGCTGAACATGCGGTGCTCAATCCGGTTCCACTTGGAGGTCCCAGGGGGGTAGTGGCACACCGTGATGAGAAGACCGGTCTCAGTGGCGAGACGAGCGAGCTGCACCTTCCATGCCCGCAGCCGGTAGCCGTTGGAGCCACCGGCATCTGCGGTGATCAAGATCCGCTGCGCGTCGGGGAATCGGGCGCGTCCCATCTGGTTCCACCATCTCCGGATGGACTCGACGGCGAACTCCGCGGTGTCGGCCGTGTCGCCGACATTGACCCAGCCCTCGTCGTTGGCCACGTCGTAGATCCCGTAGGGGATGGCCTTGGCGCGTTCGCCGAGGGAGCGATCGGCGAAGTCGTGGACGTTCACGCGCTCGGGCTCGCCCGTGGGTGACCATTCGGCGCCGCCATTGGCGTAGTTGCCGATCAGCTCCTTCTTCTTGGTGTCGACCGAGATCACCGGCTGGTCATCGTCGATGAACGTCTCCGCCATGTCGTTCAGGTAGTGGAACTGGGCGTCACGATCGGGGTGCTGGCGTCCCTCCGTCACTTTGGCATTGGCCTGCAAGGAGTATCCGAGTCGGTGCAACAGCCGCAGCACCGTACGCGAAGACACCTCGAAGCCTTGGCGGCAAAGCTCGTCGGCCAGGTTCGTCGACGACTTCGATGTCCAGCGCAGCCGCGACATCGGGTTGCCCCGCGTCTCGGGATACACGAGCTCGTCGAGCGCGGCGAGAAGGCCGGGCTGACGGTCGGTCAAGGGTTTGTCACCACCACCCGGTGCGCGCAGACGGGCCGCCGGCTCGATGCCCGTGCTCACCTCGGACTCGGCCTTGATCACCGTGTTGCGGCTCATGCCAGAAGCCGTCGCCACCGCGGTCTTGCCTCCGCGGCCCAGCATCTCCGATGCTGCACCGGCCACGACGCGCCTTTGCACCTCGTTCATGTGCGGCAGCACCACTTCGAAGAATCGCGCGAGCGCCTTCTCAGTGACCTCCACACGGCCAGGATACTACGCGCGAACTAACTTGGCGTGGACCCTAAGACGTCATCCTCCGGCGGGACACGATCGGCGCCAGGGCAGCAAATCCAGCAGTTCATCAGGCACAGCGCGGACCATGATCAATACGGCACCGTAGACAACTGAAGCAATGAACATACGCGCGATCGCTGATATCGGGAGGAAGAGCATCGGCACCACTGCGAGCGCCAAAGCCCCAGCTGTCTGCGGCAGAATGCGCCACGAAGGCCGAAATTCCGGTCGCGCGTGCGTCACCGCGATCACTTCGATGGTCGCGAGCGCGATCTCCGCCGCGGCCGTGCCGATTGCCGCACCACGAGCACCAATCAGCAGGCTGAGTGGTGCGACGAGTGCAACGTTGAAGAGCAGAGCGAAGAGGTTCACGTACAGGATCGTCCTGTGGCGACGAGCGCTGAGAAGCGCGTAGCCCCACGTAACACTGACGAACGTTGCTCCCAGACCGATCCCCTGAAGGCGAAGCACCGGCACGGCGGCGGCAAATTTCGGCCCCGCGATGACCTCAATAGCAACAGGCGCTCCGATCACTATCATCCCGGCCACCCACGCCCCGACCATGACTGACACGCCGTGAACTCTCGCCAGGGCATAGCGAAATCGCTCGGAGTCGTCGCGTGCCGCCCGTGCGAAAATCGGGAGAGCAGACCCGGCGAGGAGCCCAGGCACAAGCGTCAGCACATCGATGATTCGATAGGACGTACCAAAATAGCCGAGCTGGGTAGCACTGCAAAATGCAGAGACCAGCAACACCGAGATTCGAAAATAGAGCACGCCAGCCGCGACGGCGACAGAGTAAGGCAGAATAGCTCCAAGAATCTTTCGCCACCGCCGCCAATTGAAAGTTGGCGACTGGACCCGTCGCCCTCGGACGATGAATGCGGTCGCTGCCAGCACGACGATGCCTACCGGAATTGGAACACCAAGAAAAGGAAGCAGATCTGCGCCAAGTAACACGAAGAATATGATGAAGACGGTCGTAAGGAACTGGCGAAGGAGGTCCAGTGCTGCGACCCAGCCCAGCTGAAGACCGACGACCAGTGGCAGTGCGAAGTTGTCTTGAGTCACTTGAAAGAGAAGGCCCACCGAGGCGAGAGCGACACCTTCGGCGAGTAGCGGCGAGTAGACGGCCCACGCGAAAAGCACGACGGCGACGCCGCCGGTGATCGTCAGAGCCAGCCGGAGGCCCAGGAGGTCTCGGGCCAGAGCCCAGCGTTGCTCTGGAGGGCTGGCAGACATCTCGCGAACGCCGAAGGCCGTGAGTCCGAGGTCCGACATCGCACCGATGATCGCCACCAGCGATGTAGCCGTAACGTAGCGGCCAGTGCCGATTACGCCGAGGTGCCGGAAGAGTAGGGCCGCCGAGAGCGCGCTGACCAGCACACCGAGGAAATAGCAACCTACCCGCAGGGCCCCGCCGCGGATGGCTCTTGATCCCGCGCCTTCGCTGGAAAGGAGGTCCCCCGTTGGCGTGCTCTCGGCGGAGTGAACCTCGGTGGACGCCGGACGTCGATCCGACGAGCGACTCGCGCGAAGACGGCGTCTTCCGATTCCATCCTCGGATCGAGGAAAGTGCACGATGGCTCAGAAGATTAGCTACCCACCTACCGGTGCTGGTTGGCTCTCCGGGTCATCGGCGACCGGGACGAGCTTGCGCTAAGAATTCCGATGATCCTGCACGCCAAGCTCCGCCTTCGAGAATGCTCGCCCCTGATCGCGTGACAACCGACGTTTGTGACCCAACGCCCTCAGGTCACCTGCGTCGAGGTACCTGATCGTGGTCCTTCACCTTGTCCCGCGTTGGTGCTCGGCGTGTCTGACGAGGCCGGACCCCTCCCCAGCGGCCGGTCGCCGGACACAGGCAGTTCAGCTTTGCGGCGCAGTACCCGACTTGTGCCTCGAACGGAGCCCAGCAACGGCGAGATCGGCCGCTGCCGAGCGCAGACCGCTGCGACAGCATGAATACTCGCCTTGAAACCACCACCGGGCGATCCTTGGGACGCGTCGCCAGAATCGGGCGTCAAGCCGGCGACGATTGACGTAGAAGTTCCGAGCACGTCTGAGTCGGTCGACCAGAAGCGCGCCGTCTCCCGCCGCACCATCTGCCCCAACCGTCTCCAGCCGTTCAATTGCCTCCGACAACTGGGCGAGGTCTCCGCCGCCGGGCCACAGCGCCGCGCCCAATTTCGATCGCCAGGTCGGCGGTGGTACACCGGCGGCATTGTCGCCGTGCAGTCGGTAGGAGAGGAGTGCCTCGGGAAGCGCAATCATCTCGGCGCCAGAGAACACCGTCATAAGAGCGATCCATGAGTCGTGCCATCCACTCGTCGGAAGTGGCAGGACCACGTCGAGTAGTCCACGGCGAAATGCCAGTGTCGCTCCGGTCACGACCTGGCCGCCAAGGAGCACCGCTGCCGGGTCGCGCGCCCAGATCCGTCTCTGCTTTGCCGAGAAGCCCTCACGCTCCCAAAGTCGCGCGCCAACCGCGTGTCCTTCGGCGTCGATAAGGTCGGCGTCGCAAAACACGGCGGCGACTGAGGGGTCGTTCTCAATCGCCGCCATCTGTCGCTTGACTCGCTGCGGCCACCAGATGTCGTCCTGGTCGGCAAGCATGATGACATCGCCCGTAGCTTCCCCGAGACCGGCCTGAAGATTGGCGGACACACCAATATTCCGCCTCGCTGTCCGGACGTGCGACTGGCCGTGCCAAGACCCTAGGGCCGACCGCGCGCGTTCGACCGTGTCATCGTTACTGGCGTCATCGCTAATAATGATCTCTTCTGGCGCCCGAGTCTGACGAATAATCGATTGGACTTGATCGCCGATATAGCGTGCACCGTTGTAGGTAATAACGACGACAGATACTGTCAAATGGCCTCTGCTGCTTCTACCCAGGGCTGATTCGTTCATCTCCGCGAAAACAGTATCGTGTCTGATTGCGTGGTAGCCAAGGCGCGCCTTCTATTCGATGTCCGCTACAAGCTGAGAGCGCGCGGTGTTGTGCGCGGGGATTGAAAACACATCGTGCCGATGCCTCGACCGGGCATGCGGCTGCGGAGACCGTGCGGCATGTCAACGACGGCTGAATTTTGGCCCCCGGGTGCCGGCCGGCGTCGATCAGTGCCTGACGCTGCCACTTATTGAGAGGCTGTCGCATGAATACCTGGCCATCCCACCCGCGTCTCGCGCCGCGCTAGACGATTGATACATGGCAATCAACCTTCGAGAAGTCGAACGCGAGCAGCTCTATCTCATGCCACCGTCGATCGCGGACTGGCTCCCCGACGGACATCTCGCCTGGTTCGTGCTCGACGTCGTCGGTGAGCTCGACCTCAGCGCGTTCTATTCGTCGCACCGAGAGGACGGCCGGGGCGGGGCGAGCTATCACCCAGCTTCATGCTCGCCGTCCTCGTCTACGCTTACTGCACCGGCGAGAGATCGAGCCGGTGCATCGAGCGACGCCTCACTGAAGACGTCGCCTACCGGGTGCTCGCCGCCAACCAGACGCCTGACCACGCGACGATCGCCCGCTTCCGACGTCGACACGAAGAAGCGATCGCCGAGTTGTTCACCCAGGTCCTCGGCTTGTGTGTGGCAGCTAGGGTCATCGACTCGGGGCTCGTCGCGATCGACGGGACGAAGATCTGTGCCAACGCCTCGAGTCACGCGAACCGGACCCGTCGCCAGCTCGTCGAGGAGATCCTCGCCGACGCCGAAGAGACCGACGCGAAAGAGGACCAGCTCTTCGGTGAACGACGCGGTGACGAGCTTCCCGCCGAGTGGTCCGACAGAAGGAACCGCCGGGCCCGCATCGCCGAGGCGCTCCGTCAGCTCGACGAGGGAGAAGGCGACTACGAGGCACGTCTCGCGGCGAGAAAAGCCCGCGCCGTCGCCACGCACGGCCGGTTGCCAGGAGCACGACCGGAGCCGGATAGCCGCCGGACAAAGAAGCGACTCCCGAATACGACCGACCCCGACTCGCGGACGATGTCGACGTCTGGATGGGGAGCACGCAGGTACTTCCAGGGCTTCAACGCCCAGGCTGCAGCGACCACCGACCAGGTGATCGTCGCCGCAGAAGTGACCAAGGACTCGAACGACTACTACCAGTTCATCCCGCTCGTCGCCCAGGTGACAAAGAACCTCGAAGTGGCCGGCCACAACCGCCCGGTCGGCACCTACCTCGCCGACGCCGGCTACTACTCGACAAAGAACGCCCTCGTCGAGACCGAATCAGAGGTGCTCATCGCGACCCTCGCACCGTCGTCGGGGGTCGTCGATCCGACCGATCCCCGCATCGCCGAGCGACAAGCGGTGATCGAGCGTGTCGACCGAGGCGAGTTGACCAAGCAAGCGGCCGCCGATGAGCTCGGCATCAGCTTGACGCGGGCAGGAGACCTCCTCAAGGTCCATCGTGGCCTTTTACCAGATCACATCCCCGTTGTTGGGATATGACGGCTTTTGCAAACGTCATTCTCCCAGCTGGGGGAGGCCTTTTTGGTGGATCAACTACCTCGACCAGATCAGTGCTGTTCAATCGGTGGATTGAAGCTTAGAGGCTGCGCGGATAGGCGAGCCGAACGCCGAATCCGTCGCGGCGCCGTCACCGCGCGCTGCCGCTATTACGTGCTCCGCGACCGTGAGTTCCGGGACGGGTTCGACGCGTACGCTCGTTCGTGGTTCGAAGTGCCGCGTTTGCCACGTGAGCGGCAATACTTAACTGGTACCGCCGTCTGGACTGCCTTCCTCCTAGTCCCTGCGGCGTTTCTCCACGGCGTAGAGGTGGACAAAGTTGAACCGAAAGTGGCGAGCGCGTTGCCGAGTCGCGGCATAAGCGGCGACATTCGAGTCGATGGAGAAGGGAGCAATCGCGGAGAGCCCTTCGGCCCAGTCAGTCGCGACCGGATCGTCGCGGCTGGCCGTCGGGATCATCTGTGCTGTCGTCGGCGGCGCGTGTCTTGCCCTCGCCCTCTACCCCTATACGGTCCCGGGAGCTCTCTTCGGGATCCACCCGAGGTTGTCCCGTTCGTCGTGGAATTTGAGGTGGCGGTCCCCCGCCTGACGCCTGCCTTCTGGTAGGTGTTCGGGCGACCACCAAGTCACTCGGACAGCAAGGGGACCACCACCATGAAG
>JBEKCO010000003.1:0-65331 GCA_050014835.1 Acidimicrobiales bacterium
CGCGCCGCGCTCGATGACTACGTCGAGCGCGGCGTCACGCCGATCGACTACAACAAGGAGGACGCCGCCTGAACATCACTGGGCCGCCACCGAAGTTCCACGGAACTCGGGACATCCTCTCGACCGATCTCCCGGCGCAGACCCGCCGGCTCGGCGATCTCCAAGACGGTCGACACCTCGCCGCCGAGGCCCCGGTCCACCGGGACGACCGCGACGTGGGCGCGGTCGCCGTCGCTGACCCGGGTGAGCCCGGACCCGAGGATCCGGGCCCCGCCGAAGACGACGAGGTCAAGGTCCCCGGCGTGGTGACGGCGTAGAGCAGCGGTGGGCGTCGCGACCTCAAACCCGAGATCACCGAGTTCACGCGGCGCGACGGTGACGACGAGCGGCCGACGTCCCCTCGACCGGCGTTCGTCGCAAAGCAGCCGGATCCCCCCGATTGCCGCGGCGAGGTCGGCGGCGAGGACGACCTCGACGCCAGCGACGGCGCACCGCGTGAGGGCCCCGCCCCTTGCGAGACGGTCGACCGTTTCCCGTCCCGGCGCCTCTTCGGCCCGCGACTGCGGTCGATCGGACCGACGGCCGCCGCGGACGAACAGCACCGCCGCCGCACCGGCACGCGCCTGCTCGGCGAGGGCGACGACGTCGCGCACGGGACAGCGGTCCGGGTTCGCGACGACGAAGAGGCAATCGCCGCCGGGTCCCTCGCGCCCATCGAACGGGAACGTCGCGATCCCGGTCGCCGCCTCGAGATGGGCCGCCCCGCGTCGGTCCGGTGCCAGCCCGACGACCCGGCCGCCGCGCTCGTGTGCCGCGAGGGCCGCGGCACGCACCATCGCCAGGGCGCGGAGCGGATCCGTCTCGGAATCCGTCCCGACGACACCGGAAAGCGCGATACCCGTCCCGCCGAGGACCGGAGCCGAGTCCATCAGCGTCGCGAGATGCTCGGTGAGCGCTGCGACCTCCCTCGTCTCGAATCGGGTCTCGATCAGACCGCCGGGGATGCGCCCGCCTCCGGCGGCCCGCAGCAGGAGGGATCGCTCCCCGCAGGCGACGACCTCGCCCGAGCCCAGATGGGCGTCGACGGCGGCTTCGACGCGCCCGGCGGGGGCGCCGTCGACGAGGCGCGAACAGGTCGCTCGGATCAGCTCGCGCCGGTCGAACGCCCGGCCGAGGGAATCGGCGGCGATCCCGACGCGTGCCTCGACCTCCTGGTCGCGGTCGACCCCGGCCATCGCGCCGCGCACGGCGCCCCTGTCGAGCCGGGAGACCGCCGTGCGCGACACACCGAACGAGAATGCTCGTTCGCGCCAGGCGGCGACGAGCGTCGGGTAGTCGCCGCCGAGATCCTTTGGCGCGCGGGTGCGGTTCGCGGCAAGACGCGCCGAGTACGGCCCGGACCGCCCCGTCCGGGCGAGCTCGGCGGCGATCTCCGCGCTCCGGCGGGAGAACCCCCGCAGCGCCGCCGCCGGAATGCCGATGAGGTCCGCGAAGCCCTCGGCGCGCGTCTGCCAGTCGACCGACAGCCGCCGAGAGATCTCGTGCCGCAGCCCGGCGCGGTAGAGCGCGCCGGCCGCCGCGGCGTGCACGAAGAGCGGGCGGGCGTCGATCGCTGACCATCGCCGGTCGGCGTCCGGTGCGAGGTTGGCGATGACGAGATGTGTATGGAGGTGCGGGGATAGGTGATAGCGACGGCGGAAACGTCCGCTTTGCTTGGACAGAGTGGTCCCCGTGACGAGCTAAGTGAGAAAGCGGAACCTAGGTAACTGTGGGTTCACGAGACGTACACCCTGCTGGACCTGGAGATCGTCGATCCCATCAAGGCTGAGCGGATCATCAAGACGACAGACCTGAATCAGGTTTCCTGCGCTCTCCAACCCGACGCGATGAATGGCGGTCAGCGTCGAGCGCAGGTCGACAGTTGGCTGTTCACCAAACCAGAACTTGAGGTCGGGCTCGCTTAGGTCTGGTGCTGGAGTGGTCGCTAAGCGACCGACTGCACCGCCGGAAGGGTTTATCGCCAAGTCGGTCTTTGACGTTGGTGCAGGGTCATCGCTGACCACGCACTCAGCGTTCCAGCTAGTCGCCAGATCGAAGGCTGCGGTAGACATCCCGCTGGAGTGTCTGATGTACCCAAACTGCATGTGAAAAAGGTCGAGGAAGAGGCGACTGAGTCGCTCGAGAGCATCGTTGACTGGGGTCTCGGTGATCGCCGAGTGAGGCAGGAGCACGGGTCGGCCGAACTTGGAATGGAAGAGAGCCGATCGAGTGCCGACGTAGAGGTCGTTAAACACATCGGTGACCGCGTCATGGGATCCAGTGGGCGCGTAGCGGCTCAGCGGAAGAGCTGAATCCACCTGCTGCAGGGCACGCTTCAGCCAGACGCCCTCTTTCTCGGTGGGCACTCCCGCGGCCGAGAGAAGTTGAGGGACGATGCTGCTCAAGAGTGCCTCGAGCCCTAGATACATGTTGCGGTAGGCATCGAATAGGTCTGACGTGATTTGAGCAAGGCGGAAGTACCGAAGGCTTGGATGCCAGACAAGGGAAGGCGGAGGATGTGAGACGACGTTCCCGTCCTTCTCGGTCCAGTACCCGGTCGCCGACCCCTTCATGCCCATGTCGGACACCCCAAACAGTCGCGTAACCAGAGATCCGGCGTCGGTCCACCATGCAATGTGGCCACTGTCGGCGCTCTCGATGACCAGATCGGTCATGGCGTGCATCGTGAAACGATCGAGTGCTTCTTGTGCAGCTTCGTACGCACGACCGAGCACTGCTGCATAGCTATCGATCGCTGCCGACGCTCGAACGACGATTTGCTGTGAACCCTCGACCAGCTCCGCGGACCATCCAGCAGACAGAGCCTCGACGCAGGTGAGACTCGACGCTTGGCTCAGCTGGAACGAACCTCCACAAGCGCTACGCGGTCCGCTGACCACCAGCACTCTTGGGTCGTTGTCGATGGCAGACATTCGAATCCCTTCTGGGCGCAACCAACCTCAGGCATGGCGATCAGAGCGCAGAACGCGACGCTATTGCAGTTCCGATCGACTCGTGTTGGGCCCGTTCCCACTTTCCAGAGGGGACACGTCCGCCTCGTCCTCGTCATAGCGCGAAACTGGTCGTGTGGCCGATGCGAGACCAACGAAGCGCCTCAGCGACGATGCTTACGACGCTCTCGTCGAAGCTCTCGCAGTCTTCTACTGGTACCGCGCGGACTTCGAAACCTTCGTACGGGATGCCCTCACGGATGCTCCCGAGATTCTCGCGCGCCTCGATTTCAAGCAGTCGAAGCGGGTCGTGTCTGTCGACATTACGCGCCAACTGCGAGCAAAGGAGCCCCGCTACCAGGACCTTACGATCGATCTCCTCATGAGGCTTTCGAAGTTCGACGAACACTTCACGAAGCTTTCGAGGCTCGAGGACGGCGGGCTGAAAGTCGTCGCCGCTCAGGCTGCGCTGGCCGACGTTAGGCGAGTTGTGGAACGACACTCAGAGATGACCGAAGCTCGTGAGCGCCTCCGGGCGGAGATGCGCTCCGAAGCAGAAACAGCGTCGCTTCGTCGAACCCATGAGTCGCTCCTCGAGAAGTTGAGACTGTCCTTCATCGAGTTACGGGGTTTGGAGGATGCCCACGAGCGCGGTCGAAAACTGGAGAAGCTTGTCAATGGCGTCTTCGAGCTGTTCGAACTGGAACCTCGAGCAGCGTACGACCTCGAGCACGAACAGATAGATGGCGCATTCACGTTTGACACCGATGACTACCTGCTCGAGGTGAAATGGTGGGCAGAGGCTCTCCAACCAGCACAGCTGCACATCCTCAAGGGCAAGATTGAGACGAAGGCGAAGCATGTCTTCGGCCTTTTCTTAGCGATCAATGGATTTACTACCGGTGCTATCGAGGCTTACTCGCACGGAACGCCGCTCATCCTCATGGATGGAATGGACTTATACGCTGTTCTTGAAGGCCGGATCTCTCTGCGTGAGGTCCTTCAACGCAAGCGACGGTTTGCCGCAGAGACAGGAGTGCCGATGCTGCCTGTTTCGACGATGCTCGAGTAACGAGTCAAGCCAGGGCCTCCATCGCCTTTCGGTGTCCGGCGTGCGGCATCGCCCGCCCCTTCAAGATGTCCCTGGCCCTACGCTCGCTGATCCCGATGGCGTCGGCGACCTTCTTGGATCCCATCGCCTGCAGCTTCGGCAGTGTGATCCTCCGCCACCCGTCATCGTCGTCGTAGACGGCCAGACGATCGTCCAGCTCCTCGACCGTGACGAGCCCAGCCATCCGCTCCTCGAGCCTGTTCGACTCCTTCCCGATGAGCTTGATCTCTCCGGCGGTAACTGGCCGGCGCTGGAGCAAGCCCACGGTGCCACGCCCGCAGGGCTCGCCGTCGGGGCCGAGCGCCTTGGCCTCGGGATGGGCGGCGTACTTCTCGTCGACGTCGCCGTAGGTGTCCACCTTCGGCTGGCCGGATCGGCCAGCGACTGTCGTGATTCGGTACGAACGGCGTTCGGGATGGTGCAGGTCGACCCAGGAGAGCTTCGACCACCGTGTTGGGTCGGATTCCCACGGTGCGACGAGCCGGAAGCGGTCCCCGGGACCGACACCTGCAGGAGGTGTCACGCCGGCCGCGCTCAGCATGAAGTTGAACGGCTTGACCTGGTCCGCGTACGGCTTGCCCTCGTTGAAGCGCCGGAACGCCCGGAGCACGGCAGGTGACGTGACAGTCGTGCGGATCATCGTCGGCCGCGCGAACCATCTCGGCCGCTCGACCGGCAGCCCGAGTGCCTCGTGAAGGATGACGGACCAGATCTGAGGGATCCAACGTGGGTCCTCGCTCTTTGGGCCGAGGGGGTTCAGGAGCTGGCCGAGGCCATGCTCTGACGGTGGGTGCTCCTCGAGGAAGATTGGCTCGCCAGCCTCGTCGAGGCGGTACAGCGCGTAGCGCTTGGCCGAGATGGCGAAGCACATCGCCGTCGCCTCGTCCTTGAGGATGCTCGGGACCACCTCCTCGTCGTAGGGGTTGAGGGCCGCGAAGCGGTGCCGGATGGACTCGACCTGGTCGAAAGACAGGGCGCGAACAGCCTCAGACCCATCGGGAAGGCGCGCCGGGCCTCCGGGGCAGGCCACGAGGCCTCCTCGCTCGGAGCACACGATCGCCATGGAGTCGGTGTCGCAGAACGCCCAGCTGCCGCCCAAGTCGGTGACGTTGCGCTCCAGCACGGCGAGCATGAGCCGCGCAGCTCCAGTGATGCAGGTGGCGAGCGGCGGGAAGCAGTACCGCCCCGGGTCCTCGGGGCCGCTAGCCCAGTCCTCGAAGGGAACCTCGGATCGGCCGTAGACGACCATTCGGGCCTGCTTGCCCTTCGGGAGCTCGTCCCGGTTGAACTCGCCCCAGATCCCGAAGGAGCCCGCGTTGGCAACGATCTTGAGAGCCATCGAAAGGCGCTGCTTCTCTCCCTCGGGGAGGTCGGTCCTGTGCAGGATGCGCTGGCGCTCCTCGACCATCGATCGGAACGGGTCCTCCGCGGCCGGATCGAGCTGCACGGCTCCCCGCAACTTGACGGAGCGGAGCCTTCTCACCCGGCCCACAGGGACCAGGCGGAAGGCTCTCACAATCTTCGGCGTTTGACCGGTGAGCAGCTTCGAGGCGACGCAGTCCGGTATCGAGTACCAGAGCGGCTCGCTCGAGGTCAGCGGGTTGACACCGATTCCCCATGACTGGCCGCCGTAGGCGGCGCGGACAGGGAGGATGTCGCCATCAGGCTCGACAAGCACGAAACCGACCAGCTGGGGCCAGAGGTCCTGCTCGACGGTGTCCTCCAGCGTCACGCGCTCGAGCAGCTCCGCGACCTCCGAGGTCGCGTCCACAACTCTGACCTGCTCGGCGGTGCGAAAGCGGTGGAGGTCCATGAGCGCCCCGACGGTTGGGTACATCGAGGTGAAGTCGGTGAGCTTCACGGGGACTGGGACGCGGCGGATCCGGCATTCGGCCCTGCCGCCGAAGAACGTGGACATGGCGTAACCGAGATCCTCGCGGGAGAAGTCCGGCTGGCGGTCGAGAATCGGCAGCAGGCCCATGGCGTTGAGGTAGGCCTTTGCCATCGAGGCAGGAGAGTAGGCGCGCTCGGGCGAGATGGTGACCGGGTGACGCTCGAACTCGGCGTTGAGCGCCATATAAAGGCCAAAGGTCGCGGCGGCGTCCTGGCGGCAGTAGTCGATGTACTTCTCGGTGATCTTCCCGTGGCCTCCGGGGTTGTCCTTGCCTTGGACGCCGAAGGCATCACACGCGTCTTGGAGGCTGTAAGCAATTCCCGTGAGGGCGAAGGCGAGCGTTCTCAGGTCGAGGAAACGCCCCCGCCAGGCGTAGCCGGGGTCGGGCTTCTGGTCCCTGGAGCCGTCGGGGATCAGGTCGACAAGGTCGGGCTCTACAGGCTTGGTGAAGGACATGAACGCGAGCTTCGAGTTGGCGTGCTTGATGTCGACCCTGGGCCGGTGGCGGCGCTCCTTGTGAGGCGTGCCCGCCTTGCCCGGCGCGAGGACCAGGGAGAACCCGCCACGGTTCATGCGGCGTCCCTCGCTGGCCCTGATCGCCAGCCTCGACAGATCGAAAGGGAGGTTGAAGCCGACGACCAGGTCACGACCCCCGTAAGCGGCTGAGAAGAAGACCCTCTCCACGAACTTGGACTGCGACAACAGCCGGATTCGCCGTTGCCTGCCTGTGCCGAGGAGGGTGGAGCGCTTGGCCACATAGCGCTGCAGCTCCGCGTAGCCTCCGGGGTCTCGCTCAGGAAGGACGTCGGCATAGAAGAGCCCCTCATCGATGAGCATCGGCCCGTCGGGATCGAGGCGGTAGTAGCGCCAGGCGCCGAACTTGAGCGCCTGGGCGTAGTCCGTCGTGGTCTCCGTGTCGAACACGAGGACACCTGGCCGGACGGTGTGCCGATGGTCGGGACGCGAGCGTCGCTTGGTGTCGACCCGCTCCGTCCAGACGCGGTGCGCGATGGGAAGCCTCGGATCGGTCATTTGATCCCGGGAAGACCCCGCCAGGGGGGAAGGTGCTCGTCCAGGGATCGCACCACGCCCGCGACCTCATCAGCCCAGCGTTGGAACGAGTCCGCAAGTTGGCGGAAGAAGGCCGCGAGGGAACGCATGGCGAGGGCGAGTCGCTCCAAGCAGGTTGGGGCACGGCCGGCGGGGAGCGCACCCACGTCTTGCTGGGCAGCCGTCGCCTTCGCGTGGCAGTTGCAGCAGACCACGACTTCTACTTCTTGGTCGTTCGCCTCACCGAGGGGATGGTGCGCCTGCAGGAGCTTGCGAGTCGATCGCCGAGCGGTGGTCTTGCGAAGCACGGTTGGATCGGTCTCGCCACATAGGGCGCATGCCGCATCCGGGGGCAGCGGTCGGGCTCTTTTCCTTCGGCGAACCTCGTTCTGGATTGGATCTGGATCTTGAATCATTTCGTTCCTTTCATGGTCCCGTGATGTAGATGTCGTCAATGTCGATCTCGCCACGCCGGAGGAACTCCTCGACCTGGTCAGGATCTGTCGCCAACACGGCCCCGCCGACGCGTTTGCCCGCAAAGGGCGTGAGCACTCCAACGTCGCCCGTGGCTGCGAATCGCTGGATGGCGTTCCAGTGCCGGCCGACTGCCGAGCGGGCCTGAGACCCTCTGACGTCGACGTCAACGACTCCGTCGCTCGAGAGCACGCTCATGCGCTGGAAGCTGCGATCCGAGGGAGTGGGCACATAGCGTTGCCCTTGCCGGACGAGCGAGTCGCCTGCGTAGCGGCGCACGGTCTCTGGCGTCGTGCCGTGCCTCCTCGCCGCGGTGCGAAGCGAGACCTTCTCGGTTCTCATCGCGCTGAGCGTCTCGAAGGCCTTGTGCCTTGCTTCGCGCTCAGCAGGTCTGAGCCGCTCGTATTCGCTGCGGCCCCGCACTTTGCGGGGCATAGTGCGCTGGCGATACTCGGCTGAGAAGTCACGGGTGCGGGCCATCGCTTCACTTAGCCGGTTCCGCCGCGTTGAGCTCCGAGACTGCGACGGCGGGCCAGGTCACGTACGGCCGCGAGTTGCTCGACATCGTCTCGAACCCAGAGCTGACCCAGAGGGGTCATCTCTCTCGGCACGAGGCGTCCCGATCGTGCAAGCTGCCGTACTCGCTCAGCAGAGATCCCGAGCCGTCGGGCAACCTGTGATGTCGTCATGAGCTGGCTAGATTCGTCAATCATCTCGTTTGGACCTTATGGCTCCACAAGCGGCTACTTCAAGACTGGTGTAACCTGCAGACGTGCCACTGAGCAGGGCCGAAATGGTGCTTGCCGCCAAAGGGGCGGGGTTCAGCGAGGTCTCAGAGCGGCTCGTCACTGACTGGGCACAGCTCGGGCTGCTCGATCATCCGCGACGAGCACCGCGGCCGAAGGGCTCTGGTCAGGGCGCGTTCTACCAGTGGTCGGACAATCAGCGGGAGTTGTTCTTACTCCTGCTGAGATGGCGCCAAGTGGTCCGATCCGTTGGCGCGCTGGCGGAAGTAACCGTCGCTGTATGGCTCTACCGGGACGACGAGTGGGCGACCTTGGCACAAGTGCGACGAGTACTGAAGACCTGGCGCGGCCGGTCTCCAAGGTCGTACGAGCAGGCCGAACGTGACGCTCGAACCATTTGGAGAGCGGCTTTCGGCGATATCCAGGTGCCGGAGGATCGTCGTCGCTTTATCAAGGCACTTACGGACCTCACTTACCGACGGGTTGCCGATGAAGCCAATGTGCGTGAGCTGGTCGTCGCGCTGTTTAAGCGCGTCCGCGGTCACCAATCGTGGGGGCCGTTCTCCTTCGACGCAGAGGACGTCGCGCGCTGGATTTACATGCTCATCGCTGGTGTCGAACGCTTCGAGAAGCTCGACGATGATCTGTGGAACGAGGCTCGAAAACGCCATCGCCAGCTCATCTTCGTGTACAGCCGAGAGTGGTCTCGCTTGTCCCAAGATCCTCAAGTCGGCTGGTTATTCGAAGACCAGACCTCAAAACCCTTCATCACGAACGCATGCGAAATTCTGCTCGCTGGTCTGGGGACGCTGGCGTTGGAACTAGAGAAAGGTGACCAACCTGCGCCACTGACCGACGGCTAGCAAGAGCGATCAAGTGCCCCGGGCGAGGCTGCAACCTCCCCGGGGCTGGCACCGAAAGGAGTGCTTTCGAATGCACCAACAAGCTACCGAGATGTTCGCCTCGGGCGCAGTCCGGGAGGGCATCTGCGTCGTCGACGGCTACGGCCTGAGGGTCGCCGTCGAGCGCCGCCATCTCGTGATCGCCGACGGCATCGGCCGTGCCCGCAGAGTCCGACGCTTCGCCCGAGGCGACCGGTCCCTCCGGAGGGTCGTCGTGATCGGCAACTCTGGGACCCTCAGCCTCGGTGCCCTCCGATGGCTGACCGATGTCAAGGTGCCTCTCGTGCACATCGACCTCGAGGGTCGTGTGCTGGCCGTATCCGGTGCGGAAGGCACCGACAGCCCGGCCCTGCGAAGGGCACAGGCCCTCGCCATGGCGAGGCCCGAGGGTCTCGAGGTAGCTCGTGGCCTAATCGCGAGCAAGCTCCAGGGCCAGCTCCGTGTCGCGTGCGGCCTGCTCGCAGAGGCCAAGGCCACGGCGGTCATCGAGGCAGCCATCGAGGATCTCGAGGGGGCTCGGTCGCTGAGCGAGATCCTCTCGGCAGAGGCCATCGCAGCCTCGGCCTACTGGCCAGCCTGGGCGGACGTCCCTGTTCGCTTTGCCAGGGCTGACCTAGCCTCGATCCCTTCCCGCTGGCTCACAGTCGGGCAGCGCAGGTCCCCGCTCTCGGAATCGGCTAGATCGGCGGTAGCGCCTGCGCACGCCATCTTGAACTACTGCTACGCCCTCTTGGCCGCCGAGGTGCGCATCGCCTGCCTGACGATGGGGCTCGATCCCGGCCTTGGCATCCTCCATGCGGACAAGGCCAACCGGGACTCCCTTGTCGCCGACCTGATGGAGCCGGTGAGGCCGGAGTTCGACGCCCTCGTGCTCGAGCTGCTCGACCAGCGCACCTTCCGGGCCTCCGACTTCGCCGAGACGCGGGCGGGAGTCTGCCGGGTGCTAGCGCCGCTCACGCACGAACTGGCCGAATCGGCCAGTCGCTGGAGCAAGACCGCAGGGGCTGTCGCTGAGCAGGTGGCAGCGGATCTCTCCAAGACGAGTGAAGGCAGGGTCCGGCGGGTGTCGACGCCGCTTACCCAGCGCAGTAGGGCGGCCGCCGTGAGGCAGTCGTACGGACACGAGGCTCCCAAGCCATCCCAATCCAGGAAGGTCGCTCCGACCTGCCGGTCGTGTGGCGCTCCGACGCCGAGGCAGGGCTACCTCTACTGCAATCGGTGCCGCCCGGAGCGGAAGGCCCAGGCCCTCGCGGCGCTCCAGGAGGCCCGGCGCATTGCTCAGGACCGACGTGACAGGGAGGGGCAGGACCCCTCGCGGAGCGAAGAGGCCCTTGCCAAGCAACGCCGATCGATGCAACGGCGTAGGCGCGAGGAGCAAGAGTGGGAAGAGGCCGGTGGCGAGGCGCAGGACCCGTCCGTCTTCATCGAGGAGATCCTCCCCCTCATCCAGCCCCTGTCGACCTTGCTGCTGTCGAGGGCGACGGGCCTGTCTCGCAGCTACTGCCTAGACGTCCGAGCCGGGAAGTACGTGCCGCACCCGAGGCACTGGGAGGCGTTCCGGCGAGCTGCCGACCCCGCGGCGGGCTGTTAGGAGCTTGAGCCGTCGAGCGGCCCTCCGCGATCAGGGTTCGAGTCCCCCAGCGTCCGGTTCCGTCGGTCGCCCGAGGGATTGGGGTTCTGGCGGCGCAGTGCGGAGACTCCCGAGGCGTGCCGGGAGGCGGTCCGGGCGGACCCTCCGGTGGAGGGAGCCCACGACCGACCCCCGGCTCTCATGGGTGATTATCCCGAGGTCGCGGTCGCCTGAGTCCTTGGCGGTTCGGGACATTGACGTCGCTCGGTGACTCGGCTTGTGGACGGGCGACTGGCGGGGTTTTTCCAGGTTGATGCCGTTTTGCGTCTCGGATCGCTCCGGCGACGGTTGCATAGTCGTCTTCGTCGATCGGCACGAGCGTTCGGTGCATCACGCCGGGCCATTCTCGTTCGCTCCGAATCAACTTGAGCTGTGGGATTAACACTCGAAACGGTACGCCGTGGCGGAGCGGGAGCATGTCCTGGATCGTGATCGCGCAACTCTTCGCAAATGTCTCTCCTGCGACATCCTGTGTAATGGCCCTTACTGGAGAAGCGATCGTTCCCAGAGCGAGTAGCTGTGACTCATCCAGCGTCGGGTTGCCGTACGCGCCTCGCGAGGTATAGATCGCGAATCGGTCGCCCTTGTTCAGTTCCTCTGCCTTAACGTGCGCCCGAAAGGCCATGCATTTTTTGTCCAGTATCCACTTCAGCGCATCAGACTTTCCGATGACGATTAACCAGGGCATCGTTCATCTCCGGTCGCGGCTTCGAAAGACTCCAGCGCGAGCAGGACACATCGTCCTGACGGCGGCCTCATTCAAGCAACTCCTGTACTTCGGTTGCGGATAAGTCAAGTAGGCCAAGTTGCGCCGCCTTCGCACCTTTGCGGCCCAATGCCCAAGGCTTAGGATACATGCCTGTTACGGAGTAATCGGCCCCGTTGTCGCGGAGGAATCTCTGGAGAGGTTGGTACGGAATTCGTTTCAACTTCCCGAAATTCGTGTCCTCATTGAAGTCGTAACCCTCAGATTCCTTGCGACCGTAGTGCTCGGTGTCGACAGGCAACCCGTTGGATTTCTTGGCCTTGCCGATCCGGCTCAAGATCGCGGGTGTCTCGAAATCCCCAAACCAGTAGCCGCCAGACACGCGGAGCCGATGGTCACGAGCGCGAATGCATTCGATCATCGAGAAGACCGCCAGGTTCGTTATGGTCGGGCAATACAGCTCAGCGTCGTGTCTGTGAGGTTGGAGCTGATACGCGAGGAGCAACATCACGTCGCGGCTGGGGTCAACGTTCTTCACTGTGACCTTCTGGGTAAGGCGTGCCGAGGGCTCCCGTCTCGTTTCCGTTACCTTCATCACCGCCTCAGCGGGATCGACGTAGAGCAGTTTCAACTCCAGCCGCTTCCCCGAAGGTTCGTGGAGGTAGTCCGGATACCCCTCTCTGTCCTTCAGAATGCCCTCGTGCTTGACGAGTCCGAGTGCTCGGAAGAGTTCCCCTTGGCCTTGAACGATCTTGTCGAGCTGGGGAATGCAGGCATCCATCAACACACCCACAATCGTCCCGATCTGAGACGGTTCGAATCCGATAAGGATCTCTCGTGGGAGCTTCAGGACCTCGAACTGGACTTCGATAAGGCCCGAAAGCGCGGCGTGCAGGTCGTCGAGCTCCGATTGGGTGATCTCGGGAGCGACCGTCACCGCTGACCCCTCCCTCTTGGAGTTGTGCGGTCGTGGGTAACCAGTACCCGGAGCGACGGGGGAAGGACGGAAGGGAGATCCACGCCCAGCGCCGAGCAGAGATCTAAGGCCTCGATCAGGTCGATCCGCCGCTCGCATGTTTCAATCTTCGACACGTACGCCTGTGTGCGGCTCAGTCGGGATGCAAGTTCCGCCTGGGTGAGCCCTGCTTGTCGGCGAGCGGCGCGGAGTCGCGCAATCACCTCCGCGTATCGAGGGTCGTGGATCGACGTGGGCTGGTCTCGATTCCCCAGTTTGGAGTTCGTCGATATCTTTGTCACCGGCCACATCCGAGCCGACTGGGCGGCTAACTCCAAATTCGATTATTTCACGGCCCATGACGGATGACGCTCCGCAGAGCCACACTGAGCTACAATGCCCGGGAGTCGGGAGAACAACGGGAGAACATCTTGGCCAAGCGTCACCATCTTGTGCGGGGCAGCTGGGAGTCGATCTTGGGGCGGCTCGAGGAGCTCGTGCTGGCGAACTCCGGAGAGGACGAGTTCCAAGAGATCTTCAAGCTGCTCCTCGCGAAAGTTTACGCCGAGAGCCACCATCAGTCGGAGGGTCTGTTCGCAACCGCGAAGACACCCGAGCAGACCGCTCGAAACATCGATGACTTGTTAGGTCTTGCTGCCCGGCAATGGAAGGGTGTCCTCGAGGACGCCCCAACGATGCGGCTACGACCAGATCACATTGCGGTTTGCGTCGAAGCAATTGAACATGTCGGACTTCTCGACTCGAACCTCGAAGTCTTGGATGCGCTATTCGAGGATTTGATGAGTAAGTCATCGAAGGGAGCAAAGGGCCAGTACTTTACGCCTCGCTACGTCGTCGACTGCTGCGTAAAGCTCGTAGACCCAAAGCCCTCCGAGACTGTGATGGACCCCGCTTGCGGCTCCGCCGGCTTCCTGATTCACACGCTCACTTATGTCAAAGAGCAGAATCCGAGTCTCGATTTGAAGGAGTATGCACGATCGCGAGTCTGGGGTGCGGACTTCGACCCGCGGGCGATTCAAGTAGCTCGGGCACTTATGCTCGTAGTTGGTGACGGCCACAGCAACTTGCTGCGGATCAACAGTCTCCTGACGCCGACCGCGGCGCCTGATCTGTTCGATAGCACCCCGACGGCCATGAACGAGCCGACTCTCGAGGACCTGTTGCGGACTCGATGGAGTTCGTTCAGCGGGTTCGACGTAATCATGACTAATCCGCCGTTTGCCGGCGAAGTCCGGGAACCGGAACTTCTCGGACGTTACCAATTGGCTCGTAAGTCTGGGCGTACGGAGCGCGACATTCTCTTTCTCGAGCGCTGCTTGTCTCTGCTGCGACCTGGGGGACGGTTAGCAATCGTTCTTCCTCACAACAAGTTCGCATCCTCGGTTTGGGCTTATGCGCGTCAGTGGCTGATTCAGCGCGCACAGATCGTCGCGGTGTTAGGTTTAGGTCGCTACACGTTTCTTCCTCATACAAGCCAGAAGGCAGCAATCCTTTTCCTTCGCAAGCGAGATCACATCGAGCGATCCCCCGATAAAGAGCCGATTCTCTTCCTTTTGAGCGAACGAGACGGCAAGAATTCGAAAGGCGAAATCATTCCGCGGGGAGGAGTCGCGTTCGACGCTCCCGCCTGGGTGAGAGCGGATCACGACTTGAGTGAGGTCGTGCCTGTCTTCTCGGAATTCATAGAAGCCAACGGCATCGAGTGGGCAACCCATGGCTAGAAGCGCTGTGGTCCGGGTTGCCGACCTGGACTTTGGCACCGTGCTTGCGCCCGAGCGGTATGACCCCCGGCGACAAGTCGTGAGCGAAGGTATCCCACTGACCGATGTGTGCATGATTGTTCGGGAGAGCGTCAGCAGCAGCGGCAGGGCCGGGCAGGCTGATCGCCTCTACTACGTGCTCGATACATCCGCGGCTCGGGAGGGGTTTCTCGTCATTGATCGCCCACCAGTGCCTCGGGCGGACATAGGCAGCCTCAAGAAGCGGGCTCAGGCGCGGGACGTCCTGATTTCGCGCCTTCGCCCTTACCTTCGACAGGTCGCCTACGTGGATGATGAGGCGGTGAACTGGGAAGAGGCCGAGCTCGCGTGCAGCACGGAGTTCTACGTTCTTCGTCCACTCGACGGCCGTAGCATCGCTTTCCTAATTCCGTTCCTTTTGAGCCCGGGGGTTCAGGCTCTCCTCGCGGCATCTCAGGAAGGTGGGCATCACCCGCGCGTCAACGAAGCAACGCTTCGGAGTCTCAGAATCCCACGGGACGTGATCGCGACGCGGGCGGAAGCCTCTACCAACTTGGAGCAAGCTGCTGGTGACATGCGCCGTGCTACGCAAGTCGTCGCCAGATTGGTGGCGAAAGCATCGGAGAGCTGGGTTAACCCTACCTAAGCCCAGACTGCCGCGGGTGCGTGCCCCCGTAATTCAGCACCTGCAAACTGGGGTGTGCCCTAAGTTTCGTTGATAGTGTCAACCAAACCCGGACCGGACTTGGGCGGCGTGAGCCCAGAATCGACCGTCCGCCGAGCCCCGTCACATCCCTATCTTGACCTGTGAATGGCCCTCATCGTGTCGACGAGGGCCGAAGGGGCGCTGGGAAGGCGGCTGACGCCCCGGAGGCGGCCGACGCCCCGCAGGCGTCGGAAGGTTCGCAGTGCTGGGTCGGGGTGGTGATTCTCGCCGTTGTGCTGACGGCAAGCCCGCGAGACGGCTGCCCTATTCAAACGGCAACTTCTCCATCTCGCGGCTACAAGGTGCGAAGAAACTCAATAAGCGGTCGGAATGCGATATGACTCCAGTCGAATACGTGGTTGTCGGCGGCTTCCCCGATCAATCTCTTGCCCTTCGACGCGACCAGAGCTTGCATCTTCAATTTCGACTCGTGTGCTGCATTCATAGATACCATTCCGGTTATACAGCTAGCGAACGGCTCAACACATCCCATGTGAGGATCGCCGGCCATGCAGTCGAGGAAGATATCTTCAAAAACGCCATTTCCTGAGTTGTCGGGAGAGATGAAGACAGTCACGTCGGGTGTTCCCCGTGCTCGGCTCAATGGGGCAGCTGGAACGGATAGGCCTGCAACCTCAAGAGCACCAGTGACATTGGACCACGAAACGGCGAAGCTTTGTTCCGCGTCGCACAGAATGCCAACGGATTGGACCTCAGAGAAACCACTCGCCTTTCTGGCTACACTCAGCTTCTCACCGAGATTGGTCCTTCCGTGCAGGTCCCGCAGTCCAAGTCCCGAAATCGATTGGTCTTGCATCAACGCTGCAATCGCTCGAAACTCATCGTCGCCCTCTACAAAGAGCACCTTGCGTTGCGCAGATGCATCACCCCATTTAAGGGTCGACACCCTATCGGACCTCAAATCCAAGTTCGAGAGCTTCCCCTAGTTCCTCGGCAGTAAACCCAATGGCCTTAACTGCCTCGCCATCGCGCTCAACACGAAAGACCCGGAAGTCCTCACCGCTCGGCAACAATCCAGGATCTCGACTGAAATATCGTTGCGCAGCAGCTATACACTCAAGTGAGTGCGTTGTCGCAACCAATTGGACTCGGGACTGTCTCGTCGCCTGGTCAAGCGACGCCCAAATGGATTCGAGCACCGAGTAATGAAATCCGTTTTCAATCTCGTCAATTAGCAACAGGCCGTCGCGTGCCGAAGCGGCGTCAACAAGCAGGGAAGTGAGCTTCTCGGTCCCTTCACCCATAAGCTTCAGCGGCATCTGATGGCCGATGCCGATGTCGCCGTAGAGCTGAGCACCGATGGGAGTCGCGACAGTCGTGATGTCCTTCAGACGGGGCTCCATCATCTTAAGGCTCTCGACCAATTCTGGAACTTGCTTTTGAACCACGAGTTGTCCAAACAGTTGTGCCAATTCGTTAGGGTTCCCATCCGCTCGACTGGGCCGATAGATAGCGGGCATGGTGGCTTGAGGAAGAGCGCCTGACACGCGTAGTTGGCCGCTCTGTTCGAAGATTATGTAACCCGTAGTTTGTGGAATCATAAATCCGGACGAAGTTTGCTTCCCTGGGACTTGTAACTCCAAAACATGTGGCTGCGCCCCAAAGGCCCATACCTCCGAATCAACAATTGGTTGCCCCGGGAATAGCACAGGAGCAACTTTCTCTTGGATCTCCTGGGCGTCGATGAGGTTCCTGAGGCGCAAGGTTGACGTTTCCGAATTGTTTGTGGTGATAGCAATTTCGATTGGCTGAGAGACCTCGTATCTGTGAAACCATGCTGCCCAAGGCGCCTCAACACCGCGCATAAACGGTTGGAAGCCCCAGTTTGGTGAATTTCTGACAGGGGCATTCAGGACCAGCATGAAATTGTTGAACGGCATGTTCTTGAGCTGCAGAGCTTCAAGGACCGCGGTCTTTCCAACATTGTTTAATCCTGCAATGAGGTTGATTCGGGCCAGAGGCTCAAGGATCAGGTCTTTGAATCCTCGGAAGTGCGAAATGTTCGCGCGGCGAATGAACCGACCGTCAGTCCCTGACGATTCGAAGGTCATTGCAAACTCAGTCTCCTACGGAAACAAGGCTTGAATTGGCCGAAGTTAGCACCCCCGCGCGTGACCTGCTTGGGCTGCCTGAGCTTTGCGACGAGCCTTCACCATCGCGCACACCGACCGCCGACCTTGCGTGTGCCTGATCGTCGGCACTGTGCGCTACTCCGACCTATCCGGCCAGCATCCCCGACGACAAGACCGTTGAGTGCCATCCTGGATCAGGTGCGAATACGCGGTGGAGGTCAGCCCCTCTTCAATCGGAGCTCGCGTCACTTGGGGACTCGCGATCGCGTCGGTCGTTTTCCCCGAGACGAGGCTTGGGGTCTGATCTCATCAGTTGCCCAACGCCTCTGGCCTGCTCTGCTGGGGGTGACGTTCCTACCCACTATTTTCTTTCTGCCCGCTTTCTTCCTGCTACACGGGGCAGCGCGCTGGGTCACAGTTGGTGCGGTAGCTATCTCTGGACCATGGATCGTCGCGCTCATCACGATTGTCATGAGCGGTGCATCCGATCTCTTCATGGGCCTTGAATCGGAAGGTGACACTGCGGATGTTCTACGAAGTCTGCGGCACGACGGCTGGAAGTTGGCGAACGGCATCAAGATTCGGGGAAACCAAGACATCGACCATCTGGTTGTTGGTCCGGCCGGGCTCTTAGTGGTCGAGACGAAATGGAGTCGACATCGTTGGCCTCTCGGAAAAGACAGCGAACCGTTCATGCGGGATCGCTTGTCCGATGCCGTGGACCAGCTGCTTCGCAATCGTGAGGATGTCATTACTCAATTCGGCAAAGTCATCAACGGTGCGCCAGTTCGGCCAGTCTGCGTTGTTTGGTCGCCGGAAGATTCAGCTGGCGATGATCCCTGGGTCGATTTCGACGGCGCCCTCGTCGTTCGCGGACCCGCCCTCAGGTCGTGGCTGCGGACCTTGACTGACGTAGCACTCGACGAGCGCGGTATTGATCGAGTTTGGCAAGAGGTAACGCTCCACTACGCGCTACGCGACAAAAATGATCGCTCGCGCTCATATCGACCTCGCCGAACGATTATCAGGGTCGCCGTGGATTGGTTCCTGGCACCATTCCTCGGCTTCGTGTTGGCTTTTTATGGATTGGTGGCCGTTGTCCGCCTTCATCAGTCATGGCTTGATATCGCCGGCCCCCTGGTCTTCACGGCAGTTGGTGTTGCGGTACGACGCGTCGCTTTTCTCCGTCGGGTCGCTGTCGGCTGGATCGTAGGCTCCGTCGGGTCCGTTTTGATTCTCCTGGCCTTTGTCATCCGCGACGTCGTCAGGTAACTGGCCAGTGATCCCTCAGCCCACGGACTCAAGCAGCGTCCCAAGTTGTTCCTCGAAGCCCCGTCGCAGGGGTGCCTCACATCGCCGGCTCGGCGGCCGCCGCGGGGGACGATGAAGTCGGTTACTTGGTCGTTCTTCGGCGACCGGAAAACCAGACTCGCTGCTGATTTCGATCAACTCGGATGACCTGCCTACCGTTGTCGAGCCAGGCGCGTGCATGCACATGTGTTGTTGCTTTACTTCGATCGAGCCACCACGCGTCGTAAGTGAACGCCGACATCGGCAATGAGATTCCGAGACGTTCGATCTCGCTGAACGACATTTGGAGAGGGCCGTCGTCGGTGGAGCTGAGAAATTCATAGAGCGGGTCATACTTGGCCACGCCCGAATCTTGACATGTGCGCCAGTCAACTGGGTCGGCTGTACCCCATAACGATGGGCGGGCACCTTCTGGTGCCCGGAGCGTCAAGTGCTTGCTGTTGCGAGCGGCGCACCCCGCTCACGGACGTTTCCGCGCGCCCTATCACCTATCCCTGTATGGAGGTGCGGATCCTCAGCGCGGCTCGTCCGGTGGAGGAACGACGCAGCAGCGAAACCGGGCGAGGCGACGGGCGCGCCGGAGCGGCGCACAGTCGCGGCGTGCCTCTCCAGGTACCCGAGGGCCCCGGCGACCGCACGCTCATGCGAGGCGCGCACCTGCTCCACGGTTTCCGGCCCGCCGAGGGCGTGGAGGACGCTTACGGACTTCGGTGCGGCAAAGGTGCAGTCGAAGGCCGCGACGGTGACCCGGCCATGGCGGGGATCGAGCGCCTCGCCGCTCGTCGGATCCACGCCGGCGAGCAGCATCGTCAGATTCGCGGCGTCGACGGTCCGGTCCGCGAGGCCGAGGCCCTCGGCGAGGATCCCCCACCAGACACCGTCGGGTTCGACGAGTCCCGGCCGATCGGGTGCCGCCGCCCGCGTCGACTCGAGGTAGTACGTCTCGCGTCCTCGCCGCACCTTCGCCACGCTCAGCACGCCGAGCGACCGTACGAGGGGGCGGTCGTCCGCGACCTACCGCCGCAGAAGCGGGGTCCACCCCCGAGGCGCCCCGACGGAAGGCGTCGCTACGACGCGCCCCGGTAGCGGACGAGCGCGCGGCGGGCGACGTCGGCGGCGGCGCCGACGAGCTCGGGCGGGTCGACCACCTCGGCAGACGCGCCGAGCCGGAGAACGAGGCGGCCGACGAAGTACCCGTCGGCGACCATGATCGGAGCCACGACCCGGCCGTCGGGCAACGGCGTCGGCGGCGCCGCCACGAGCCGGTCAATGAGCACGTACGCGGACCGGTCGAAGGCGACGTGGGCGATGCGGGCATCCCCACCCCCCACGAACGCCCGGGTCCCGGTGAGCTCGGGCGGAAGCGATCTCGGCGTGACGGGTTCGCCGAGGCGACGGACGGCGGTGATCCGCGCCACCTGGAACCGTCGCCAGTCCCCGGCCAGGCCGCAGAAAGCGTCGAGGTAGAACCTGCCCTCGCGGGCGACGACGGCGTAGGGCTCGACCCGTCTCGCCGTCTCGTCGCCGCGCTTCGCCCCCAGGTAGTCGATCTCCACCGCTTCACCCGCCGCGGCGGCGGCGCGAACCGCTTCGAGGTTCTCGGGAGTGTCGAGCTCGACGGCCACGCGTTCGAGCCCGAGCGCGTTCCCGAGCTTGGCGAGGGCGGTGGCGAGCGGACCCTCCGCCTCGGCGCCCTCGACGTCAAGCATCGCCCGGGCGGCGGCGGCGAGCGCGAAGCCCTCGTCCGGCGTGAGACGTGCCGGACGCCGGAGGGCATCGAGCCCGAACGCGACGACACGCTCGTCGTCGACGATGAGCTCGAGCAGCGTGTCCGGCGTGTACGGGGGCAGCCCGCAGCAGGCGGCGAGCTCGAGCTCGCCGACGAGCGCCCGCTCGTCGAATCCGAAACGCGCCGCAAGCTCGGCGATCGAGCTCTCGCCGACGCGGGCGAGATAGCTGAGGACGGCGAGCAGCCGGCGCAACCGTGTCCCCGCGTCGAGCGGTTCGGGAGGGCGATCGACCGTCACGTCGTCTTCCCGGCTCGCGCCGCGGCCTCGAGGCGGCGAACAACGTTGCGGCGCATATCGGGAGGACCGATCACCTCGATCGCGTCACCAAAACCGAGCACCCACAACAAGAACGCCTCCTCGTCGCCGACGGGGAACACGAGGCGCACCGATCCGTCGTCGGCGCGGTCGCGCACCGCCGCCGTGCCGACGAGAGCGACGACCCCCGCGGCCTCGCGGGCGTCGACGGCGACCTCGACCTCGGTCCACTCCGGCTCAACCGGTCCATCCCGGCTCGGCTGGAACGGCACGAAGCGCAGCTCGTTCGCGGCGTCGAAGCCCTCGGGGCGCTCGTAGCCCCCGGGGGTTCCCGCGACCGGATCGCTTTCGAACCGGTCGACCCGGAAGCGGCGCAATCCCCCGGGGTCCGCCGCTTCGGCGTCCCGCCCGACGAGGTACCAGCTGCCGCCGCGGAAGACGAGCCCGTAGCCGTGAACCCGGCGGTCGCGTCCGTGGTAGGCGAAGGCCACCGGCGCCCGGTCCCGGATCGCCTGCTGGAGCAGCCCGAGCGCCGGGAGCGACGGGAGGACCGCGACGGGGGCGACATCTGCCGCCCCCTGGGAGCCGAGCTTGTGGAGGACCTCGTGGCCGGCCCCGCCCTCGAGGTGCACCGAGAGCAGCGCGAACGACAGCGCCGCTTCCTCCTCCGGCGTGAGACCGAGATCGGGCAGGTAGTACTGCTCGGGTAGGATGCGGTAACCGACCTGGTCGTCGCCGTCGACGCGCTCGACGGAGATCGGTATCCCGTTGTCGCGCAGGGTGCGTTTGTCGCGTTCGAATGCCTGGCGGAGCGCTCCCGGCGCGGCGGGGTAGCCGGCGACGGCGAGGCCGATCTCCCGCAACGACAAGGGACGGGGGGCGTCCAGCAGGGCCAAGACGAGGTTCGTGATCCGCTCGAGCCGGTTCAGCCTCGTCGACATGAACGCAATCTAAGCCCGGGGCCGGGTGCCGAGATACCGCTCAGCGGGATCGGGACCGGTGCACCGGGGGATGAACCGACGGGGCGTGACGGAACCGAACGATGACGATGCGGACGAAGGACGAACTGCGCAACGTGGCGATCGTGGCCCACGTCGACCACGGCAAGACGACGCTCGTCGACGCGATGCTCCACCAGACCGGCACGATCGCGTCCCACACCGCCGTCGTCGACCGGGTCCTCGACTCCCTCGATCTCGAGCGCGAGAAGGGGATCACGATCCTCGCCAAGCAGGCCTCCTTCCAGTTCGGGTCGCGCCGGCTGAACGTCGTCGACACCCCGGGACACGCCGATTTCGGCGGCGAGGTTGAGCGCGCGCTCGCGATGGTCGATGGCGCGATGCTCCTCGTCGACGCGTCCGACGGCCCCGGGCCCCAGACGCGGTTCGTGCTGCGCAAGGCCTTCGAGGCGGGCCTGCCGGTGGTGCCCATCGTGAACAAGGTCGACCGGCCGGACGCTCGGATCGCCGAGGTCGTCGACGAGACGATCGAGCTGTTCATCGAGCTCGAGGCGCCCGACGCGCAGTACGACATCCCGTTCCTCTACGGCAGCGCACGCGACGGCTGGCTGACCCTCACCCAGCCCGCTGGCCCGGTCGCGACCCCGCCCGCGGGAGGGGATCTCGCCGTCCTCGTCGAGACGCTCTTCGCCCATCTCCCGCCACCGTCGTTCACGGACGGCGCCCCCCTCCAGGCGCTCGTCACGAACCTCGACGCCTCCCCGTACCTCGGCCGACTGGCAATTTGCCGCGTCGTCGAGGGCACGATCCACGACGGCGAGACCGTCGCGTGGTGCCGGCGGGACGGGATGGTCGAGCCGGTCCGCGTCACCGAGCTCCTCGTCCCGTCCGGCCTCGACCGGGTCCCGACCGAGTCGGCGGGACCAGGCGAGCTCATCGCGGTCGCGGGCATCGCCGAGATCACGGTCGGTGAAACGCTGGCAGCCGCCGACAACCCGCTCCCGCTCCCGCTCCTCGTCGTCGACGAACCGAGCCTGTCGATGACGGTCGGGGTGAACTCCTCGCCGCTCGCCGGACGGGACGGAACGAAGCTGACGGCGCGCCTGTTGCGCTCCCGACTCGAAGCCGAGGTGCTCGGCAACGTCGCCATCCGACTCGTCCCGACGGAGCGCTCGGACACCTTCGAGGTGCAGGGCCGTGGCGAGCTCGCCCTCGCCGTCCTCGTCGAGACGATGCGCCGGGAGGGATTCGAGCTCACCGTCGGCAAGCCCGAGGTGCTCACCCGAGTCGTCGGCGGCGTGCTCTGCGAACCGGTCGAGCGGTGCTCGATCGAAGTGCCCGAGGAGCACCTCGGCACCGTCACGCAGCTCATCGCACGGCGACGGGCGCGCGTCGAACACATCGTCCACCACGGCACGGGCTGGGTCCGACTCGAGGGGCTCGCCCCGTCCCGCGGGCTCATCGGGATCCGCGGCGAGATGCTGACGCAGACGCGGGGTACCGCCCAGCTCCACCACTCCTTCGACCGCTACGAGCCGTGGCTGGGGGAGATCCGCCTACGCGTGAGCGGCAGCCTCGTCGCCGATCGCCGCGGCACCGCCACGGCCTTCGCAATCACGAACCTGTCCGAACGCGGCTCGATGTTCGTCGGCCCGGGCGAAGAGGTCTACGAGGGCATGATCGTCGGTGAGAGCTCCCGCGGGGACGACATGGACGTGAACGTGACCAAGGAGAAGAAGCTGACGAACATGCGGTCTTCGACGTCGGACGAGTTCGTCAAGCTCCCGCCGATCCGCCGGCTAACGCTCGAGCAGGCCCTCGAGCACGCCGCCGAGAGCGAATGCGTCGAGGTGACGCCCACGGCCGTCCGGCTCCGCAAGGCGGTGCTCTCCCAGCACGACCGGGCGCGCGGCCGCGGACGGGTTCGCCGGACCGCGAACGTCTGAGCGGGACCGCCGAACGGGGGCCGGCGCGCTTCACGCGAGGGGCGGCAGGAATCGGGTAAAGCGTAGAGGCGGCTTGCTCAGGACGAAGGTGACGAGCACGCGGACGTCGCGGACGCGCACGACGACGATCGCGAGCGGATCGTCGTGCCGGTCCGGCGGCCAGCCGAGCGCCACGCCGCTCGTCGAGAAGCTCCCCCAGTACGCGACGGCACAAACCGCTGAGCGTTGTCGTTGGAGCGCGGCAGGGATGGTGAACCTGAGACGCGGGCTCGTCTTCATGTCTCGGAGCGCCGCCGTGAGATCGCGCGAGCTCAGGTAGCGCACGCCGGCGAAGTGCCCGGTGTCGTTGACCGCGGCGCGGGCGACGGCGAGAACGCGGAAGCACGGGCTCTCGTTGGGCCCGAGGGCGTTGCGAGGTGACGTGCACGCCGCAATCCCGAGCGACGCGACGACGGCGAGTGACGCCGCGGTGAGCCGCGCGCCTTTGCCGATTCGTGACGACCAGAGGATGCGCCTGCTCATACACCCAGCTCCCCGGACACGCCCTTCACCTCACCAACGGTCGCGCGACCCCATTGCCCTGACAACCCACTTTCCACGCCGACCGGCTGGGAATCGGCCGCGGGGGCGGTCCACCGCCCGCTCCGACGCGCCACTCCGAGCCCGGCCCAGGTCAACCACCCGACCGGAAGGAAGCCCCAGAAGCTGACGATCCGGTAGGTGAGGACCGCGGCGACCGTCGACAACTCCGCCCCGCCGAACGCGACCAGCGCGATCGTGATGCTGCCCTCGACGACCCCGAGCCCGCCGGGCGTGATCGGGAGATTCGCGGCGAGCTGGCCGGCGCCGTAGGCGAGAAGCAGGCCACGCCACGGGACGGCGCCGCCGACGGCGAGGAACGCACACGCAAGACAGGCGCAGTCGAACACCCAGTTGCCGAGGGCGCCCGCGAGGGTGACCACGAGGTCCCGCCAGGTGAGCCGCAACCCCTCGAGCCGGGCAGCCCAAGCTGAGACGACGGCACCGCCGGTACGCCTCGGCCGGCCGACGAGGCGACGCGTCAACCCGAACGCGTGGACAGCCACCCGCGCCAGCCAGCGGCGTTGGAACACGATGGCGTCGGCGACGACCGAGACGGCGAACACACCGAGGATGACCCAGACGAGGTCGTACGACGCGCCCTCGCTCGCCGCGAGGGCGATACCGGCGGTGGCGACGAGACCGAGTGCTGCCGCGGCGCACACCAGCGTCGCAACGAGGACCCACGCGGCGAGGGTTTCGTCCGCGCCCCACCGCCGGTAGAAGCGATAGACGTAGATGCTCGAGAACGCCGGTCCCCCGGGAAGCGAGTCCGCGATCGCCGCGGAGGCCGCACTCAACGCGGCCATGGAACCGAGCCCCATTCGCACCCCGCCGACCTGGAGAAGACGCCTCTGCAACACGCCGAACGACACGAGTGACGCGATCTCGAAGGCGATCGCGAGACAGAGCCAGCCGACATCGAGGTGGGTGAGCTCGGCGGAGGCGCCGACGAGCTCGCCGCGCTGGCCGTTCAGGGCCCAGAACGCGAGGGCCGCGAGCCCGAGCCCGACGACGAAGCGCAACACCTGCCACGAGCGCGTGCGCGTGATCCGACGCAGCCGGGCCCTCCACGACACGCCGAAGCGTACCGTGGCCGCTCCTCTGGGCCACCGCTCCGTCCCCGCCGTCACGAGAGCCTCCCCTGCCGGTCACCAGCCCGCGCGGACCTCGCGGAAGACTCGACTGACGGCTCTGCCGACATCTTCGTCTAGGCCGAGGACGCGACGGCGAACCAGTCCGAAGGGAGTTTGAGGCTTGACGCGAAGCTCAAACCCGTGACCGTCGTCGTCGACGTCGTGCCCGATACGACAATGAGCTCGACCCGGCCGCCGAACGATCCCCGCCGATTGCGCGAGATGATCGAGACACCGACGACCCGCCCAATCCCGCGGAAATCCCGGTTGACGAGCGCGGCTGAGACCGAAGTCCGCCAGGTGTGGTTCGGATTGCACTCGAGTGGATTCCCCTGCACCACGCAGACGTCGCCCACATCCGGAACCGCGGGAAAGGCGCTCTGGGCGGTCCACCCCCCGGACGAGGCGGAGTACGAGGTGAGCGCGACGGCACCGGTCGAGGTCTCGGCGCGCACCTCGCCCGACGTGGCCGCGACCGCGGCGTTGGTCAGGGGCGATTCGAAACGCTCGCCGACATACGCCTCGCAGACCGTGTCACAGACGCTCGCGTAGCCCTCCCAACCACCGGACTCCATTTCGGACACGGCGTAGGAGCGGGACGCGATCGCCTGCGCCTCGAGGGTCTGAAACCCCCAGGCGTGGCCCTGCGGGGCTCCGGTGAAGGCCCCTGCGGTGCCCCAGGCCGGCGACTCCTCGGCGGGGACGACACCGTCGAGATACGACTGCAGCGGAAGGACGTTGAGCGTCCGCTCGTATCCGGTTCGGTCGTACGCCTCGATGTCGCCACGGACGACCTCATCGATGCCGTCGTATCGGCACAGCGTGAGGAGCGTCTCGGGCGCGGCGTTGGGGCTCGCGTCTGCCGGGCGGATCGTCGGATCGACGTACCCCGTCGCGATCGGCCTCGAACCGCCTGCGGCCGCCTTAGCCGCGCTGCACGAGGCCCCCTCGTACACGCTCCAAGTGCCGGCGCGCGTCAGCCGGAGGTCGACCGCCACTCCGGCCCGGACAGTGAGCACCCGCGACGTGACCGTCGACGTGGTCGTCGGCGGCAGCGTCGTGGCCGATGTCGTCGTGGCCGATGTCGTCGTGGCCGATGTCATCGTGGCCGATGTCGGGGAGGTCGTCGTGGTCGGAGACGTGGTCGTCGTCGTTGACGTCGAGGATGTGGTCGTGGTCGAGGAAGTGGTCGGTGGAATCGTCGTCGTCGAGGACGGCTGTGTCGACGTTGTCGGCGCCAGTGTCGTCGGAGGCGTCGTCGACGTCGTCGTGGTCGGGATCGACGTCGTGGACGTCGTCGAGGACGTGGTCGTCGTGGTCGGCGGTGCCGATCCCGCGCTCGTGATCGTGAAAGCCGACGGCGACGTAACGACCGGGTCGTAGCCGACGGTGCCTTTCGCATTGACGTTCTCGAGGATCGCGACCGAGATCACCGGGTTCACCCCGAGCCTCGATCCTTTGAGACTCGACGCGACCGTCCCTCCGTAGAAGTGGTCGAGGATCTGCGTATAGGTCTCGTGGTAGCGGACCGCGTCGCCGAAGGCCCCCCACTGGCCCATTCCGAACCCCGGACCGAAACCGTGGCCGACGAAGCTGAACGACGTGACCGGCGGCGCGGTCGCGGCACCGGATGAAGCGACCAGGATCGAGAAGGCGAGGGCGGCGCAGGACGCGAGAACAACGCACGTCCGGGGGCGTGGAACACGGCGCGGATGAACTGCACCGTGACGGACGATGCTGCTGTGCATATTGGTACTGATGTTACGTTCGTCTGCGTTGGCGGCGGCGCGCGATGCCTACGGGCTGCGAAGCGCCGCCTCGATCGCCTGGCGGAAGGCCGCGGCGGCGATGTCGGGCGTGAAACGGGCCGCTCGGGCCCGTCCGGCGGCAATGAGGTCGTCGCGCGCCGTGGGCTCGGTGAGGACGCGGTGCACCGCCGACGCGACGAGCACGGGCGACTTGTCGGGCACGAGCACGCCGGCGTCACCGACCGTCTCTGGCACGGCCGCCGCGGCGTACGCCACGACGGGGACCCCCCGTGCCATTGACTCGACGATCGGCGCGCAGAACCCTTCGTGGTCCGAAAGGCACACGAACACGGTCGCCGCCTCGTAGTAGGCGACGAGCGCCCCGGCCGACACCGATCCCGGCAGGCTGACGGCGTCCTTCAGCCCGAGCGCGACAGCGAAACGGCGCAGCGCGTCGATGTACGCGCTCCCCATCTCGCGCCCGACGAGGTGCAGCCGGGCGTCGCGGTCGTAGACGCGCCGATAGCAGGCAAAGGCCTTCACGACGTCGTGCTGCGCCTTGTGCGGCGCGATCTGGCCGACGAACAGCCAATCCGCGCCGCCCGCTTCTTTCAGCGAGATGAGCCTCCGCAGCGCCACCGGGTCCGGCGACCGCTCCAGGGCGTCACCGTCGCCGAGCAGCGGAACGACCGTCGTGCGCCCGAACCCGTTCTCGTCGAGCTCCGCCGCGTTGTAGGCCGACCGGGCGATGGCGAAGGGCACGAGTGGGGCGAGCTGCTGCAGCTGCCGGCGGCCGAGTCGCGACTCCTCGCCGAGGGGCGGGAGCCAGCGTTCGACGAGCGGAGCTGGCGTGATGTTGTGGTAGTCGAGGAGCTTGCGTCCCGGGTGACGGGCGACGACGTCGCCCGTCGGACCGCCGATCGAGCACTGGTAGAGGATCCACTGGCTCCCGTCTTCGACCATCGGCAGCTCGTCCAGGGGATGGACCCGTCCCGCGCAGCCCGGACCAATGATCGAGGCGTAGATCTCCGACACGAATCCCATCTCGCGCAGCAGTATCTGGGCGACGAAGGTGTGATTGCTCACCGCGTCGTGCTCGATGATCGAGGGGATCACCTGGTCGATTCGCGCTGGACGGCCGGGCGCGACTCCCGGTCCCGTCGGGTTCACCGGTCCCTCCGCGCCGCCAGGACTCCGAGCGGGCGTTCCACGATCGCGAGCACCCGCCGAAGGTACGGTCGCGCCGGTCGCGGCACGAAGAGCCGGGCGACCCGCCGTAAGACGAGCGAACGCTCCGAGTAGCGCGGGGCACGCAACGCCACCGTCGCCGACCGCTCGAACGCACGGTCGAGATCGGCAGTCATTTCCGCCGTCCAGAGCCCTGTTGCAGCGAGATTCCGCACATCGGCGCGAGCCGCGTCGAGGATCGAGGTTGCCGCCCGGCCCGATCGCTCGTTCACGCCGACGCGCCGCTCGGTTCGACGCGACTACTCACGGGCTCGTGACCCGGACGGAACCGGGCACGACGACCTCGATGCGCATCGGGAGCGCCACCACGCCGGTTGCCTTGCTCGGGTTCATCACCTCAAAGTCGCACGCCGGCTCGGCGAGGCCGATGACGACACCACCCGCGTCGCGCACATCGATGTTCACGAGATAACGGCCGTCGAGGAGCGGCAACGAGTCAAAACAGAACGTCACGGACCCCGCCCCCGTCGCGAGCAACATGGCCTCCTCGGATCCGCTGCTCCGGGTCGCGAACAACGTCTGATCCTTGTCGGAGAGGATCTCGATCGCGAACTGTGCGCCGTCAACAGCCGAGTGCACCGCGTACTCGACACGGATCGTCAACGGCTCCCCGGTGACGACATAGGGGCGTTCGCCGATCCCGGGGTGCTCGACGGTGACCGAGGTGATCTCGACCTGGGGACGGGCCGGAGCGACATCGATGTCGACGCTGACTGGCAGTTCGGCTTCGGGCACAGGGGTGGCGTCGAGGGCGAGGAGGCCCTCCTTGAACACCCTGATCGCCTCCCCTGGCGGCGCGTAGGTGACGAGATGACCGGCGTCGAACACGAGGATCTCGTCACAGATCGAGCGCAGCATGTCCGACGAGTGCGAGACGACGACGATCGTCCGCCCGTCCTCCTGGAACAGCTTCACCCGCTCGAGACACTTCTGCTGGAAGCGCTCGTCGCCCACGCTGAGCACTTCATCGACGAGCAGGATGTCGGGATCCATGCTCACGGCGATCGAGAAGCCGAGCCGCACGGTCATGCCGGACGAGTAGTACTTCACCTGGTTGTCGATGAAGTGTTCGAGCTCGGCGAACTCGACGATTTCGTCGAACCGGTGGCTGATCTCCCTGCGCGAAAGCCCGAGGAGCGACCCGTTCAAGAAAATGTTGTCGCGCCCCGAAAGGTCCGGCTGGAACCCTGCGCCGAGCTCCAGCATCGCCGCGACCTTGCCGCGCACGACGACCTGGCCGAAGGTCGGCTGGAGGATCCCAGCGATGCACTTCAGCAGCGTCGACTTGCCCGAGCCGTTGCGACCGAGGATCCCGACGGTTGAGCCCGGCTGGATCTCCGCTTTCACATCGCGAAGTGCCCAGAACTCCTCGTATGGGATGTGCCCGAGGTGCATCAGGCGCTCTTTCAGCGACGAATACTTCTCGAGATAGAGGTGGAAACGCTTCGAGACGTTCTGGATCTCGACCGCGGAGCTCACGTGGACTCAGAGCTCCTCAGCGAAGTTGCCGCTGATACGCCCGAAGATCAGCATCGCGCCGAAGAACAGTCCGATCGAGACGACGAGAAGCCCCCCGAGCAGCTCCAGGAAGAAGTGGTACGGGTAGTTCGCGAGCACGACGTAATGCGGGTTACCGGTGATCTTCACGAACACATGGCCGTATATCGCCCGCTGGAACGCGATCACGACGGTCGTGATCGGGTTGGCGAGGTACAGCTTCTCGAGCCACCCGAGATTGTGCCGGGCGAACATCCCGTAGACGAGGTCGTAGCTGTAGATGATCGGCACGCCCCAGAACCAGGCGTTCAGGAGCACGAGGATGAGGTGCTCGATGTCGCGGAAGTACACGTTCACGGCCGACAGGAACACGGCGAGCGCCGCCGAGAAGACGATCAGGTCGACGAGCGCGAACACGGCGATCGGCAGGTAGCTCCAGGCAGGCGAGTACTGGAACCCGACGAGGAACACGACGAGCACGAGGGCCTGGAAGAAGAAGAACACGGTCGCCGTGCCCACCTGCGAGAGGGCGAGGATCTCGCGGGGGAAGGCGACCTTCTTCACGATGCCCGAGTTCGCGACGATGACGCTCGCCGAACCGGTGGTCGCCGTCTGGAACAGGTTCCAGATGAGCAGTCCCGAGAACAGGTAGAGCGCGAAGTACGGAGTCGGGTTCTTCAGGAAGTACTTGAACACGACGTAGTAGACGAGCAGCACGAACGCCGGGTTGAGCATCGACCACAAGAACCCGAGGAAACTGTTCTTGTACTTCACCTTCAGGTCCTTGCGGACGAGGAAGACGAAGAGCTCGCGGGCGTTCCAGAGCTCCCGCAGCCGCGCCCGAAGCGTCACGCGTGACGAGACGATTCGGGCCACCAATTCCTGGCCGTCCCCGCCCCGCCCCCCGCGGGGGACGAAGGAGCGCTGGCGCGACGACACGCCGACGACCGTCGGCACGTCGGTCTCGCTCACCGTCCCCATGACGCCTCACACCTCTTATGCTGCCGGCGATCACGGGTCGCGACCGCCAGGGCGCGTGCCTAGCTCATCCCATGTTCGCCGATCGAGGCGACGGTATCGGACTGGTGTTCCGGGGCGCCGCCGTACTCCGGACCAGCTCTGATTTATCCTAGTGGCCGGGCTTTCAGGTGGGCGGTGCATGCCGGCGTCTACCATCGAGATCCGGATCATCGGCACGAAGGAGTCGCCGTGGACAAGGTGCGGGTCCGGTTGTGGCGCAAGACACGAACCGCGGCGTCGCTCCCGGGCCGGGTCGCAGCGAACGAGGAGAAGATCGAGTCGCTCGAACGTCACGTCTCGCTGAAGATCGACGAGATGCGCTCCGAGCTCGCCGAGATCCGCTCGCTGCTGCGTACGCAGATCGAAGGCGACGCCGAGGCGACTGAGCTGCTCGGACGGCTCCTGCAGGCTGCGGAGAAGCGCCTCGGGGAGCTCGAGGAGTCGGTCGCCACGACGGCCGCCAGGGCCGACCGCGCTCCTCGATGACTCCCGGCCGGCCCCCGGAGTCGGCCGGGACGGTCGTCGTCGACCTTCAGGCTCTCCAGAGCCCGAGTT
The DNA here is from genome assembly GCA_050014835.1 of Acidimicrobiales bacterium. Taxonomy (GTDB): domain Bacteria; phylum Actinomycetota; class Acidimicrobiia; order Acidimicrobiales; family Bog-793; genus Bog-793. The sequence goes on from JBEKCO010000003.1 coordinate 31,062, forward strand.
CACGCACCCACGGCATCGGCCGCTACGCCACGAACTGGGCCCTCGCCATCGAACGACTGCGACCCGATCTGGTCGGGACCTACCTGCTCAATCCCGATCTGCCGCCACCCGGCCCGATCGAGGAGCTGGTCTCCACGGGCAAGGTCGCCTACCGCGGCGCGCCGGACGCGATCAGTCCGCAGGCGCGCGTCTTCCACGCCCTTTCGCCGTTCGATCTTGCGGTCGAAACGAGCGCCATCTGGCCATCGCAGGCCGACGCGCGTGACCTCGTGCTCTCGGTCACCGTGTACGACCTCATTCCGGCACGCGACCCCGCGACCGAGCTCGTCGACATCGGTGAGCGCCGCCGCTATCGGACGCGCCTCGAACTCGTCCGCTCGGCGGCCGCCCTCCAGGTCCTCTCCGCCGCGGTCGGAGAGGACCTCGTCACGCGACTCGGTGTCGCGCCGCAACGGGTGCACGTGGTCGGCGCGGCGCCCGACGACCGTTTCCGCCCTGCGCCGTCGCACGACGCCGCGACCGAGCACGCGATCCGTCTCCTGCGATCAGCGGGCCTCGCGCGGCCGTACGTGCTCTGTCCGAGCGGCAGCCACCCTCGGAAGAACAACGAACGGATCGTCGGGGCGTGGTCCCGCCTCGGAGACGCGGTGTGGGATCGGCAGCTCGTCATCACCGGCGAGCTACCGGAATCGACCGCCCACCATCTCCGCCACCTCGCGTCCCAGGCCGCCGTCGCCGATCCGGTGGTCGTGACGGGGTTCGTCGGCGACGACGACCTCGTCGCCCTGTACCAGGGAGCAGACCTTGTCTGCTTCCCGTCGCTCGCCGAAGGTTTCGGCCTGCCCGTCGCCGAAGCCCGCGCCTGCGGCGCGACCGTCGTCTGCTCGGACCGCCCGCCCCTCGACGAACTCGTTGCGCCGGAGAACCGGTTCGACCCTGAGGACGTGGACGACATCGCGCGGGTGATCGCCGCGGCGCTCGGCCGTCACGACCCGGGCGCGGCGCCGTCCCGTGAGCTCGGCCGCATCGCGAGCTGGCCGGAGGTCGCGGCGCGCAGTGCAGAGGTTTTCGAGGATCTCGTCGCCGGGTCCGCGAGGCGGGCGCGCCCGCGGGGAGGGCGCCAGCGTGCGCTCCCCCGCGTGGCCTTCGTCACGCCACTCCCGCCGGCGCCTTCCGGCGTCGCCGCCTACAACTTCCGCCTCATCGAGGAGCTCGTCGCGACGAACGAAGTCACCCTCGACGTCTTCGCCGACGGACCGACGCCCTCCCCGACCGCCCCCGCCGGCGCGCCGGTGTACGCAGCACCAGCGCTCGCCGCGATCGAGCGGCTGACCGGGCGCTACGACCGGGTCGTCTACACCCTCGGCAACAGCCACCATCACCTCGGAGCGCTCGCGCTCCTCCGCGAACGCCCGGGCGTCGTCGTCAGCCACGACGTGCGGCTGACGAATCTCTACCGTCACGAGACTGGGGACCCGGGCCTTCTGCCACACGGCCTGGCGGGCCGGATCCGCGAGATGTACGGCGAATCCCTGCCGCCGCGTCTCGGCGCATTCAACGAGGTCGGGGCGGAGGATCTCGCCCGCTACGGGCTCCTCATGGCACGCGAGGCGATCGGGTTGTCCGAGGTCTTCCTCGTCACGTCGCGCGCCGCCGCGGCGCTCGCCCGAGTCGACGCCGGACCGCTTCTCGCGGGACGCGTCGACATCCTCCCGTTCGCCATCGAATCGCCCCGGGACAGCCGGTCGGCCTTCGCCGAGACGACCGAGGCACCGGATGGCTGCCCGATCGCCGCCAGGTGGTGGGGTCGGTCACCGGAACCCCGGGATGATCAATCCGTCGTGGCCCACTTCGGGATCGTCGACCCGGTGAAGGCCCCGGAGCTGTTGGTCGACGCCTTCGCGGCACTCGTCCGGGGGGCGCGGCACGACGACGCCGCGATGCTCGCCTTCGTCGGGCCGGTCTCGCAGGACCTCGCTCGCGCGCTCGCCGATCGCGCCTCGGCCCAGGGGATCGGAGACCGGCTCGCGCTCACCGGACCGCTGCCACAGGAGCGCTACCGCGCCTGGCTCGCCGCGGCGACGCTCGCCGTCCAGCTGCGCCGGTCCTTCAACGGCGAGGCCTCCGCCGCGGTCGGCGAATGCCTTGCTTCCGGGGTGCCGACCGTCGCGACGAACCTCGGTTGGCTGCGCGAGCTGCCCGGGGCGGCGGTTGAGCTCGTCCCGGCCGCCGTCGACGCCGAGGGGCTCGCCTCCGTGCTCGCCGGCCTTCTCACCGACCCGGCGCGCCGCAGCCTCCTCGCCGGGGCCGGTCGCGACTTCGCGGCGCACCAGACGTTCGCCGCCACCGCCCATGCGCTGCTCGCCGCGGTCCTCCCCGAACGCGCCATGGTCGGCGTCCCGCGACCCGGGGCCTGAACCGAGCCCTCAGGACCTGTCCGTCGCGGAGATCCTCTCGACGAGACGGCGACAGAGCGCGATCGCCCCGCGCACGAAGGCTTCGGGGTCGGGCGCGCGACTGCGGTCACCTGCGAAGGGCGATCCCGGAGCGGCGCCGATCTCGCCGCCGAGCGCGACGCGGGCGGCGCGGGCGGCGCGGTCATGCGCGGACCGTGCCCGAACGAGCTCGAGCACCTCGGTCCGCGGATCATCGGCATCGGCGGCGGCCCATCCCCGGGGGACGTGGACGCGGCGCTCCGGACGCTCCTCGGCCACGGTGACCCTCTCCTCGGGCAGTCCCCAGATCGCGATGAGCTGGGCGCGGTCCTGCTCGCTCGCCACGACGACGTGCGAAGCCGTCGTCCAGATCTCGCCCATCGCCCGGCTTCCGATGCCGCCGGGGATCGGCGAATCGGGGTCGAAGCGGAGGTTCCTTTCGGGGAACATCCGCAACGCCGCCGCGAAGAGCGTCAGCGTCACGGCACGCCACCACCGCCCGGCGCGGGCGCGCAGTGGCAGGCCCTGTTCGAAGTGAACGACGACGGAGTCGAAGCGGCGCGAGAGCCAGGCGAGCCGCAAGCAGAAGAGCGGGCCTTCGGTCCGGCCACTGCGGTGGGCGGCGCTGCGGTCGTCGGGCGAGAACATCTCGACGTCGTGTCCCTCCGCGATGAGCGCCGTCGCGATCTCGGCGAGCGCGAGCGCGGCATCTCCGCCGGGAGGAGGCACCGTGCCGACGATGAGGATCCTCACCGCGCCGTCCTTCCCGTGAGCCCGACAAGCGAGCGCTCCATCGCGTCGAGCACTACCTCCCACGTGTAGTTGCCAAGCACGTATTGCTGGCCGCGCGCCGCCATCGCCGCGGCGGCCTTCGGCGCCTCGGCGACGAAACGGAGGCACTGCGCGAACTCGAGATCGCCGGCGTAGGTGAGACCGCCGCCCGACCGTTCGCAGTGCCAGGTGATCACCTCACCGGCCGCCGAGGCGATGACGGGGGTTCCCGCGAGCCACGACTCCATCAACGTGCGCGAGAAGCTCTCGTTGGCGCTCGGCTGGACGAGCGCCTCGGCCGCGGCGAAGGCGTTCGGCATCTCGTCGGCGTCGAGGTAGCCGAGGTCGATCACCCGTCCGGCGAGACCTTCGGGGATCTCGGGGGCTCCGACGCCGACCGTCACGAGGTCGAAGGGGGCGTCGTTGCCGACGACAGCGGCGGCGTAGGCCGCGAGGAGCTCTCGCCAGCCCTTGCCATCCTCGCGCCGGCCGGCGAAGAGGACGAAGGGCCGCCGCAGGCCGTGACGCTCCCGAAACCCGGCCGCGTCGTAGGAATCGGGGACCTCGACTGCCGCGCCCACGACGCCGTGGCGCGGTGGGAGGTCGGGTGCGATTCGGTGGGCGAGCAGGTGCTCGGGCTCAGAAAGGAACCAAACGGCCGCCACCGACGCGAGCGTGGAGCGGACGACGGAGAGTCGCGCGTACGGCTCGTCGTGCAGGCACGGCATCACGATCGAGCGCTCGGGGGCGACCTGGGCGCCGTAGATCGTCGACCAGAACAGGTACGGAGACAACACGATGACGTCGTAGCGCCGCGCCTCGGCGAGCAGGTGAAGGTACAGCTCGGGCACGCGGAATCGGCTGTTCACCCAGGCAATCTCCGCCGCCGTGCCCAACTCCTCGCCGCGCTGGACGCGCTGTTCGAGGCCGGAGGCGACAAGCCGACGCCGCGAAGTGACCGTCGGGAACCGCCGGACGACCACCCCCGCATCCTCCGAGGTCCCGTCGTCGAACTCGTTCGCCCAGCTGAAATGCGACCGGGCGCAGGTCGTGAGGATGTCGACCTCGTAGCCACGGCGAACGAAACCGCGTGCCGCCTCGGCCATCACGGCCTCGGAGCCTCCTACGACGCCGGGACCGTACCGCGGCGTGACGAAGGCAAGCCGCACTCGCGTCCTCGCCTTTCGCGCCATGCCGGCCGCCTTCTTCCCCGAACTCCCTGCACGACTGCACCCGACGAGGAGAAGCGTAGGCGACGAACAATCCCCACCGGATGCTGGTCGTGCGAGTAGCGACGACCTTGGCAGCCCGACCTCTTTCTCGTCACCGGTCCGCGTCCCTTTGTGGGGCGGAACGACGAACGACGTTCTCATCTGCTCGGGCGCGGGCCTTGACGCGATCTGCGGTCAGACCGGGGCGTACCTCTACGGAGCATCTCCCTCGGGCGAGGCGATCGATCCCCGCTGCCGCGACTACAACGTGGTCGCGGTGGCAGACGTCCTGGCCGCGGGTGCCGGCGCAGGCTGGAGCGTCCTCGAGGCTTGCGGCCGGCGATCTTGTGCCAGACCTGCGAGCGGCATCCGGCGGCGAGCCGGACACCCAGGCGCGCGTGGCGGAAGCGGCGCGGGATCCCGCTTGCCGAGACGACAAGGACGGCACCGTCGCGGCGGGTACCGATTCCGCTTCGGGGCACAACGTGGGTAAATCGCGAGCGCGCTCTCGCCTTTCGCGCCAAATCCCTAACTTCTTCCCTGGGATCCCTGCACAAATGCACCAAGCGATGACACATTTAGGTGCCGGAAGAACCCGAGTGAATGCGACCGAGATGGCTAGCGTCCGCGTCATGGTTAGGATCGCGAGCCCGCCCACCCCCCGTCGTATCTACGGCCCACGGCACAGTCGGTTCCGCAGCATCCGACTCATCACCGTGTGCGCGCTCGTGGCGTTCGCGACCGCGACCGGTATCGGGTTCGCCGCCGCGACGGGAGGGGGAGCGGCAACCACACGACAGTCGGCTTGCTCCGTTCTCCAGGGTCACGGCATCAGCTGGCCGGGGCCGTCCTGGGTCACGTGTCTGCCCGGCGCGGTCGCCCAGAGCTCGCCGACCGTCGCGGACTGGCACGGTATGACGATCGTCGCGGTCGGCGACGAGAGCGGCAGGGTGAGCGTCTTCAACGCCGCGACCGGTGAGGAGCTCCCGGGTTGGCCGAAGAGGCTCGCCGCACCCGCTGGCGCGGCCGTCGCCATCGAGTCGAGTCCCACGATCGCGTTCCTCGACGGCCCGAACAAGCCGCCGTCGATCATCGTCGGCGCCGCCTCGACGTGGGTCAACAACACGGCGCGCGAGGTCGAGGCCTTCCATCTCAGCGGGGCTACCCGATTCATCTTCCACGTCGGCACCGCCCCGGGAACGGCGGTCGGCGTCATTTCCTCTCCCGCGGTCGGCAGCCTCACGGCAAGCGGGCAGCTGGACATCGTCTTCGGATCCTGGGACCACTACATCTACGCGCTCACGCCCGCTGGAAGGCTTCTGCCGGGTTTCCCGATCAACACCGCCGACACGATCTGGTCGTCTCCGGCGCTCTACCGGGTCCCCGGAACGATCGGCGCCAGCATCTTCATCGGCGGTGACGCGCACGGTTGGCAGGGTTGCCGAGGAGGCTGGATCACCGATTACCACTACGTCGGAACAGCGCCGACGATCGTCTGGCAGCACTGCGAGAGCCAGACCATCTGGTCGAGTCCCGCGGTCGGGGTGATCAACTCGACGGGACGGGCCGTGGTCGTCGTCGGGACCGGCTTCTACTGGCAGCCCTTCCCGTCGGGTACCTACAGGATCTTCGCCTACTACGCCGACAACGGAGCACCGGTGCCTGGCTGGCCCGTGAAGACGACTGGTCCATCGCTCGGTTCCCCCGCGATCGGGGTAATCAACAACACCGGCACGCCGGCGGTCGTCGAGACGTCGTGGGTGTGCTCCGGCCTCACCAACGCGAGCTGCCTCGGACCGAACACGACCATGGTGACCGCCTGGAACGGCGGCGGCCAGCGGCTCTGGACCGATAAGTTGCACGGCCCGACCTCTTTCTCGTCACCGGTCCTCGTGCCGTTGCAGGGCGAAGCGACAAACGACGTTCTCGTCGGCTCGGGCGCGGGCCTCTACGCGATCAGCGGGCAAACGGGGGCGTACCTGTTCGGGACGTCATACGCCGGCGAGGCGATCGACCCCGGCTGCCGAGTCTTCAACTCCGTCGCGGTCACCGACGTCCTCGGAACGGGCACCGGCTCAGGATGGAGCGTGCTCGAAGCCTGCGGCGGTCCTGCCGCGTTCAACTACACAGGCAGGCTCGTGTCGTATCGAATTTCAACCCCGCCGACGGTTCCGCCGGCGTGGCCGATGTTCCATCAGAACGCCACTCACGACGGCGTGGCGCCCTGAGGACACGCGCACAGGTCTTACCGAGACCATCACCCGCTAGCGCCGGACCAAGAGACGCCTCGGGCGTTCGGCGGCTGGGCGACCGACCGAACGCCGCCCGGTCATTGGCGCTTGCCTGCGTGCACGCTCGAGCGGTCGATGACCTTGTCGATGAAGCCGTACTCACGGGCTTCGTCTGCGGTGAACCAACGATCGCGGTCCGAGTCGGCCTCGATGCGCTCGACAGTCTGACCCGTGTGGAATGCGATGCGCTCGGCCATCATCCGCTTGAGGTAGACGATCTGTTCCGCCTGGATGGCGATGTCGGCCGCCTGGCCCTGCATCTGACCCGAAGGCTGGTGCATGAGGATCCGGGCGTGCGGCAGTGCGTACCGCTTGCCGGGGGTGCCGGCACACAGGAGAAACTGACTCATCGAGGCAGCGAGCCCGAGACAGATCGTCGAGACGTCGCACCGGACATACTGAATCGTGTCGTAGATCGCGAGTCCGTCGGTCACCGAACCGCCGGGCGAGTTGATGTACACCGAGATGTCCCGGTCGGGATCCTCGGCCTCGAGCAGCAGCAACTGCGCACAGATCGCGTTCGCCGAGTTCTGGTCGACCTGGGTCCCGAGGAAGATGATCCGCTCCCTCAGCAGGCGCTGATAGACGTCTGCCGACGGGTCGGCGGTCAGATTGAGCGACGCCTTGACGACGCCGGACGGCACGGAGAGCTCTTCAGTCATGGTCCGAGACTAACCCGAGCACACCCCAGCCGCGACCCGTGCCTCGGTAAGCTTCTGCGTTGAGCGGCTTGCTGGGGCGCTCGTTGCCCCATGCGGGTGTGGCGAAACTGGCATACGCGCCGGGTTTAGGTCCCGGTCCCTTCGGGGTTGGAGGTTCGAGTCCTCTCGCCCGCACGATTGTGATGTGTCGAGACATCGGCGACCGATGTGTCAGGACATCGTAGAGGTCCACCCGAGGGTCTGGGGGTGCTAGTCGAGCTCCGGATCGAGGGTGAGATGCCCTCGGGACCGCCGCCGGTCGCTCAGCGCTCTTCGCCGTCGAGAGACTCGGGATCGTCGAGCAGAGCGTCGACCTCAGCCGCTTCTACGACGTCGAGGGGCGGAACCTCGTCTTCGACCTCGTCGTCGAAGTCGACCGCGTTGTCACACGACGCGACGTCCGCGGCGTCCTCGCGTACAAACGCCGCCGGTCCCTCGACAATCGGGACATCGTCCGCCTCGTCCCTCTTCCCAGGTCCCCGTTCGCGCCGTTTCACCTTCGGGCTCCTCCGCCCCTACTTTGCCGCGGCCGGTCGCCAAGCGTCAGTCGGCTGGCACCGGACCGCTCCGGACGGGACCAGCCGAGGGATGCCTCGTCCGGTGGGTCGACGGGCGCCATGGGTGCGCCGGCGGGCGCCGGTCAGTCCGACCGCAGCTCCTCGGCCACCGCCTGGGCGAACGCGTCGACGTCGGCCTCCGTCGTGTCGAACGCCGTCATCCAGCGGACCTCGCCGCTCGCCTGGTCCCAGACGTAGAAGTGGAACCGCTCCTGGAGCCGGACGGTTGCGGCGGCGGGCAATCTGGCGAACACCGAGTTGGCCTCGACGGGCCGCGCGACCTCGACACCGGGGAGGCGCCTGACCTGCTCCGCCAGCCGACGCGCCATCGCGTTCGCGTGCTGCGCGTTCCGTAACCAGAGGTCCCCCGCGAGCAGCGCCTCGAACTGCACCGACACGTAGCGCATCTTGGAGGCGAGCTGCGTCGCTGCCTTCCGGAGGTGCAGCATCCCCCGGACCGCCTCGGGGTTCAAAACGACGATCACCTCGCCGAAGAGCAGCCCGTTCTTCGTGCCGCCGAAGGAGATGACGTCGACCCCGACGTCCGTGGTGAACGCTTTGAAACCGGTCCCGAGGGTCGCCGCCGCGTTGGCGAGGCGTGCGCCGTCCACGTGCACTTTCATGCCGAACTCGTGGGATCGCGCACAGATCAGTGCGATCTCGTCGGGCGTGTAGCAGGTGCCGAGCTCCGTCGACTGTGTGATCGAGACGACCCGCGGCGAGGCCCGATGCTGGTTGTCCCATCCCCAGGCGTGGACGGCGAGCGAATCGGCGGCGATCTTGCCGTCGGGCGCGTCGAGCGTGAGGAGTTTGATCCCGGCCACGCGCTCGGCTGCGGCGCACTCGTCGGTGTTGAGATGCGACGAGGTCGCGCAGATCACGGCGTCCCAACGTTCCGTCATCGCCTGCAGGCTCACGATGTTCGCGCCGGTTCCGTTGAAGACCGGGTACGCCTGAGCCTCCTCCCCGAAGTGGTGCTTGAAGACCCGTTGGAGGTGTGCGGTGTAGACGTCGTCCCCGTAGGAGTCCTGGTGTCCTCCGTTCGCGCACGCAATGGCCGCGAGCACGTCGGGGTGGACGGGCGCGCAGTTGTCACTCGCGAATCCACGCAGTTCAGGGTCGTGACGGCGGGTGGCGTCGGTCACGACGAGAGATTAACCGTGGAACAGGATGCTCTTCGCCGGAATTCGCATCCGCGGATCGGAAGGCAGCACGGCGGATCCGTCACGAATTCGTGAATAGCGTCAGTTCGCTCACGAACTCCGACGAGTACTGGAAGATGCTCGCGTATCCGGCACCGGAAAAGATGATGAGCCGCGAATGGGCGATCGCGCGCGACAGCTCGCGGGAGTTGGCGACCGGCACGACCACGTCCGCGGACCCGGCGAAGATCAGAGTCGGGATCCCGATCGTTGCGAGGTCGTGCGCGACGGCGCTCGCGCGATCGGTCTGGGCAACGAGGGAGCCTTCTGCCTCGATCGCCGGTGCGGTGATGTCGTCCGGGTTGACCTGACCGACATCGGCGAGCCAGCGCGAGCGCGTCAACCGCGCGCTCGCCGGGAAGAAAAGGCTAGAGAGTTCGACCGTCGTCGCCCACCCCGACGCGAACAACGCCGAGACTGCTGCGGCCGGCCGGTAGGACTTCGGGCCTCCGGCCGTCGAGTCAGCGAGGACGAGGCGCCACACAAGACCCGCGTGACGCTCGACGAGGGCCATCGCAATCTCCCCGCCGAGCCCCCAGCCGACCACTGTCGGCTGGGATAACCCCAATGACCAGATCAGTCCCGCCGTCAGGTCCGCGAGACGCGGGACCGTTTCGGTGCCCCTGCTCGGCTCCGAGTAGCCGACCCCGGGGAGGTCGAAGACCGTCACGCGGTAGTACGCGCCGAGCGCAACGAGCACCTGCGGGTCCCAAGAGGTCAACGAACCGTGCTCGCCCGTGATGAGAACCAGATCGGGTCCCGAGCCGAACTGGCGGTACGCAACGCGCAACGACCGGGCCGGCATCGTCCCGTCAGCGAGGAGCTTCGGCGCGACTCGGCCCGGAACGACCGGCAGCACGGCGACTCGCCTGACCGGACCGAGCGCCGCGAACGCACCACCGGCGGCCGAGCCCGGAATATCGATCGCGACGGGCAAGGTCGTCGTCGGCGCGGGTGACGCCGACGAGTCGCCGAGTGCCGCGGAACCGCCGTCGAAGGCCGCGATGAACCAGGAGAGGGTGCCGACCGCGACAAGAGCCCTCACGAGGTGCCCGCCAGGCGCGGTCATGCCGACACGCCGGATCCCCGGTTTCAACCGGCGCGTCGCAACGAGCCCTTGACGAGAGTCTTGCCGAATTCGACGATCAACGACGAGTTCTTCTCGGCGTCCGTCAGGACGTCGTCGAGGGCGGCAGCGAAGTAATCGACCTCGTACTGGCCGATGACGAGGGGCGGGAGCAGCTTCACGACGTTCATCGAGTCGGCCGCGACCTGGGTGAGAATCCCGTGCCGGGTGAACAGCGGCCCGACGACGATCTGCGAGAACAGCCCCGTCCGGGCCGCCTCGAGCAACCGGAAGCGCGTCCGCTGGCGGAACGACGTCGGCTCACCGAAGACGAGCCCGACCATCAGCCCCTTGCCGCGCACCAACTGGAAGGTCTCGTGGCGCTCGACGAGCGGCGCGAGCGCTTTGTCGAATGCGTCGCCGTTCATCCGAGCACGGTCGACGAGGTTCTCGTCGTCAATCGTCGCGAGCGTGGCCAGCCCGGCGACCATCGCGAGCTGGTTGTTCTTGAATGTCGAGGAGTGGACGAGCGCCCTCGAGATCGACGAGTAGACCTTGTCGGAGACCTTCGTCGAGCACACCATCGCCCCGATCGGGACGAACCCGCCCGACAGCGCCTTCGACATCGTCACGATGTCCGGAACGAGGCCGTAGTGCTCGTGTGCCCACAGGCGGCCGGTGCGCCCGAGCCCCGTCTGCACCTCGTCGGCGATGAGCAGGGTCCCGTAGCGGCGACACAATTCAGAGACGGCGTCCCAGTACTCCTGCGGCGCGACGAAGACGCCATGGCCCTGGATCGGCTCGACGACGAAGGCGGCGACATCACGCGAACGCAGCTGACGTTCGAGGGCTTCGGCATCTCCGAAGGGCACCTGGGTGAAACCGGGAATCAACGGCCCAAAGCCCTTGCGGAACTCGGAACCGCCGTTCGCTGAGAGCGCGCCGAGCGTGAGGCCGTGGAAGCCGTGTTCGCAGTACAGAACCCGGGACCGCCCCGTCGCATAGCGGGAGAACTTCAGCGCGGCCTCGACCGCCTCGGCCCCAGAGTTCGTGAAAAAGACGCGCCCCATTCCGGGGTGACAACGCTTCAGGATCTCTGCCGCCAACACCCCTGGCAGCAGCGCGGCGTCCATCTGGATGAGGTTCGGCAGGTCGGCATCGATCGCCTCGTGGAGGGCCTTTTTCAGGGCCGGATGGCTCCGGCCGAGGGCGAACACCCCGAACCCGGAGAGGAAGTCGAGGTAGCGGCGGCCTTCGTCGTCATAGAGGTAGGCGCCCTCGGCGCGCGAGTAGAAGCGGTCGAAGCCGATCGACCGGAGGACGTTCACCAGCTGGGGGTTGATGTTCCGGCCGTAGAGTCGGAAGTTCTCGCCCTTGTGGCTCGCCAGCACCTCAGTGAGATCGAAGCTCATTGCCTGCCTCCGTCCGCTGAAGGTCCAAGCGTATAGGCGTGGCGACGCCCCGCACGGGCCACGAACGAGCGGGTGGTACTGTCCCCGAAAGTGCGTGCCCGGGCCACCTTCGATGACGGACGCGCGTGACCCGGCCACGGTTCGTCACCGCCGGGACCGGCTATCCACTCCCTCGATGAGCGATTTAGCGGCCATCGAGCAAATCACCACCCGCCGCCGGGCCCGACTGCGGCGTTACGGCCCGCCGGCGCTCTGCGCACTCGTCTACTGCGTCCTCGCCGCCTTCGTCTACGGCGTCCACCCGCCCGCGACGAGCGCGACCCTGCCGCCCTGCGCCTGCGGCGACATCCCCGAAGGAGTGTGGTCTCTCGCCTGGCCGGCGTACGCCCTCGCCCACGGCCTCAACCCGCTGTACACGAACTGGGCTGACTGGCCCTACGGCGTGAACCTCATGAACAACACCTCCACACCGCTGCTCGGCATTGTCTTTGCTCCGTTCACGCTCGTTTACGGGGCTCTCTCGACGTACAGCCTGCTCATGCGGCTGGCGCTCGCCCTCTCGGGAATCTCGATGTGTTTCGTGTTGAGGCGCTGGACGAAGTGGTGGCCCGCCGCGTTCATCGGCGGCCTCGTCTACGAGTTCTCGCCCTTCATGGTCGGGCAGTCCCAGTCCCACCTCTTCCTGACGTTCATCCCGTTGCCCCCGATCATCGCGGCGCTTCTCGACGAGGTGTTTGTCAGACGACGTCACGTCGTCCGTAACGGCATCGTGTTGGGCCTCGTCGTCGCCGCGCAGTTCATGATCTCAGCGGAGATCCTCGGCATCACCCTGTTCGCCACGGCCCTCTGCCTCGTCGTGCTCGTCGTCCTGCACCCCGTGGCGACCCGCGAGCGGCTCAGGGACATCGGTCGGGGGGCCGCGGCGGCCGTCGTTACCGCGGTCGTCGTCGCGGGATACCCGCTCTGGGTCTACTTCCGCGGGCCCTACCACGTGAGCGGCTCGCCCCACCCTCTTGCTGAACTCGAGAGCTACGAATCGAGCCTCGGATCTCTCATCTACCCGACGAACCTGCAGCACTTCGGGTTCGGCAGCTGGTTGGCCAAAGGGATGGCGCTCACCCTGCAAAACGGAGTCGAGTCGACGACCTACGTTGGGATTCCCCTGCTCGTACTGCTCGCCTACATCGTGTACCGATGCCGACGGGTCGCCCAGGTCCAGCTGTTCGCCGTCGTCGCCTTCGGTGCCTGGGTGATCACACTCGGGGCGAAACGACACGGCGTCCGACTGCCCTACGACCTCATCACGAGGATCCCGCTCCTCAACGGCGCGCTCGACCTGCGCTACTCGTTCCTCATGTACCTCGCGATCGCGGTCGTCTCGGCGATCGGGCTCGATCGGATGGCACGTGAAGGCATCATCACCGGTCTCTGGCGCCCGCGCCGGGCCGCAGCGACAAGTGGGTCACCCGGCGACGCGGAGCCGAAACGGCTGTCCGCGCGGCGTCAGCTCGGCCGGCGGCTCGCCAGTTCCGCCATCTTCGCTCTGGCGCTCGTGCCGCTTCTCCCCGCCCTGCCGTACGCGTCGACCGATCCCGCGGTGCCGGCGCTTTTCACCGCGGCCGACTCTCCTCTGCGCCCCGGCTCGGTCGTCCTCTCCTACCCGCTACCCATCGGTTACGTGGGCTTCAACGACCAGGCCCTGCTCTGGCAGGCGGCGGGGGACATGCGCTTCAAGCTGATCGCCTTCCGCGGCTCCGTCTCCAACCGGGCCGGTGGCAAGCCGTTGCGCGACGCCGCGCTCTTGATTCCGCCCTACGCCGTCGAGAAGGCCCTCGTCTACTGGCTCTACCGCAGCCCGAGCCCGCCGCCGCCCCACGACGCCGCGACGACGCGCGAGTTCCGCATCTTCCTCCGTCGCTACGACGTCGGTGCGGTCACCGTTGTGCGTGAGGGCCGGCCCGTGAAATACGTGCTCAAGTACTTCGAAGCGGCGCTCGGCGTGCCGCCGGTCAGCTTCGAAGGCTCGTTCATCTGGCCGGACGTGCAAAAGGACCTTCGGCGGCTCTCACCTTCCTGACCCGGTGAGCCTTCGGGAGCGGGCGCGTGACCAGCTCGGTCAGAAACCGGGGTACGAGGCAGCCGATCGGTAGCCTCAACGTGATGGCCGACAGCCCCGAGGCGTCGTTCTGTTTCGTCCACGCGGCCGATCTGCACCTCGACACACCGTTCCGGGACGTCCACGACCTTCCGCACCACGTCGCCGAAGCGCTGCGGGAAGCCTCGCTGCAAGCCTTCGACTCCATCGTCGAGCTCGCCCTCGAACGCCGGGCGGCGTTCGTCGTCATCGCCGGTGACATCTACGACGGCCTCGAGCGCGGGCTTCGCGCCCAGGTGCGCTTCCACAAGGGGCTCGCGCTGCTCGCCGGAGAGGGGATCCCGAGCTTCGTCGTGCACGGCAATCACGACCCGGTGTCGACAGGCTGGTCAGCGATCAGCTCCTGGCCCCGAGGCGTGACGATCTTCGGCGCCGAATCTGTCGGCCTCGTCCCGGTGGAGAAGGACGGTGCGGTGATCGCCACCGTCCAGGGCATCAGCTACGCCACCCGGATGACAACCGAGAACCTCTCCCTGCGGTTCCGGCGCCCCGACGGACCCGGAGTCCACGTCGGGCTGCTGCATTGCAACCTCGAAGGGAGCGTGGACCATGACGCCTACAGCCCCTGCAGCCTCGACGACCTCCGATCGGCGCGCCTCGACTACTGGGCGCTCGGCCACATCCACCTCCGCCGGGTGATCGAAGGGAGCGGACCCGGGAATCCCTGGATCGTCTACCCCGGGAACAGCCAGGCCCGCAGCCCCAAGCCGAGCGAACAGAGCGCCAAAGGGGCGATCGTCGTCCACGTCCGCCAGGGCGTCGTCGACGACGCCGAGTTCGTGCCGTGCGACCGCGTTCGCTTCGAGGAGATCGAGAGCACGATCGAAGGCGTCCCCGACCTCCCTTCCCTCGTCGAGAACCTCGGAGAGCAAGGGGCAGCGCGCCTCGCCGCGGCAGAGGGACGTTCGGCCATCTTGCGCGCCCGGCTCACCGGACGCGGTGTCCTGCACGCGCTCCTCGCCCGGCCCGGCGCGACGGACGATCTCGTACGGGCGCTGCGCGAGGAGACGGGCGACCGCCAGCCGTTCTGCTGGTGGGACGAGATCGAGGATCTGACGAAGGGAATCGTCGACCTCGACGCGATCCGTCGCCGCGGCGACTTCGCGGCGGACCTTGTCGAGCTCGCCGAGAACGTGGGTTCGAATCCGGCCGCGGCCGCCGAACTCGCCGGCCGGGTCGTCGCCGGCGCGCCGCGCGCCTTGGCCGGGGCGCTCGACGGGATCGCCGGAGACGACGACACCCTCGCCCGGCTGTTCGACGAGGCGATGTCGACCGCGCTCGATGCGATCGCCGGAGACGAGCCGTGAAGCTCACCGGGATTCATGTCGACGGCTACGGCACGCTCGCGGATCTCGACCTCGACGGGATCGCGCCCTCGCTCACCGTCGTTTACGGGCTGAACGAAGCGGGCAAGTCGACCCTCCTCGACTTCGTGCGCGCCGTGCTCTTCGGCTTCCCGGATCGAAGGAGTCGCCAGAACGCGCGCCCGCCACTGCGAGGGGGCCGGCACGGCGGGTCGCTGCGGCTCCTCGACGAGGACGGGCGACCCTGGGTGATCGAACGGCACGCCGATGCCCGCGACCCCGTCATCACGGGTCCGGACGGGCGCCTCGGCGGCGACGCGGAGCTGCACGCGCTGCTCGGGGGCGCCAACGCCGGGCTGTTCCGTTCGATCTTCGCCTTCGGACTCGACGAGTTGACCTCGCTCGAGAACCTCGACGACGACGACGTGCGGGACCTCGTCTTTACGGCCGGGGTCCTCGGGGCCGGCCGGTCGGCGACACGCGCGATGCGCGAGCTCGAGAACCGACGAGGGACGATCGTCCGCCAACGCAGTTCCGACGCCCGCGCCAACCAGTTGCGCCACCAACTTGATGACACCGAGGCGCGGTTGCGCACGACGCGCGCCGCGGCCGAGGGATACGCCTCGGCCGAGGCAGGACACCGGAGGCTTCAAGGAGAGACCGGCACCGCTCGGGAGCGCCTCGACGAACTCCGTCGTCGGGACGTCGAGCTCGACCGCCTGCGGTCGTGCTGGCCCTATTGGAACCGGATCCACGACGCCGAGGCGAGGCTCGCCGCGCTCGGACCACCGAGCGCGGCCGCCGAGCAGCTGACCAGGCTCGCGTCGGAGATCCGGCGCCTGGACGCCGAATGCTCGGCCCACGAGCTCCGTCTCGGCGCGCTGCGCCAGAGCCAGGTCGAGCTGGCCGGGATCGAGCGGTCACGTGCCGACCTCGTCGAGCAACGGACGCACCTCGAACAGTCCCGTCCACCCGTGCCGGCGCCTGGCGGGCGGGACCGCTCCGACGACCCGGGCGTGGCCCCCCGGGACGAGGCGGAGCTGCGGCGTGCCGATCAGGAGGTCCTGCTGCTGCGCGGCCTCATCGGCCAGCGTGACCAGCTGCTCGCCGCGCAGAGCCAGCGAGAGACGATGGAACGGCTCGCCAGGCGCTCTCCCGGGGTGTCGCGGCCCGCGATCGCGCTCGTGTTCGTTACCCCGGTCTTGATCGCCACCGTTGTCGTCGCGGCGTTTGAGTTCTCGAAGCACAACGCCGCGCTCGGTGCCGTTGGCGCCGTCGCGGCGCTCGCCCTCGGCGCGGCGGCGGCGCTCATCATCACCGGTGCGCGGGTCGGGACCATCTCGGTGCCCGACCGGGCGGACTCGCGTCTCGCGCCCGTCGACCCGAAGCGCCTCTCCGCCGAGATCGCCCGCGCTGCCGAGGTGCTCAGCCTCGACCGGTCCCCCGCTCTCGTCGAGGTCGACGCGGTCGCCACCCGCCTCGACGAGGAACGGGACGAGCGGCGGCGCCGCGACGAGCTCGAACATCGCCTCGCCGAGCTCGAGACCAAGATCGCCGAGCGCGACGCCGCGCATCGGCGGCTGTCCCGGGCGATCGAGGCGGAGACTGCGACGGTCGAAGGCTTCGATGCCTCCGCCCGCCGCGTTGCCGCGGCGTGCGGTCTCGAAGGCGGCGAGTCCGCTGCCGAGCTATGCCGGCAGCTGGCCTCGGCTCTCGCCGCGGCCGAGCAGGCGCGGGACGAACGCCGCGGCCTGAAAGAGACGATCAACCGGGCGAACTCGGATCTCGCCGAGGCGGCGGGCTTCGGCCCGGAGGCCGACCGGTTGCGCGACGAGCTCGCCACGGGGGATCCGGCAAGCTGGGAGTCGCAGAGCGCGGCGATCAAGGCCGACGTCGCCGCCGCCGAAGCCGTGTTCCAGGACGCCCGTGACGCGGAACGTGACGCCGAACAATCGCTCGAGGCCCTGCGGTCCTCGGACGAGATCGCCACGCTCGAGATCGAGCGCGCCGCGCTCGCGACCCAGCTCGAGGACGCGCTGCGCGAATGGATCGTGCTCGGTCTCGGCCAGGCGCTGCTCGAGGCGACCTTCGCCCGTTACGAGCGCGAGAAGCAACCCGCCGTGATCGCCCGCGCCGCTGAGTTGTTCCGTGACGTGACCGCCGGCCGCTACGTCCAACTCGTCGCGCACGAGGACGAGCGCGCCGCACACCACGGCATCGACGCGATCACGGCCCGCGGCGAGCGGGTCGATTCGGGATCGCTGAGTCGCGGGACGGCCGAGCAGCTCTACCTGTGCCTGCGGCTCGGTCTCGCCGCAACCCACGCCGAGCGCACCGTCTCGCTGCCGTTCGTCCTCGACGACGTGCTCGTCAACTTCGACCCGGGTCGCGTCACCGCTGTCGGTGGCGCGATCGGGAACCTGGCGCGGTCCCACCAGGTGCTCGCGTTCACCTGCCATCCGCACATCGTCGACGTGTTTCGGCAGGCCGACCCCGACTGCACCGTGATCGAGCTCGCCCTCACCGACACGATCGGCGCGCCACCGGTCGCCTGACGTGCCGCGCGCCGGGCCGGTTCAGGTTGCGGCGTCGCCCTCGCGGGAGTACGCCACCGTCTCGTCCCATCCCGTCACGACGGCGATGAAGATGACGAGCGTGAGGACATGGACCCCGGTGCACCACAGGCAGAGCTTGCCGACCTCGTAGAGCTCGGCGTAGAGCAGGTAGCAGACGAACCCGATCCCCCCGACGGCGAGCGCGAGCCGCGCCGGGGCGACGTAGGGGTGACGCGCCCGCCACACCGGCGGCAGCGCGAACACGAGCACGACCACGAAGTAAACGAGTCCGAGGACGGCGACCGGGATGCCGAAGAGATAGGACTCCGAACTCGTCGTCACCGCGTCGCAGCTGATCGGGCCGGAATTCGGGCACACGAGAGACACGACCGACGTGTAGTGGGCAAGCGTGAGATAGGAGGCGATCCCGAGACCGGCGACCGACGAGCCGAGCGTGATCAGCATCCGCGCGCTGAACCGCGGCCGGGAGGCGTCGCCCGGCGCCGCCGGGAACGGGCGCAGGCGGCGGTCGCGCGCGGGCAAGGCGAACACGCCGAGCACGCTCCGCCGCGGCGGCGGGGGCGGCGGGGGCGGGGCCAGGACGCGTCGGCCGCGCGCCGCGGTCGGGGGTTTCGGCACTCCTACGAGATCTTCTTCGCCGCGGCCATCACCTTCGCCGCAGCCCGGACCCCCGGCGTCGCGCACACGCTCGACGGCCTGCCGCCGTCGGAGCGGCAGATCGCCGCCGTGATGTAGTTCGCCTCGACGACGAACGCCGTCGCGTCGATCGCCTTGGCGACCGTCGAGTTCGGATGGGCGATCGCCTGCGCGATCCTCAGCATCCCCGGGCCGCCCCCGGCAAGCGGGTCGATCGTCGGGTCGAGGAAGGCCGCATCACCCGACGAGACGTGCTCGTTGGCGATGTCGAGGAAGGGGATCCCCGACTGGGAGCCCCCGGTGAACTTGGTCGCCGTCGTGGCGGTGCCGTCGTAGGTCGTATAGAGCTTCTCCACCTTGGCCGGCAGCTTTTGGAGCGCGGCGCCGTTGCGGTCGCTCGTCTCGTAGGGGGTGAAGCGGATGTACTTGCTCGTATAGGTCGAGCCGAGGAAGGCGAACGTCGGGATCGGCGCGACGTCGGCCGTTGACGATGTCTCCTTCAGTCCCTTGAAGGTGCCGAAGCGGCTGAGCGCGGCGACGAGCGACCAGCGGAGAATGGCGCAGTAGGGGCAGTACTCGGCACCGACGTAGACCACCCGGGCGAGCCCGTCTTGGGCGAGCGCCGGCTGGTCCTTCGTCTCGACGAACGGATCCGCCTGACCGTCGGTTCCGACGGCGTTGAACGTCGACAGCGGGATCTTCGTTATCGCGGCGACGACCTGCGCCGGGACGGCGGCCGGGTCGTCTCCCGAGGAGACGCCACCGCTCGCGGAGCTGTTCGAGGTCGTGACCTTCACGATGACGAGCACGGCGACGACGATGACGACGACGCCGACCGCGACCCAGCTCATCCGTGAGGATCCCTGGCGGTGCGAGCGCTGGTAGCGGCGGTTGGCGCTCGCCGAGCGCGGCAGGGGCGCCGCCTGGGCGCCGAGCCGCCGTGGACCGGCACCGGGTTGCTGGGGACGGGTGGGCCGGCGCGAACGCCTTTTCCGTGAAGCCATGAGATTGCCTGCTCCCTCGTCGAGACGGTCGGCATCCTACCGGCCGAAGCTGGGCGCGACCTGTTCGGCCACCTGGCGGCCCAGTGCGGCGGCGCGCCCGCCTCAGGTGTCGCGGTCGCCGGCCCCGTCGCCAGCGTGGTCCGCGAGCGTCTGACGGACCTTCACGACGACTTCCTCGGAGCCGTTCGCGTCGGCGCCCTTCTGCACGACGAGAACCTGCCGGTCCGCCGCGGCCTCGGCCTCGGCTCCCGCGTCGGCGGCGGCGAGACGGGCTTCGATCCCCTCGGCGACGATCCGCTCCGCCTCGGTGACGAGGGCCTCGACCATCTCGTCCTCGGGCACGACACGGACGATCTTGCCCTTGATGAAAAGGTGGCCCTTGTGGCGACCGGCGGCGATCCCGAGGTCGGCGCCGCGGGCCTCGCCCGGACCGTTCACGACGCAGCCCATGACCGCCACCTGGAGCGGGATCCGGCGCGCTTCGAGCGCCTCCTGGGCGAGCCGTGCGACCTCGATGACGTCGATCTCCGTGCGCCCGCACGACGGGCAGGCGATGAGGTCGAGACCCCGGCGCTCGCGCAGCCCGAGCGCCTCGAGGAGCTTGCGGCCGGCCCGCGCCTCCTCGACGGGGTCGGCGGTGAGCGAGAAGCGGATCGTGTCGCCGATCCCCTCGCACAGCAGCGTCGCGATGCCCGCCGTCGTCTTGATGAGCCCGCCGGGCAGCGGACCGGCCTCCGTCACGCCGAGGTGGAGGGGGTGGTCGAAGGTCTCCGAGGCGAGCCGGTAGGCGGCCACCATGAGCGGCACGTTCGAGGCCTTCACCGAGATCTTCACGTCCTCGAAGCCCACCTCGGCGAAGTAGGCGAGCTCGATCTGGGCAGACTCGACGAGCGCCTCGGGGGTCGCGCCGCCGTACTTCTTGTAGAGGTCGGGGTGGAGCGACCCGGCGTTCACGCCGACGCGGATCGGCACGCTCCGGTCGCGCGCCTCGGCGGCGACCAGCCGGATCTCCTCGGGCTTGCGGAGGTTGCCCGGGTTGAGGCGGAGCCCGTGGACGCCGGCCTCCAGGGCCGCCAGCGCCATCTCGACGTGGAAGTGGATGTCGGCGACGATCGGCACCGGCGAGCGCGGCACGATGCGGGCGAGCCCTTCGGCGGCCTCGGCGTCGTTGCAGGTGCACCGCACGATGTCGGCGCCGGCCCCGGCGAGGTCGTAGATCTGCTGCAGCGTCCCCTCGACGTCGCCCGTCTTCGTCGTCGTCATCGATTGCACCGAGATGGGCGCGCCGTCGCCGATCGGCACCGAGCCGACGTTGATCCGGCGGGTCGGCTTCCTCGGGGCCATGTTCAGCTCCGCTATCTCCACGTCAGTCCTTCCTCGGGCAGGTCCCGCCGCCGCGCCCGCGGCCTCGCCACTAGCCTACGGCCGCTCGACCGCCCGGCCCACCCGGGCCTGGTCAGCCGCCTGGGAGGTGGGGCGGCTGCAGCAGGTTGACGTAGAGGGCGCCGATCCCGATCGCCACGATGAAGATGAGGAAGGCGTAGGCGACCGGCATCAGCTTGTTCACGTCGGCGTGGTAGGGGCGGCCGCGCCGGGACCTGATCCGCTCGTAGACGGCGATCACGACGTGGCCCCCGTCGAGCGGCAGCATCGGGAACAGGTTGACGAGACCGACGAAGACGTTGATGGCGACGAGGATCGACAAAAGGTCGGTCACGTTGATCTGCAGCGCCTGCACCGCGATCTCGACCGCCCCCGGCAGCGACAGGATCTCACCCGAACCCGTCGACGCGGTGCCGCCCGAGGCGCCCGAGACCGGTTTCGACGGCGCGGTCCGGTTCGCCGTCGCGACGTCGTGCGCGAAGGCGCGCAACCCGTGGAACGAGAAGACCTGGCCGATCCCCTCGCCGGTCCAGGCGAACTCCCGGCCGAGCACGGTGCCCGCCCGGCCGAGCGCGTCGAAGGCGTTCTCCGTCACGAGCCGCTGACCGCCGAGGTAGATCCCGATCACGCCGACCGGCTTCTTGCCCGTCTTTTCGGCGACGAGCCGGCCGGACGTCGACCTGACGTCAGCTGTCCGCCCGTCGACCGGCCGGACGTGGAGCGTGACGAGGTGGCCGCCGCGCTCGACGACGAGGCTGAGCTCGGCCCCGGCGTGGTCCTCGATGAACGAGATGAACGCCGGCAGCGACGTGTAGTGGTGCCCGTCGACCGCCTCGAGGACGTCGCCGGCCCGCACCCCGGCGGCCCGGGCGGGGTTCGGCTCGTTCACGAACGCGACGAGTCCTGTCACCTCCCGGCTCGGGACTGCCACCGGGAGCCCGGTGAACGCGACCATCCCCCAGAGAAGCCCGAAGGCGATGATGAAGTGCATCGCCGACCCGGCGACCGCGACGACGAGCCGGCGGGGGAAGGTCGCCTGGCGGTAGCTGCGCGCCTCGTCGGCGGGATCGACGTCTTCGAGCATCGTCATGCCGACGACCCTCACGTAGCCGCCGGCGGGGATCGCCTTCACGCCGTACTCGGTCTCGCCCCGCCGGATCGACCACAGGCGCGGCCCGAAGCCGAAGAAGTACTCGGTGACCTTCATGCCCGACGCCTTCGCGGCGACGAAGTGGCCGAACTCGTGGAGCATCACCATGACGACGAGCGCGGCGACGACGATCAGCACGTCGAGACCGTGCAACACCACGGCGAGGACGATCACCGCCGCGGCGAAGGCCGCGAGCCGCAACAGCGCGCT
Organism: Acidimicrobiales bacterium; assembly: GCA_050014835.1. GTDB lineage: Bacteria > Actinomycetota > Acidimicrobiia > Acidimicrobiales > Bog-793 > Bog-793. The sequence goes on from JBEKCO010000003.1 coordinate 53,126, forward strand.
CGCGTTCGGCGGTTCGGCGTCCACCGGGGGTCGTGCCGGGATAGCGCTCACGCGCTCCAATTCTCGTTCGCCAGGGCCCGGCGCGCGACGGCGCGCGCCGCGGCGTCGGCGGCCAGCACGTCGTCGACCTCGACGAGCTTGGTCGGCTCGTGGGCGGCGAGGGTCGCCGCGACGACCCCGGCGATCCCGGGCCAGGGGATCTGCCCGGCGAGGAAGGCGGCGACGGCGACCTCGTTGGCGGCGTTCAGCCAGGCCGGCGCGCTCCCGCCGGCCCGTCCGGCTTCGATCGCCAGGCCGAGGCAGAGGAAGGTTTCGGGGTCGGGCGGAGAGAAGTCGAGGCGGGCGACGTCGCGCCAGTCGATCCGGCCGTAGGGAGCGGCGAGCCGCTCCGGGTACGCCAGGGCGTAGCCGATCGGGAGCCGCATGTCGGGCTGGGAGAGCTGGGCGATCGTCGCCCCGTCGCAGAACTCGACCATCGAGTGCACGATCGACTGCGGGTGGACGACGACCTCGATCCGGTCGTAGTCCACCCCGAACAGCTCGTGCGCCTCGATGACCTCGAGGCCCTTGTTCATGAGCGTCGAGGAGTCGATCGTGATCTTCGGGCCCATCTGCCAGGTCGGGTGGGCGAGCGCGTCGGCGACCGTGACCGCGGCGAGTTCCGCCGCCTGACGCCCCCGGAACGGCCCCCCGCTCGCCGTGAGGACGAGCCGGGCGACCTCCACCGGCGCTTCCGGCGCGCCGGACCCCCCGGCGCCGGGCGAGAGCGACCGCTGGCGGCGTTCGCCGAGGCACTGGTGGATCGCGCAGTGCTCGGAGTCGACCGGGATGAGTTCCGCCCCGGGGCTGGCGCGGGCCACCTGGACGACCGGCGCCCCGGCGACGAGCGACTCCTTGTTGGCGAGGGCGAGCCGCCGCCCCGAGCGCAGCGCGGCGACGGTGACCTCGAGCCCGGCGAACCCGACGACGGCGTTCAGCACGACGTCGCCGATCTCGCCGAGCGAGGCGAGGCCCTCGGTGCCGGCGCGCACCTCGACCCCGGGTGGGGCCGCCGCGGCGAGCTCGGGCGCGAGCGAGGCGTCCCCGATGGCGACGACCTGCGGGTGGAGGGCGGCGGCCTGGCGGGCGAGCTCGCCGACCGAGCGGTTCGCCCCGAGCGCGACGACGCGGTAGGCGTCGCCGGCGCCCGCCACGACGTCGAGCGCCTGGAGCCCGATCGAGCCCGTCGATCCGACGATTGCGACCGTGCGGGCCGGCGTCATCCGATATGGACGAGCCGGACCAGGAGATACGTCGCCGGCAGGACGAAGAGCATCGCGTCGATGCGGTCGAAGACGCCTCCGTGGGCGGGCAGCAACCGGCCCATGTCCTTCAGGCCGAGGTCGCGTTTCACGACCGACTCGAACAGGTCGCCGATGGGCGCGAACACAACGACGACCGCGCCGAGCGCCAGCGCCGTGCCGATCCCGAACGGGTGGACCCGGGCGACGACCCCGGCCGCGAGGCCGAGGGTGAGGACGGTACCGCCGATCAGGCCCTCGATCGTCTTACCCGGGCTGACCCGGGGCGCCAGCCGGTGCCGGCCGAGCTTCGAGCCGACGGCGAACGAGCCGACGTCGTGGGCGACGGTCAGCGCGACGGCCGCGCCGAGGTAGGCGACTCCGTGGCGCAGCGGGTACGCCGTCGGGTTGAGAAGCAGACCGGCGAAGGAGCCGAGCACGCCGACCCAGGTGACGACCAGCATCGTGACGGCGAGGTCATCGACCGGCGAGTCCCCGGGAGCCATGACGATGCGCGACGCACCGGCAAGGATGACGACGAGAGCGACGACGACCGGGACGGCCTCGGGTCCTTTCAGGTAGCTGGCGACGACGAGGACGGGCACGGCGACGAGACCGACGAGCGCCGCGGGCTGGTAACCCGAGAGGCGCACGGCGCCGAAGGTCTCGCCGGCGGCAACGCCGAGAACGACCGCGGCGAGGACGAGGGCAGGCAACGGCCCGTTGGCGAAGCACAGGACGGCGACCCCGGCGAGCACGATGCCCGTCGCCGCCGCGATGGCGGTGTTGCGCCGCGGCGGGTTCTCCGGTGGCGGTTCCGCCAGCCGCCAGCCGGCACGGTGGGCCGCCCGGGGCCGCCGACGGTTCCGGGAGGCGCCGACGACCTGCTCCCACGCCGCGTCGTCGGCCAGGCCGGAGTCCCCGGGGACGGTCACGGCCGCGGACGCCGCGATCTGGCGCTCGCGCAGCCGGCGCCGCGTCGTCGGCGCGTCGAAGTCGAACTCGAACTCGAACGGGCCGGCGATCGCCGTCGGATCCTCGCCGCGCCCGGCGATCACCGACAACTCGTCGCCCACCTCGCCGGCGGCGTCAGGGTCCTCGCTCAGGTACTCGAGGCCGGACTCGTCCTCGTCCCAGTCGGCCGGGGTCTGGCGCCAGGTCGGGCCGTGGACTCCCCGCTCGAGGGCCCCGGGGGCGTCGGAGTCCCCGCGCAGCACGCTCGGCACCTGACCCGTGGGCGGCGCCGTCCAGTCCGGCAGCTCGTAGGGCGTGCCCTCACCGGCCTCCAAGGGGCCGGACTGGCGCTGCGCCCCGACGTCGTCCGGGAAGGGGTGGCGGGACTCGGGGACGAGACCGGCCGCGACGGCGGCCTCGACGGCGACGACGCGCACCTCGTCGCCCGGGACGACGGGAGGCCGGACCGGGGTCTCGCCGGGCGCCGGGGCTTCCCGGTCGGCGTCCTCCGCCGAGTCATCCCCGCGGGTCCGCCTCTCGTCGTCGTCCAATTTCCTTCCCTCCGCTGCTACCCCTGATGGCACGGGCGGAAGCCCGGCGTCAGACCTCCAGCAGCTCCTGCTCCTTGTGGGCGAGAAGCCGGTCGATCTCGGTGACGAACTCGTGCGTCAGCTTGTCGAGCTCCTTGTCGGCGCGCTCGACGTCGTCGACGGAGACCGCGCCGTCGTGCTCGTGGGTCTCGAGGTCGTGGCGCGCGTGCCGCCGGACGTTGCGGACGGCGACCCGGCCCTCCTCGGCGCGCTGGCGGACCACCTTCACGAGCTCGCGCCGGCGTTCCTCGTTCAGTTGTGGGAACGACAACCGGATGACCTCGCCGTCGTTCGACGGGTTCAGGCCGAGGTCCGAGGCCTGGATCGCTTTCTCGATCGCCTTGATCGCGCCCTTGTCGTAGGGGTGGATGACGAGCGTGCGCGCCTCGGGCACGGTGATCCCGGCGATGCTCTGCAGGGCGACCTCGGCGCCGTAGTAGTCGACCTTCAGCTTCTCGACGAGGACCGGCGCGGCACGGCCCGTGCGAATGGCGCCGAACTCCCCCTTGGCGTGCTCGACCGCCCGGACCATCTTCTCGCGGGCATCGGCGATCGCTTCTTCGATGATCGCGTCGGCCGTCATCTAATCAGCGTACCGATCCGCTCACCGGCGATGGCCCCCCGGATGTTCCCGGGCGTCATCAGGTCGAACACGAGGATGGGCAGCCCGTTGTCCTTGCAGAACGTGATCGCGGTGAGGTCCATCACCCGCAGGTCGCGGGAGATGATCTCCATGAAGCCCAGCTCGCTGTAGCGGGTCGCCGCGGGCTCGAGGCGGGGATCGGCGCTGTACACGCCGTCGACCCCGGAGTGCGTCCCTTTCAGGATCACCTCCGCCTCGATCTCGGCCGCGCGCAGCGCCGCCGGCGTGTCCGTCGTGAAGTACGGATTCCCCATGCCCGCCGCGAAGATGACGACCCGGCCCTTCTCGAGGTGGCGGATCGCCCGGCGCCGAATGTAGGGCTCGCACACCTCGGCCATGTGGATCGCCGAGAGCACGCGCGTCGGGTGCCCCTGGCGCTCGATCGCGTCCTGGAGGGCCAGCGCGTTGATGACGGTGCCGAGCATCCCCATTGTGTCCGAGGTGGCGCGGTCGATGCCGCCGCCCGCGCCGGTCTGGCCCCTCCAGATGTTGCCGCCGCCGATCATGATAGCGAGCTGCACGCCGAACTCGTCGGTCGTCTCGGCGATCTCCTTGGCGATCCGGTTGACCGTCGTGGCGTCGATCGTCTCGTCCGACGCCGAACTGGCGAAGGCCTCCCCGCTGATCTTCAGGACGGCGCGCCGCCAGCGGGGCGCCGCGGCGGCGACGACAGCCGGGCCGGCCTGTCGGGGCGTCACGTCCCGACGACGACCTGGGCGAACCGGCGGACGACGGCCGAACCGAGGAGCCCGGAGATCGACACCTTCTCGTCGCGCGCGTAGGGCTGTTCAAGAAGGACGTGCTCTTTGAACCAGCCGTTCAGGCGGCCCTCGACGATCTTGTCGAGCTGCGCCTCGGGTTTGCCCTCGTTGCGGGAGGTGGCGAGGATCGTCTCGCGTTCGGCGACGATCACGTCGGCGGGGACGTCGTCGCGGGCGAGGTACTCGGGACGGCCGAAGGCGATGTGGACGGCGACGTCGTGGGCGAGCGAAGCGGTCCCCCCGACGAGCTCGACGAGCACCCCGTTCACGCCGCGCCCGTTCTGGATATGGAGGTAGCTCTCGAGCACCGCCCCCGGTTCGGCCTCGAAACGGGCGTGGCCCCCGACGGCGATGTTCTCTTTCAGCGTGACCTTCAGCTCGTCGACGCTGCCGGCGTGGGCGTTGAGCGCCTCCTCGCCACCGGCGGCGAGCGCCTCGGCGAGGGTGTCGACGAGACGAACGAAGTCCGCCGATTTCGCCACGAAGTCCGTCTCGCACTCCAGCGCGACGACAGCGGCGACACCCTTGGCCCCGTCGACGACGACGGCGACGGCACCCTCGGAACGTTCGCGCCCGGCGCGCTTCGCTGATCCGGCGAGGCCCTGCTCGCGCAGCCAACGCTTCGCCTTCTCAAAGTCGCCGTCCGTCTCGACGAGCGCGCGGCGCGCATCGAGGATCCCCGCGCCCGTCGCGGCGCGCAGCGTCTTCACGTCCTGTGCCGTGACCCCGGCCATCTCAGACCTTCGCCGCCGACGTGGCCGTCGCGAGCTCGTCCCGCGAGCTGCGCGGGACCGGCTCCGGACCGCCGGCCACCGCGAGGTTCGCCGCGGCGCGCCGTGAGTAGATGAACCGGCCCTCGGACACCGCGTCGGACATCACGCGGCACAACAGGCGGCCGGAGCGGATGGCGTCGTCGTTCCCGGGAATGACGTAATCGATGATGTCCGGGTCGCAGTTCGAGTCGACGATGGCGATCACCGGGATGCCGAGCTTGTTCGCCTCGGTCACGGCGATGTGCTCCTTTTTCGTGTCGATGACGAACAGGGCGTTCGGCAGCTTCGTCAGGCGCCGGATGCCGCCCAGGTTGCGCTCGAGCTTCTCGAGCTCGCGCCGCAGCATGAGGGCCTCCTTCTTCGGCAGCGCGTCGAACTCGCCCGAGTCACGTGCCGCCTCGAGCTCGCCGAGCTTGCGGACACGTCCCGAGACCGTCTCGAAGTTCGTCAGCATCCCGCCGAGCCAGCGCTCGTTCACGTACGGCATGCCGCAGGCCGTCGCGTACTCGCCCACCGGGTCCTGGGCCTGCTTCTTCGTGCCGACGAACAGGAGCGTCCCGCCCCTCCCCACGAGATCGCGCACGAACGCGTAGGCGATCTCGATCCGGGCGAGGGTCTGGTGAAGGTCGATGATGTAGATGCCGCTGCGCTCGCCGTAGAGGAAGCGCTTCATCTTCGGGTTCCAGCGGCGGGTCTGGTGTCCGAAGTGGACCCCCGCCTCGAGCAGTTGCTTCATCGTGACGACGGCCACGCGTCGCTCCTTCCCAACGGTTCTGCTGAACCGGACGTCGCGCCGTGAGGCGACCGTGGGCACGTCCGGCCGATTGGTCGTGAGGCCCGGACGGGCCTCGGGAGCATGGTAGCCGCTCGCCTGGCGGCGGCGGTCAGGCCCTCGGGTGGGCCCTCTTGTACACGCCGATGAGGCGCTCTTTCGAGACGTGCGTGTAGCGCTGAGTCGTCTTCAGGCTCGAGTGCCCGAGGAGCTCCTGGACGACGCGCAAGTCCGCGCCCCCGTCGAGCAGGTGCGTGGCGTAGGTGTGGCGCAAGGCGTGCGGGTGCGTCGGCACGACCGTGCGCCGGTCGATGATGCGGCGCACGTCGCGGGGCCCGAGACGCCGACCCCGCGAGTTCAGAAAGACCGCCTGCGGCGGCGACTCGGGCCCGCAAAGGACAGCCCGGGCCGAGCCGAGGTAGCTCCGGCAGGCGTCGACGGACGGCTCGCTCATCGGCACCCGCCGCTGCTTGCCGCCCTTGCCCCACACGGTGACGGTCCCGCCCGCGAGGTCGAGCCCGTCGGCGTCGAGCCCGCAGCACTCGCTCACCCGCAGTCCGGAGCCGTAGAGCAACTCGAGCACGGCGTCGTCGCGCCGCCGGGTCGCTTCGGCGCGGGGATCGCCGGGAGGTGCCACGTCCGGTGAGCTCTCGAGGAGGGCGTCGAGCTCGCCGGGCGAGAGCACGCGGGGCAGGCGCCCCTCGCCCGAGGAGGCGGTCAGCCGGCGTGACGGGTCGTCCGCGATGAGCCCCCGACGCTTGGCGAAGGCGAAGTAGCGGCGCAGGGCGGCCGCCTTGCGGGCGACCGACCGGCGCTCGTAGCCGCGGGTCGCGAGGTACGCGAGGTACCGGCGGAGGAGCAGCCGGTCGACGTCGGCGGGCCCGGTGACCCCGGACCGGGCCGCCCACCCGGCGAACAAGTCCACGTCCGAGCGGTACGCCCGGACGGTCGCCGGAGACGACGCCCCGAGCGCCTGGACGAACGCGTCGAACTCCCAGGTCACGACCCGAGCGTAGCGAACCGTCGCGGCGATCCCGGGGAACACTGCGGTCCGCGACGCGGCAAGATTGGGTATGGCAAGTCGGATTCTCATCGTCGAGGACGACGAGCGCATCCGGGCCTCGATGGGCCTCGCGCTCGAGGACGAGGGCTACGACGTCGTCGAGGCCGGCAGCGGCGAGGAGGCGCTTGTGCGCTTCACGCAGTCGCTCAGCTTCGAGCCCCTTGACCTCGTCATCATCGACATCATGCTGCCCGGAATGGACGGCTTCGAGTGCTGCCGGGAGGTCCGCCGTCAGAGCGCTGTCCCGATCATCATGGTGACGGCGCGCACCGACACCCACGACGTCGTCGCCGGCCTCGAGGCGGGGGCCGACGACTACGTGACGAAGCCGTTCGAGCCCAAGGAGCTCGCGGCACGCATCCGGGCGCTGCTCCGGCGGGCCCGTTCGACCGAGGGCGGCCCGTCCACGATCACCTTCGGCGACCTCGAGATCATGCCGGAGGCGGGCGTCGTTCGGCTCGCCGGCGAAGAGGTCCACCTCACCCGCACCGAGTTCCTCCTGCTCTGCGAGCTCGCCGCCAACCACGGCAAGGTGCTCTCCCGCGAGCAGCTCCTCGAGAGAGTGTGGAGCTACGACTACTTCGGTGACGGCCGGCTCGTCGACGTGCACGTCCGGCGGCTGCGCACGAAGGTCGAACCCGATCCCGCCAATCCCCGCTACGTGCTCACTGTGCGCGGTCTCGGCTACAAGCTCGCCCCCTGATGCCCGCCGGGAAACGGCTCCGACGGCTCGCCCCGAACCGGCGCACCGGTCGCCGACGCGGCGGACTCCTCCAACTCGGGCTGCGCGCCCGCATCACCGCCGTGTTCACGCTGGGCGCGCTCGCGCTCTCCCTGCTCCTCACGTCGATCACGTACTTCACGACGAGCTCGTCGATCGTCTCCCAGGACGAGCACTCCTTCGAGCTCCAGGCGATCGCCAACGCGACCTCGCTGCACGAAAGCGTCTACGCGCTCGACCCGGCCGTGGTCCGGGAGAACGTCTTCGGGCTCTCCGACGAGCTCCGCTCGACGACGTCGTACTCGCTCATCTACATAACGTCCCTTTTGACGTGGTTCCCGTCGTCCCCGGTCACGTTCTCCGAGGACGACCTGCCGGCGTCGTTGCGCACCCTGACGCTTTCCGGGAACTCGGGGGAACAGACGTTCATTTTCCGTGGCGAGCCGCATTTCGCCGTCGGGATCGCGATCCCCCATGGCACCTACTACTTCGGGGTATTCAGCCTCAGCCAGGCCAACGCCGAGCTCCACGTCCTTCTGGCCTCGCTCATCGGCGCGGCGGCCGTGACGACGCTGCTCGGCGCCGCCCTCGGCCGCTGGGCGGCGGGACGCACGCTGCGCCCGCTGCGCGACGTCTCCGAGGCCGCGTCGTCCATCGCGAGCGGCATGCTCGACACCCGGCTCGAGACGGGCGACGCGCGCGACCTCGCCGTGCTCACGTCGTCGTTCAACCGGATGGCGGACCGGCTGCAGCAACGGATCGAGCGGGACGCGCGTTTCACCTCGGACGTCTCCCATGAGCTCCGCTCCCCTTTGACGACGCTGGCGACGTCGCTGTCAGTGATCGAGTCGCGCCGGGACGAGCTGCCCGAGCGCTCCCAGCGGGCGCTCGACCTTTTGAGCACCGAGGTGCGCCGCTTCCAGCGCATGGTGCGCGACCTGCTCGAGATCTCGCGTTTCGACGCGCGCTCGGCGGACTTCGCGACGAGCCAGGTGGAGATCGGCGACCTCGTCCGGCATGCCGTCGCCCCGGCGGGCCACCCGCCGCTTTCCGTCACGATCAGCCCCGCCGACGACCATCGCGAGCTCTCCGTAGACAAGCGCCGGATCGAACGCGTCTTCGGAAACCTCATCGAGAACGCCGACCGCTACGCCGGGGGGGTGACCGAGATCGTCGTCGAGACGGGTGAACATTCCGTGCGGGTCTGCGTCGACGATTCCGGGCCCGGCATACCGCAGGCGGATCGCGATCGCATCTTCGAACGCTTCGCCCGCGGCCCCGGCACGGCGGGCAGCCGGGGCGCCGGGGTCGGCACCGGTCTCGGCCTCGCGCTCGTCCAGGAGCACGTCCGGCTCCACGGGGGAAGGGTGTGGGTCTCCGATTCGCCGACCGGCGGGGCGCGCTTCGTCGTCGAGCTTCCTCTCTCCCAGGGCGGAGAGGAGTCGGCGAAGACGCCGGACGGCGGATCTGACGCGCCCGACCGGGAGACGGCGCGATGAGGCGTCGGCACCGGATCGTGGCGGTGGCGCTCGGCGCCACCGCTCTCGCCATCACCGCGTCGGGCTGTGGCATCGCGCCGCAGTCGACGGCGCAACCCTTCAACGTCCCGGCGAATCAGTTCACCTCGCCGACGACCCCTCCGACGACGCCCCACCCCGGACGGGCGATCGACGTCTTTTTCATCACGGACGGGTACCTCGTCGCCTCGGTCCGCCACCTGCCGAGGAGGAAGCTCACCCTCGATGACAAGCTCCAGCTCGCGCTTAACGGCCTCGACGCGGGTCCGACGAGTGCCGAGTTCCGGCTCGGCGTGACGACTGCGCTGAGCGTCGCTCCGGCGGCGACGGTGACGGTCATCGGCACGGTCAACCACCACGTCGCCTCGGTCGACCTCGACTCGACCTTCGACGATCTCGACACGACCCAGCTGTTCCAGGCCGACGGGCAGATCGTCTACACGCTGACGCAATTCCGCGAGGTCGACGCCGTCAACCTCGTGCTGAACGGCGAGAAGATCGCCTATCTCCCGAACGGCGGCGTGAAAAGGAACCTTTCCGTCAGTCGCGTCGACTATCGCGCGATCGCGCCTCCGACCAGCCCCTGAGTGGCGCTCAGCTCCCGGCGACCTCGGCCGGGACGGTCTCGTCGACAACGACCCGGGGCGCGTCGGCCCACAGCCGCTCCAGCGAATAGAGCGACCGCGCCTCGGTGTCGAAGACGTGGACGACGAAGTCCCCATAGTCGAGGAGCACCCAGTGCGAGCCCTCGAGGCCTTCGACCTGCCGCGCCGAGAGGCCGGCGAGCTCGCGCAGCCGCCGTGAGACCTCGTCGACGATGGAGCGGACCTGCCGCTCGTTGCGCCCAGCGGTGATGACGAAGTAGTCGGTGATGCCGATGAGGTCGCCGACGTCAAGCACGACCGTCGTCTCCAGCGTCTTCGCCGCGGCCGCACGGGCGGCGACAAGCGCAGCGGGCGACGTCAACGAGGAAGGCCGCCGATCGGTGCGGGACTGCGAACCGCTTCGACCCGGGAGGTCTCGGGTCTGCGCAGCGGGCGGCTCGTCATCTGTCGCGAGCGTACAGCCCGCGTTGTTTGATCATGCGGACCGCGCCCTCGGGGATGAGATAGTCGAGCGGACGCCCCGTAGCAGCCCTTTCGCGCAGATCCGTACTGGATATCTCGAGCGCCGGGATCTCGATCGCGACGGCGTTCCAGCCGGCGAGCGGACCGTCCTGCCCCGGCAGCACCGGCGTCGAACCGGGTCGGTTAACGACGACCATCGTCGTCTCGCGCCGAACATCGTCGAGACGCTCCCAGGTCGCGAGCCCGGCGATCACGTCGGCCCCGACAATCAGATAGAGATCCGCCGTCGGTTCGAGCCGCCGCAGCTCCTCGATCGTGTCGACGGTGTACGAGGGCCCGCCGCGGTCGATCTCGAGCCGCGACGCTTCGAGCCCGTCCACGTCGCCGAGGGCGGCGTCGACGAGGGTCAGCCGGTCAAGCGCCGGCGACACCGGCCGGTCACCCACCTTCTGCCACGGCTCGTTCGCCACGACAAACAGCACCCGGTCGAGACCGAGCGTGTGGCGGGCGTTCACGGCCGCGACGAGATGGCCGACGTGGATCGGGTCGAACGTGCCCCCGAAGACACCGATGCGCATGGACTCCCCGGACGCGTGCCACGGGCCGGACGGCGGATCCGTCCCGGTCCTGCACCCCGCGTCGCCCGACCAGCGTAGGCGCCGCCGAATCCTCCGTACTCGGGGTGTCGGCACGCCCGCGGTCAGCCTTGCCTACTCTGGAGCCATGCCTCCGTTCGCCCCCGAGCCGGTAGGTACGCGCCCCCCCGACGACGCCACGACCTGGACCGTCGAATCCTGGCGGTCGCGTCCCGCCGAGCAGGGGCCGGAATGGCCGGATTCAGCCGAACTTGGGCGCGCTCTCGACGAGCTCGCCGCCTTTCCGCCGCTCGTCTTCGCGGGCGAGACGCGTCGACTGATCGAGACGCTCGGTCACGTGGCCGATCGCCGGGCCTTCGTCCTCCAGGCCGGCGACTGCGCGGAGTCGTTCAGCGAGATCAACGCCGACGCGATCCGCGACAAGCTGAAGGTGATCCTCCAGATGGCCGTCGTGCTCACGTACGGGTCCGGTGTCCCCGTCGTGAAGATCGGTCGCATCGCGGGACAGTTCGCCAAGCCCCGCTCTTCGCCCACCGAGTCGTTCGGCGACGGGGAGATCCCGTCGTTCCGGGGCCACATCGTCAACGACGACGCGCCGAGCCTCGAGGCGCGCCGCGCCGACCCGTTCCGGATGATCGACGCCTACCGGCACGCCGCGGCGACGCTCAATCTGGTGCGCACCTTCACGAAGGGCGGCTTCGCGGCGCTCGGACAGGTGCACTCCTGGACCCAGGAGTTCGTCGCCACGAGCCGCGAGGGCCTCCGCTACGAGGAGACCGCCCAGGCGATCGACCGCGCCCTGCGATTCCTGGGGGCGTGTGGCGTGAACCTGGAGTCCGACACCCCCACCCAGCAGGTCGACCTGTTCACGAGCCACGAAGCCCTGCTGCTCGACTATGAGGAGGCGCTCACCCGTCGCGACCAGCTGACCGGCGATTTCTACGACGGTTCGGCGCACATGCTCTGGGTCGGGGACCGGACCCGTCAACTCGACGGCGCACACGTCGAGTTCCTGCGCGGCGTTCACAACCCGATCGGCGTGAAGCTCGGCCCGTCCGCCTCGCCAGACGAAGCGGTCGCGCTCTGCGCGGCCCTCAACCCCGAGAAGGTGCCGGGGCGCCTGACGCTCATCACGCGGCTTGGTGTGCGCGACGTGACGACGCTGCTCCCCGGAATCGTGCGCGCCGTCACGGACGCGGGGCACCCTGTCGTGTGGGAGTGCGATCCGATGCACGGGAACACGTTCGTTGCCGAGACCGGCCGGAAGACACGGCGTTTCGACGACGTGCTCGGTGAGATCAAGGGCTTCTTCGCGGTCCACCGTGAGGAGGGGACCTGGCCGGGTGGCGTCCACGTCGAGCTCACCGGCGACGCCGTGACCGAGTGCCTCGGCGGGGCCGAGGACATCCTCGAGGAACATCTCTCGCTGCGCTACACGACGACGTGCGACCCGCGGCTCAACGGGCGAC
>JBEKCO010000004.1:0-62308 GCA_050014835.1 Acidimicrobiales bacterium
GGGCGGCAGCAGGAACAGCTGGTCGCGATCGGCCTCACGAAGGTTGATCGGCATGCACCAATTGTCCCGCCTGACCCAAATCGCGGGCAGGACAGTCAGGATTCGTGCGACAGCCTCTGACCAGGGCTGTCGTGTCATCGCACACATCGCCGGAGAATCCACCATCGAACAGGTGTTCGCAACTACACTGATGGAAGTTCCCGTACGAGTGGATGGTCGATCGGGGGTGCGGCGCCGGCGATACAGCGGAGCCGTAGTGTGCAGGTCCGCTCGGTGCACGGCCCGGCGGCGTGAGCGGTGGAAAGTGAGGGGTGATGGAGCGGGACAAGGCACTCGACGCAGCACTCTGCCAGATCGAGAAGCAGTTCGGGAAGGGCTCTGTGATGCGGATGGGTGAGAGCCTCACACTGGGCATCGAGGTCATCTCGACCGGTGCCATGTCACTCGACCTCGCGCTCGGCATCGGTGGTCTGCCGCGCGGTCGCATTGTCGAGGTCTTCGGTCCTGAATCCTCCGGCAAGTCGACCCTCGCGCTCCATGTTGTCGCGGAGGCACAGCGCAACGGTGGTGTCTGCGCCTACATCGACGCGGAGCATGCCCTCGATCCCGTGTACGCGAAGGCCATCGGCGTCGACATCGACGAGCTCCTCATCTCCCAGCCGGACAACGGCGAACAGGCGTTGGAGATCGCCGAGATGCTCATCCGCTCGGGTGCGATCGACGTTCTCGTCATCGACTCGGTAGCCGCGTTGACCCCGCGCGCCGAGATCGAAGGAGAAATGGGCGATGCGCACGTCGGCCTCCAAGCCCGCCTGATGTCCCAGGCGCTGCGCAAGCTCACCGCGACCTTGAACAAGTCGGACACGATTGCCCTGTTTATCAACCAGCTCCGCGAAAAGATCGGTGTGATCTACGGCTCACCGGAAGTGACTCCGGGGGGCCGGGCACTGAAGTTCTACGCGTCGGTTCGCCTGGACATCCGGAGGGTGGAGTCAATCAAGGATGGAGCCGAGATCGTCGGGAGCCGGACGCGGGTGAAGGTCGTGAAGAACAAGTGCGCGCCTCCCTTCCGTTCCGCAGAGTTCGACATCATGTACGGACACGGGATCAGCCGGGAAGGCTCGATCCTCGACGTCGCAGTCGATTTCGACATCGTGAAGAAGTCGGGCGCCTGGTACACCTACGAGGGCGAGCAGCTCGGCCAGGGCCGGGAGAACGCCAAGCAGTTCCTGCGGGAAAGCCCGGAGCTCGTCGTTGAGATCGACGAGCGGATCCGGAAGATGGTGGCGCCGGTCGTCGCCGACGTCCCGCTTGGAGCGGGCGTCGGGGACGACGAACCGATCTCCCTGGAAAGCTGAGCTCCTCGACCCCTAACGGGGGATCGAGGTGTGCTTGAACTCGTTGAGTTCGGGGTGGTCGACGAGGAGATCGAGCACGCGATCGATCGTCGCCCGGGCGAGTTCGGGGTCGCCTTGGGGACGCTCCATCAGCCTGACGAAAACGGCCCGGTCGTCGATGATGAACGTCGGGACGCCGAAGACGGCGTGATCGCGCACCGCGGTCTCGTGCTCACGACGGAACACGTCGAAAGGCCAGCTGGCGTCGAGCTCGGCGAAGACGGTGTCGTCGTCGACGCCAGCCGCCGCGAGGGCTGAGCGGATGACCTTCTCGTCGCGGAGATCGCCGCTGCGGTCGTGACGGGCAGCGAAGAGCGCGAGATGTGCCGCCGGGAACGCATCGGCGAAGCGGTCCCGCACGACGATGCCCGCGGCACCGGCGAGGAGTTCGTTGCGGGCCGAAGGGTTGTCCCAAACAGATTGCTCCCCCTCGGCGACGTGGGCCTGGCTGAGTGAGAACGGGACGAAGCGGATGTCGTAGTCCGCGCCTGCGGACAAGGCGGCGAGGACATGTTCGTGGGCGTTGCGGGCGAAAGGGCAGCGGTAGTCGAAGGTGATCGAGAACTGTCGAGGTGTCGGCGTCATGGGGTCTCCCCGTACGGATTGGCGATAGCGCGCCAGAGCCTATAGCGGGCACCCAGCCTGGCCCGGGCAGGGGCCGAGATACCATCGCATGGTGCCCGAAGTGCGCCGGGCGAACCCCCGGGACATGGCCATACTCACGCGTTCGCTCGCGTCGGCGTTCGTCGACGATCCGGTATCCGCCTTCATCTTCCCCGACGGGGACCGCCGGGAGACGATCCTTCAGGAGTTCTTCGCCGTGCAGTTGTCGCGGACCTACCTGCCCCGCGGCGAGGTCTACACGACCGGGGACGCGATCGGTGCGGCGATGTGGCTGCCGCCGGATTCGCGCCGGCCGACGATCGGCGACCAGCTCGCCTATCTGCGCGTCTCGCTGGCGTCGGGGAGCTACAGGTCGGCTCGTCGGCTGGCGGTCGCCCTCCAGCGTCACCGCCCACTCCTGGCGCACTACTACCTCGGCACGGTCGGCGTCGCCCCGGCCCATCAGCGAGGCGGGCTCGGAAGCGCGCTGATGCGGCCGGGACTCGCGCGCTGCGACGCCATGCGTCTCGGGGCCTACCTCGAATGCTCGACCGAGCCGAACACCCACTTCTACGAAGGGCTCGGATTCCGGGTCACAAGGGAGATCCGGGCGCCCCGTGGTGGCCCGCGGCTCTGGCTGATGTGGCGGGAGCCGGCGGGGGCGGGTCCGCCGGGGTCGGCAGAACTGCGTCCGTGACGGTCAGGCGCGCCGAGGTTCGCGCTGCGACGGACCCGGCTCGGGCTTGTGCGCGGCCGCTGCGTGCTCCTGGGCGATCGGGTGCACGCCCTTCGGGAGCCGGCTCGGGTCGGCGAGGATCGTCGTGAGCACGTCGAGGACGGCGCGCACCGGCGCGCCGGGGAGGGCCCGACGACGTTGGGCGACGCCGATGACCCGGGGCGCGAGACCCTCGACCGGGATGATCGTCCAGGACCTTGCCCGGCGGACCGGCAGCGCGCTCGTCGGCAGGATGGCGAAGCCGCAGCCCTCGAACATGAGCGAGCGCATGAGCCGGAGGCTGTCCAGCTCGGCCCGGGGGTGGAGCGCGACCCCTGCTGCGGCGGCGAGGGCGTCGAGGGACCTCCGATAGTTGCTGCCCTCGAGCGGCAGAAATAGGGGGAGGTCCGCGATGTCGACGACCGTCACGGACTCGCGGGCAGCGAGCGGGTGGGATCGGGGGAGAAAAAGGCCGATGTCCTCCTCGAAAAGCGCCACCGTGTGGACCTCGGAACCGGAGGCGGGGAGGGCAAGCACGCCGAGGTCGATGTCCCCGGTCGCGAGCTGCGTGTCGAGTCCGAGCGTCGTCGCCTCCCGGAAGATGAGGCGCAGGTGGGGGTGGAGCGCCGGGACGAGGTCGAGGAGTTCAGGCACGATCCACAGCGCGGCGGTCCCGATGAGGCCGAGCTGGACCGTCCCGATGATCTCCCGGCTGAGCGCGGTGACGTCGGAGGTGAGGGCGTCGAGCTCACCGATCACGCGGCGGGCCCGCTCCACCGCGAGCTCGCCGGCGTCGGTCAGTCGCCCGGTGCCACGGTCGACGAGGACGGATCCGAGCTCCACCTCGAGCTTCTTCACGTGCGTCGAGACGTTCGACTGCACGGTGGCGAGCGCGTCGGCGGCCGCCGAGAACGAGCCGTGCTCGGCGATCGCGACCAGGGCGTTCAGTTGCCGCAGGTCCATCGGACTAAATGATAGGCGCTATCTATCGCAACTGTTTGACTGATGGTGCGAGCTTGGCAACAGTAGGGGTCAACCACGGGAGTGACGGTCCCCCACCGGAGCCCTGTGGGTGTGAACTGAACGAAGGGGCCGGTCCCCCCCCGGCCCCTTCTTCGCGTCCGGGGGGCGGCGCCTTCCTTACGAAGCGGGCATCACCAGGGCTTGGCGGAGGTTCTCGATCGCGAGCGCCTTGTGCGCCGGGCGCTCGCCGGGAGGACCCAGGCGCGGCGCCACGGCGAGGCGTCGGGCCCGCGGAACGCCGGTGTCTCGCCGGCGGCGGCGCGTCGGCGCGCCGACCACCAGTCCGACTCGGCTTCGTCGGCGAGGAGCGCCACGGACTCTTCGATACGGGCAGCGAAACGGCGGGCGTCCTCTTCCCGGCCGTCGTGACCTGTCGCCTCGCCGGGCCACAGGGGATCCCCGAAGCGGATCTCGACCTTGCCCCGGCGCAGCGAACTGCTGCCCTTCGGGAAGACCGGCCGGACGCCGCGCAGGTGGACGGGGACGACGGGCACGTCGCAGCGTTTGGCGAGGTAGGCGGCTCCACCGCGGAACTCCTGGCCCCAGCCATCTGGGCTGCGACCTCCCTCGGGGAAGATGACGAGGTTCCAGCGGTCGGTGAGGAGTTGCGCGGCGAGATCGGCGCTGCGCCGGTTCACCTTTGTCCGCTCCATCGGGATGGTGCCGAGGGCGAGCGACCACAGCGCCGCCTTCCAGGGGCGGTCGAAGAAGTAGTCCGCTGCCGCGGCGACGACCGTGCGGCGCCGGAAGCGTTCCGGCAGGCACGCCACGACGATCGAGGTGTCGAGGTGGCTCGAGTGGTTGGCGGCGAAGATCACCGGCCCGTCGAGCGCGTCGAGGTGCTCCCGGCCGAAGACCTTGGGCGCGGCGACGGCGGCGACGAAGGGACGGGTGACGTTGTCGACGAGCACGCGACGCACGGCCCGTGCCCAGGGCGCCCGCGTCCAGGCCGTGTCGTAGTCGACTCCGATGTTGCGCCGCTCGATCGGGCGCGGCAGGGTCCCGGGCCACGTCGGGCGGGAGACGACGTCCTCGACGATGCGGGGGAGTCGGACGCTCACGAGACGTCGGCCACGAGCAGCGGCGGAGCGTGGAGGTGCGTGATCGTCGGGTTCCGGCCGACGACGTCCTCGGCCATCTCGAGGGCGTCGGCGAGGGTCGAGGCGGGTTTGAACCCCATGCGCCGCACGGCGGCCCGGTCGCCGCCGACGATGATCACGGCGCCGAGATGCTGGAGGGCGTGGGCGCACCAGTACCACATGTAGAACGGGTGGACGCCGTGGTAGGCGTACGAGGTCCGGTAGAGGTGGATGTACCAGGGATCGGTGGCGAACGACTCCTCGTAGCGCTTCTCGATCTCCACGAGGTCGGTCGTCTCGGCGAGCACCTGCTCGAAAAAGTCGATGTAGCTCGGGTGGTGGACCGGGTTGAACGCCCACGGCGTGGGGTGGGACATGATGCAGACCCCGCCCTCGCGCACGAGCGGCCGGCCCCGGTAGAGGTTGAAGAAGTAGCCGAGCCCGAGGCAGGCGACGAGGATCGGGTTCATGATCGAGTTCACGTTGTACGGGCACAGGTACGGCAGGCCCATCGTCAGGATGTCGGTCTGGCCCTCGACGTAGACGAGCTGCTGGCGGTGGAGGTTCTCCAGCGTGACGTCGTGGACGGCCTCGACCTCGCCGGCCTGCACCGAGGTGACCGCGTAGGGCGAGAGCATCGACTGGAAGATCTGGCGCGCGAGCCGCGGCGGGGTGCGGTCGAGCGAGAGCCGGGTCGCGTGGAAGCCGGCGCGGTCGGCGAGCGACCACTCCCACTCCCGCTTCTGTAAGAAGTTGAACTGCGACGGGAACATGTCGAGGTTGAGCGTCGTCTCGATCTGGAAGATCTTCACGCCGGCAGCCTTGATCAGCCGGCCCATCCGCCAGTTCGAGGAGTGCATCTCGGAGTGGTGACGGTCCATGAGAGAGCGGCTGTGCTGCAGGACCTTCACGTTGTGGTGGTGACGGAGGCTTCGGTAGCTGGCGAGCCCGGTGGCGACGGATTTGTGGCCGCCGTCCATCGCCGACAGGTTGATGTTCACGTAGACGAGCAGGTCGCTCTCGGCGGCCCGCCGGTTGATCTCGACGTCCTCGCCCTTGTCGGTGAGGCCGAGGTGGACGAGCGCTCCGGGGTCCTCGGCATCGTGCTGCTGCAGAAGCCCGTGGGGCGCGAAGGCGTCGAAGACCCGGTCGCCGAGGGCGTGGCGCAACTCGTCGTCGGTCATCCGTCGGTGGATGGCGAGCGCGGCGATGAGGACGACGTCGTCCACGCCTGCCGCGGCGGCCTTGTCGAGGACGGCTTCGATCACCCGTTGGCGGATGTCCGGCCGGCGCATCGGCGGCAGCGGCAGCGAGACGTCGTCGAAGGCGATCGTGAGCCGCATCCCGGGCTTCAAGAGCGCCGAAAGCGGCGCGGAGTCGCCCAGCGGGTGCTCGAGCGCGTGGCGGATCGACGCTTCGGGGTCGACCAGTCCGTCGAGGGGCTCGGGCGGGTAGACGACCCGGGAACCCTCGGGCAGCCGCTCGAACCGGAAGCCCTCCCCGTGCCAGAAAACGGTCGGGGGGGTCGACCGGTCGACCTCGAGTACGAATCCGGGTCTCGGGCTCACGCGCTCGTCTCCAGTTTCTCGTCACGACGGGGGGTAGGTCGTTTCTTGGCCACCGGCTCGGCGGTACGCCGCCACGCGGGGTCCTCGCGGCGGAGGTCGAAGACGATCTTCACCGACCCCCGCCTCCCGGCGTTCGCGGCATGGCGAACCGCCTCTTCGTAACGTTCCAGAGGGTAGTGGGCCGACACGAGCCGCTCGAGCCCCGCGGCGGCGACGAGCTCGAAGGCGAGGGCGAACGTCCGGCGCGGCCCACCCGGGACGTCCTCCATCCCGTAGGCGTAGGCGCCAACGAGGGCGACCTCCCGCTGCCACAGTGGTGCGAGGTCGACCCGGACCGTGCCGGGCATCCCGACGAGAACGATCCGACCTCCGGGCCGAACGACTTCCAGAGACTCCGCGATCGAACGCGCCGAGCCGACGCAGTCGAAGACCACATCCGCCCCGCCCGCGAGCCGGTCGATCGCGCCCCCGCTGGACGCCAGCGCGAGGGTCCCGGTCATCCGGCGGACCGCCCGGCCGAGCTCGCTCGGCGCGACGACCTCGTCGGCACCGAGGTCCTCGGCGAATCGGCGCTGGACGCGGTACTTGGCGACGGACAGGAGCGCCGAGGGGAGCGTGTGGTGGCGCACCGCCGCCAGCGTGCAGAGACCGACGGTCCCGGCACCGAGCACGACGACGCGCTCGCCGGGCACCACCTGGCCGACCAGCGCGGCGTGGACCGCGCACGCCGCCGGTTCGACCATCACCGCGGCCTCGTCGGTCATCCCGGCGGGGACGAGGTGGAGCTGGGCGTCGTGGGCGACGAGTTCGTCAGACCACCCTCCGCCGGTGTCCGCGCAGTAGCCGGTCTGCAGGCCCGGACGGATGTGACCAAACGCGATCCGCTCGCAGGATCCCGTGCGGCCCGCGGCGCACGACGGGCAGAGCGGCTCGATGCCACGGACGACGCAGGAGAGCACCGGCTCGATGACGACGCGCTTGCCGGTGTGCCGGCCATCCTTCACGACGCCGACGATCTCGTGACCGGGCACGAACGGGAACGTGACGATGTCCTCGAAAAACCGCGAGCTCGTCCCGTCGAGTGTCGCGAGATCCGATCCGCAGATTCCGGACAGGCGCGGCGCGACCCGGTGCCAGTTCGCACCGGGAAGGCTCGGCGGGTCGATTTCGCCGAGCCGTAGCGGGGCGACCCCGATGCCCGTCCCCGATCCCGCGACGAGCGAGACGAGCCGGGCGGCGGCGAAGCGGTGGACGAGCCGTTCGAAAAGGAGGGCCTTCATCCCGCCTGCCCCTTCTCGTCGGTCGGGTGCGGCGCGCTCAGCTCGTGGGGGGCCGGCGAGCGGGGACCGGTCCGGCGCATGGCGATGGCGAGGGGGACCCACGGGCCGCCGCGGGCCCGCTTCCACTCCTCGATCGGCCAGCCGCGCCGGCGGGCGATCGAGGCGAGCTTCGGTTCCGGGTTCACGACGACGGGGAGGCCGGCTGCGTCGAGCATCGGCAGGTCGCTCGTCGAGTCGGCGTAGGCGACGGTCCGTTCGAGGTCGAGCCCGTGGGAGGCGGCCCACTCGCCGAGCATGATCGCCCGCGCCTCGCCCGTCGGGGGCGTCGAGACGAGCTCGCCGGTGAACCGGCCGTTCTCCTCGCCGAGGGAGGCGCACACGATGTCGTCGAAAAGGGGCCGGAGGGGCGCGATGACGAAGTCGAGCGCCCCGGTGATGAGGAGGGTCGGATGACCGAGGGCGCGGTGGGCCCTCACGCGCTCGATCGCACCGGGGAAGGCCCGCGTGAGCAGCAGGTCGCTGAACAGTTCCCAGGAGTCCTCCCGGACCCGGTCGACGGGCGCGCCCTCGTAGCGCCGGTAGAACGAGCGCAGGAAGTCGCTGCGATCACGACGGTCGATCGCCAGCAGTCGCGGCCCTTCGAGGATGAGCTCGGCGGCGAGCTGGGCCCTGCGGAGCGGGGCGAGGTGGCGGGTCGCGAGCCAGCCGTAGGACTCGACGACGTTCGAGTTGATGAGGGTCTGCTCGAGATCGAACGCCGCGCAGCGGGGCTCGGCCGTGAGGATCCGGCGCCGGGAGCGGTCGTCGCGCTTCTCGGTGACGCGCCTACCGGGCGAGGTGCGCACCCGGGCGTGGGTGACGATGGAGGGGAGGTGGATCTCGCGCACGTACTGCGACCACTCGAGCACCGCCGGGTCGAAGCAGAAGGCCTTCTGGTCGACGGGGTCGAGCGAGTGGTACAGCTCGAGGGTGCGGTCGATCCGGAAGCGGGCCTCGGTCTCGGCGTACGACCCGTAGAGCTCGACGTAGGCGAGGGCGCGTTCCGCGAGCTCACGACGTTCCTCGACGCCGAGAGCCCGCTCGGCGAGGTCCCCACGGATCGGGAGCCGCTTGACGAAGCGCTCCGCGAGGCGGAGCCCGGTCGACGCCCGGCGCAGGTCGGCCTGGACCTTGCCCCGGCCGGGGAAGGACCATTTCGGCACCACGATCGGTTGGCCGTGACTGT
The DNA here is from genome assembly GCA_050014835.1 of Acidimicrobiales bacterium. GTDB lineage: Bacteria > Actinomycetota > Acidimicrobiia > Acidimicrobiales > Bog-793 > Bog-793. The sequence goes on from JBEKCO010000004.1 coordinate 8,891, forward strand.
CGTAGATCGGGTGCTCGGTGAACCACCCCTCGCAAAGCGAGACGAGCTTCCCGTAGCGCAGCGGGTTCCGCACGCCGGACGCGATCTGGAACACGCTCTCTTGGGCCGGGCCCGGCCCGCGGGCCGCGACCGCGATGATCGCCGCCGCGACGAGGTCGACGGGAATCACGTCGACGATCCCTTCGGGCACGCCCGGGAACTGTCGCAGTAAGCCCCGCGCGTACGAGATGATCACCGGCTCGGCCATCCGGAAGCCGCGGATCCAGCCCGGTACGGGGTCGGCGAGCGAGGACTCGACGATCGAGGGTCGCACGACCGTCACGGGCAGGTCCCGCTTCGAGGCGGCGAGCGCCACCTCGCCGAGGGATTTCGTGAAGGCATAGGCGTCAGGCCAACCGAGAGCCTGGGCGCGCGCCCGCCCGAGCTCGACGAGACGGTCGGTCACCCAGTCCACACGCAAGCGCTCGGTCCTTTCGGCGAGGAGCGCCGTCCCCGCCGCGCCGATCTCGCCGCGGGCTGCCTTGCGAAACTTCTCGAGCTGGGCGGGGGTGCGGCTCGCGGCGTCGGCGTCCGAGCGGGCCCGGCGGGCGGCGTCGACCTCCAACCGCCAGTCCGGCAGCGCGATGTACGGGCTCTCCGAGATCGGTTCCTCGAGCGCATCACCTCGGTGGCCGCTGCTCACGTAGGCGGTCGAGACTGAGATGAGATGGGGGAGGGCTTGTCCCCGCGGCCGGTGTGAGGCGACGAGGTCGTTCATCGTTGCCGCGACGCGGGATGGTCCGAGGAGATTGACCTCGACGGCGCTGTCGATGGGCGCGTCGAAACTCACGGACGCCGCAGCGTGGACGACGATGTCACAGGAGGCGAGGACCTCTCTGTCCTTGTCGCCGAGACCCAGCCCGTCGGTCGTCACGTCTCCGGCGACCGTCGTCACACGACGCGCCACGGTCGCTTCGAAGTCGTCACCGAGCTCATGGCGGAGCCGGTCGAAGCAGTCGTTGCGGATGATCTCGCGGGCCGTGCGGTCAGCGGCGTTCTGGCGCCGCCCGGGCCGCACGAGGACGACGATCTGGCATTCGGGCACGCAGCGCAGGAGACGCTCGACGAGCGCGGTGCCGAGGAACCCTGTTGCGCCGGTGATGGCGATGCGCTTGCCGGAAAGATCGTCGGCGATCACGACGCCGGTACCGATCGCAAGGTCAACGCCGACGCGCCGAAGCCCGGGAGCGACGGGGCGGCGTGTATCGCTTCGAAGGTTTGGGTGGTCCGGCGGCCCAGGGCGAGGTCGACTTCGGCGCGCGCGACGACCGCCCGCCAGCGGCGATCTCGGCACGTTGGCGGCGCACCATCCGGAGCAGGAGCCAACCCCCGAAAACAAGGAAGATGACGCCGAAGAGGTCGCCCCCGCTGAAGAGCTCGAAACCCATCATGAAGCTCGCGATGCCGACCAGCGAGGCGCGTCGGAAGATGATTCCGCCGAACATGATGGCGACGAGGATGAGTCCGGCGATGAAAAGCTCAAGCGCGTCCGCACGGACCTTCGTGAGGGTGGAGTGGCGGTTGACGAAGTACGCCGCCGCCACCAGTCCGAGCGCGAGGACGGACGCGGCGACGCTGAACCGGTGTTCACGTTCATCGAGGATTCCTGCGGCGGGCCGATCCGTGGGCGCGGCCGGACCAGTCGCCCGTGCCGGCGCCCTTGGGAGCCACGTACCCGGTGAGCGCCAGGAGACTGTCCGGCGGGGGGACGACGCGTCGTTCACGATGTCGTCGTTCGCGTTCGGCGAGGCCGGGGCGCGTCCGTCAAGAGGGCGGAGCTGACGGTCGGGCGGTTCCGCGGTCACCTCACAAAGGGTAGTTGCGAAGGCGCCATGGCATGGAATGGGACGAGCGCGCGCCGGCAGCTGGATTGTCGCGCAGGATCCCAGGGGCGACGGTCCGCGGGAGCACGGGGTCGTGGCGCCGGGGCATGGGGTTAGCATTCCGGAGTCGGGCGCTTGGCTCAGTTGGTTAGAGCGCAGCCTTCACACGGCTGAGGTCGGCGGTTCGAGTCCGCCAGCGCCCACCCGAGTCCGGCGGGAGAGAAGGACGGAAACCGCAACGGCGCCGGAATGGCCACGCCCACGGATCGGTGGATGGGTAGGTGCGAGGGATTGGCGTGGCCGATGGAGTGGCGGGTCCCGGTCGGCGAGGGTGGGGCTAGGGCCGGAGGCGACGGCGGCCCGTTGGGGCCGGCCGGCTGCTTACGGGTCGGGGCGGAATAGGCGGTTCCTGCGCAGGTCGCCGGCTCCGTCGGGATAGCCCTTCAAGCGGCCACTTCTGCCGCTAGCACCTCGGCCTGCTCGATGACGAGTGCCACGGCTGCCCCCTGCCTGTCCGGCGGATAGTGGTACTTGGTAAGGAGCCTCCGGATTCACGACCGAAGCAGTGCATGGACTTGCTCCTTCTTGTCCCACTCGACCGTCGCATTCGCACGGACGACCGTGACCAGCTCCTGAGCGATCTGCTTCAGCACGTCGTCGCCCAGTTCCATGACAGCCGAGTCGTTCTGGCACACGGCGTCGTAGAACACGAGCTCGTCGTCACGAAGACCGAGGGCGGCCCCTCGCTCGTGCTCGATCTTCATCTCCTTGGCGAGTTCCACCAGCTCCGCAATGACCTCGGCTGCGGTGAGCGAGCGGTTGTTGTAGGCCTTCATGGTCCGCTCCAGCATCTCTGAGAACCGCCGCTCGGCGACGAGAGCAAACCGAGAATACGAGGAGCTGCGCAACGTCCAAAAGCGCGAGCGCGAGCACGAAACGAAAGGCCCTGCGGCCGTCGCGAGCGTGTCCGGCGTGCACTGCAGCCCCGCCGAGGGCGAGCGATGCCGCGAAGCTGAGCGTGCCCATGATGTCTGGACGACGAGGCGCGAAGCTGACCAGCCCGGAAGACAGCACCAGGAGTCCTCCAGCAAGCGCAAGACTTTTCTCGAGGCTGAGACGCTGAGGCAGACCGAGGACCCCGAGAGAGCGGTCAAGCTCACGGTCAGGCAGGACGTTCAACAAGTGCGCGGCAACTCCGAGGGTTCCGGCCGCTACTGGCGCCCACGGCGGTGGGAAGGAAGCGTTTTCTCGGCTCAGCTGAACGAAGACCGGAAGCAGTGAGAAGGAGAGAGCGTAGGGGACAAAAGAGGCCGGCGTGGACTTTAGGCCGGCATTGTAAGAGGCAGCGCTGAGCACGGCTGCGAGGTGCGTCAGGCCGCCCGTTCGCCCGTTAGCAAGTGATGCCGGAACACAACAGATCCCTGCAAGCACCGAGGCAGCTCCGACGAGACTCTCGGTGACTTCGCCGTTCGCGATCGGCTTGTCCCGTCGTCCTGCGAGCTGGTCGCGTACCGCATCAGTCCAATCGTTTTGCCATCCAATCGCGAGCTGGCCCGAGGACACCGCGAGACCGACCCGAATCGCCTCCCGACGGGTGCACCCGATCGCGAGTGCATAGCCGACGGCAGCTGCACTCACCGCGACCACTGGTCCGGGATGAGAGGCGCGCGCGAGACCGACGACCGAACGCGTCGGGCCAGGAGCCATTGCGACGACTTTGTTGACTACGCGTTCACGTTTGGCTTGGACTGAGGTTGTCACGGGTAGCGACGCTAGGTGGTGCGCAGCTGTGCAACATAGAGCGCGAGCCCCGGTCCGAAAGAAAGAGATAGTGGGTCAGTTTGAGACGGAACCGTGATCGGGCTCCTTTCGCCATTCGACCGGTTGGCGGAGAATGTGGCCCGTGAGGGGGTCGGTCACTGACTCCGGCAGTTGACAGTCTTCGAAGTGCGAGCGCACCAGGTGGAACGAGGCCGAGGCGGCGTCGTTTAGCTCGTTGGACACGCGCTTGGGCGGGCACGCGATAATCACGCGTCGATTCGGATACCGGAAAGGGATCTCCTTTACGACGGGAACCTGATCGCTGTCACCCGAAATCAGGAGCGCCGCGTCGTACAGGCCGTCGTAGGCGTCCCCGAGCATGTGGACGGCGATGCTTACGTCGGTCTGCTTCTCTTCTCGACGGTCCCACTCTTTTCCACACGACTCGCATTGCACTGGATTCCAGATGAAGTTGCCGTAGACGATTTCGATGTTTCCGCGAGCCACTAGGGCATCAAGATAGTCCGATTGCCTCTGCACGCTGCCCTCTGGCCATCCGACGCGGGACGTGAAGTATGTGACCGCAACCAACTCTTGAGACGACTTGAGGATGTTTGCTGCGAGGGCCGGGAGCGCCGCCGCAGGCGCTGACAGCGGCGGACGAGCTCGGGCACCTCGGGTGCCGGGGGAGCCCCGGACCACTCCCACTCGTTCACGGGCTCAGGGGGAGCCGCGCCTGGGCTCGCTCAGGCCGGCCCGTTCCGTTGGGTCGTCGACCGCACGCAGCCACTCACTGCGTTGGTCGCGCCTTCGATCTCCGCGCGCGGCCGGCTCAACCACACAGCGTGGTCATTCTGCCACCAAAAGTGAGCAACATGTGCTAGATCGAACTATCTGTGAGTCCGGTTACGCGGCTGTTGACTAGTGCCGCGGGTGCCGTTGTGCACCCGACATGGCTGCGTACGTGTCTGTCCGGGTGCCAGGTCTGAGGGGAGGATGCCTCCATGCCCGCCCGCATTCCGAACACTGACCACAGAAAGTGGTGGCACGGAGAGTGGTCGTCTGTCGCGACCACGTCAGTGACCCACCACACTGCGCCCCGTGCACGCCGCAACGGGGCGCATCGCCTCCTCGCCACCGGCATCGCGGCGACCGCAACCATCCTGGCCTGCCAGGCAGGCTTCGTGGGTGTCGCCCTCCCCGCTGCCGTGGTGCGGCCGAACCTGCGCACCGCGTTGGGACTTCCCCACAAAACGCGGCCGACTGCTACCGCGCCTCGGATCACGATGCAGCCCGTCACGGTCGCCGTCGCCCTTGGAGCGCGGGCGCGTTTCGAGGCGAAAGCGTCGGGCTCACCGATGCCGCGAGCGCAGTGGCAGGTGTCAAAGAACAGCGGGAAGTCCTGGGCCCGCGTTCCCGGCGCGACGTCGGAGATGTACTCGGTCGTTGGCAGCACGTCCCGGGGTGGTGAGGAGTTCCGAGTCGTCTTCCACAACCCGTCCGGCTCTGCGATGACCAAGGCCGCCTCGCTCCGGCTGACAGGGGCAACGAAGGACCTCGCGGGCACGTCGGCAAACGCCCTCAGGATCGTGTCGACCTCCTCCCCGCAGCACAGGTCGAGCTCCGGGGGAGGGTCCGGCTCAACGGGAGGGTCCGGCTCATCGGGAGGGTCCGGCTCAACGGGAGGGTCCGGTTCGACGGGCGCTGCAGACCAGGCTCCGGCTATCACCACGCAACCGCAGAGCTCGACCGTCACCGCTGGAGCGACGGTCAGCTTCGTCTCGTCGGCAACCGGGACTCCCGTTCCGACGGTCGCCTGGCAGGTGTCGACGAACAGCGGAGGGACCTGGACCGGAATCACGGGCGCGAATTCCGACACGTACTCCTTCGTTGCATCGGTCTCTCAGAGCGGAGACGCGTTCCGCGCCGTCTTCACGAATGTGGCGGGTTCGGCGACGTCTGACGCCGCAACCCTCGCGGTCACGTCGCAGGTCGTCTCGGGGGGTGGCACGATCATCGCTGGAAACTCCAAGGCGAACTGCATCTACCTCAACGCGGTCAACGGTATCCTCACCGCCGCCGAGCTGAGTCAGGTGGAGGCGACGACCGGGGTCACCTACAACTGCATCGAGGAGTTCGCAGACGACGATCCACAGTGGTCGAACTGGGTAAACCCGTGGCTGACTGCCACCGTGAGCGACGGTTGGGACTCGTGGCTCGCCGCCTCGCCGAACCATCAGCTGGTGCTCGGGCTGAATCTCGTCCCGAACAGCGTCTCGCCGTCCGGGGACCCGACGAACACGGCGTGGGAGGCGGTCTGTGCCTCCGGTGCCTACGACCAGTACGCCGTGACGCTCGCGCAGAACCTCGTCGCGGAGGGCGCGGGGAACTCGGTCATCCGGCTCGGCAAGGAATTCAATGGGGACTGGGAGAACGACTTCGTCGGCAATCCCACCGACTCCAACTACTCGACGGAGATTGCGAACTGGGACGCTTGCTATCAGAACGAAGTGACCGCGATGCGATCCGTCTCGGGCGAACACTTCCTGTTCGACTGGAACCCCAACACCTGCATCACGGACTTCCCGTTGGCGCAGGGATACCCCGGTAACGCGTACGTCGACATCATCGGCGCCGACCTCTACGACGCCGACTGCCTCTCGGGCGATTCCGCAGCGGTTGAAGGTTGGAACGCGTTGTACACCCTGGATGGAAACAGCCAGGTGAGTCTCTCGGAGATCGTCGCTTTCGCGGAGGAAGAGGGCAAACCGCTCAGCATTCCCGAGTGGGGCGAGGTCTCCGGAGACGACAGCGCGTACATGAGCGGTGTCATCAGCGTCGTCCAGGACAACGACGTCGCGTACCAGAGCTACTTCGACTGCGACTGTGACTCGATCCTTCCGCTCGGATCGACGATCCCGGTGTCGACGGCCTTGTTCAACAAGGCGTTCAGCTAAGGGGCCGTCGCCCGCGAACCGCTGACGGCTCGGAGCGTCGACCTGTTCGTCGGGGGACCGGCGCGAACTGCAGGTCAGGCCGCCTTCCCTGTGCGGAGCCGATCGACCAGGTCGAGCAGATCGGTTTGGTCGCTGGAGAACTTCCTGGCGAACGCGAAACGCCCGCTCCGGGCCTCACGGATCAGGTCCTCCGGGCTGAGAGGAGCCGGGTGCGCACTGCCAAGCCATTTCGCGTAGGTGGGCTCGCACCCGACCGATGAGGAATCGAGGAACTCCGCCACGACGGTGTGCCAGAACGCCTCGTCGGGGCAGTAGGTGTGGGAGAAATAGCGGGTGAGGGCGCGATCGTTCCGAGCGACCTCGGCGGCGTGCTCAGCCGTCCGGCGGGTGAACGACCACCACGCGGTGCCGGCGAAGAGACGCCTCCCGGCGAGCGGGGTCAGCGGGTCGAGCCGGCGGCCAAACCGCCTATTGAGCGCGCTCGAGACCACGACGGCAGGCGAGTGGGGATGGGGGTAGCCCGATCCGCTCCAGCGGCGTTCGTAGCGCCAGGCGTACTTGTGCGTCTCGGCGTTGGGTGCCGGCACGATCTCCAGGCGGTCGACGGGCGCCAGTTCCCAGCTCGCGAACGCTGACGGCGCCAGTATCGGGTAACACTGGCCGCTGATCAAGGTGCAGCGGGAAACGGTCGCGTCGCCGAGCGCAGCTTCGAGCAAGCGTGCCGTCGCTTCGACCATCGTCCAGGAGCCCCAGTTCGGCTCGAGCGGGTCCGAAAGGAAGCGGATATCGCGGGGGCAGCTCGAGAACGGTGCAAGATCTGCTCGCGCGTCGATGTGGGCGTACACGAGCGCATCCGCGGGCAGCGAGCCGACGAGGCGGTGGAACATGGCGGGATCCCGGTGGGCGATGATCAGGTACGCAGCGGTCACGAGGCCTCCGGCTGAGAGCGCGCCGACGGCGTACAAACTAGGGTCGCGCCGCCCGATCCCGTCCAGTCCGGTCGGCAATGGCACCGGCGACCAGGGATATCGGGGTGCTGGCCCCAGAATTGCCGCCGTTAGGATCGCCCCGAGTGGCGAATTGGCTCTCGCCGTCGCCGCGGGCGGGCCCCGCTGGGGCGAAGATCGTGACGGGGGGCGGGCGATGTCGGTCGGCTTGAGGGGGAGAGTCGCGGCACTTTGCGTTGCCGCGAGCGTGGCCATCGTTGTCGTCGCACCCGGCGAGAGCGCGACGGCGGGCACCTCCGGACAGTCTTCGACGGAGCAGCTCGGAATAAGCACCTTCGTCCCGTACAACTGCGAGTCAGCCACGGATTGGTCCCTTTGGGCGAGTCGTCAGTTCCGGGCCTTCAAAAAGCTCGGCGCGAATTCCGTCGCGCTCGCTTTCCCGATGTACACGTACTCGCTCACATCGAATTCCTTCTTCGCCAAGGACGTCTGCGGCAGTCCGTACCAGACGCCACCGACGTCGGAGCTCACCCCGCTCATCGACATCGCGCACGCCGACGGTCTCCAGGTCTTCCTCCGCCCTCTTCTCTACGAGACGAACCTCGCGACGGAGGGCGGCTGGCGCGGCGTCATCGACCCGACGGACCCGAGCGTGTGGTTCGTCAACTACTGGCACGCGATGAAGCCGTATCTCGTCATGGCCCAGGCAGATCACGTTGAGCACTTCGCGATCGCCACGGAGCTCCAAAGCATGGCCCCGCTCAGTGGTTGGAAATCGATCATCGCCCAGGCTCGGCGGATCTACACGGGCGATCTCGTGTTCACGACGACGTGGCTGCCCAAGGAGAACGCCGGGGTCCATTGGCCGAGTACGAGCGCCGGCTTCGACCTGTACTGGGGACTGCAGGGGCTGCCCGACACGGCGACGGCCGACCAGATCGTCGCCGGGTGGGACAACGCTCTGGCGACGGACAACCCGTTCCCGCTCATCTCCGTCGCGACGATCTCCGAGATCGGAATCCTTCCGCAGGACGGCGCCTACTCGCAGCCGTACCAGTGGACACTCCCGCTGAACACGAATCCTTTCAATCAGTCGATCCAGGCGACCTGGTTCACAGCGGCCTGCAGTTTTTTCAAGTCGCACGACATGGGCGGTATCTACTACTGGGGATCGACGATCTATGACCAGAACGGAGCGCTCCTCACGAAGCCGAGCATGGGCGCCGCCGCCATAGCCGAGATTCAGCCGCTTTCCCAGAAGGCGATCGCGGAGTGCTTCACCGGAAAGTGATCCGACCTCCGAAGTGGCGCCGGGGTCGACGACGGCTCGCTCCCCTGGGCAGCGTGGTGTCTGAACAGGCCGTTTAGTGACCCAGCCGATTCTGACGATCAGGCAGCCGATGGCCGCCGCCACTGACGCGGCCCCGCGTCGTCGCCTCGCGGGCGCGAACATCGCCCTCGACGCCCGCTACGTGCAACGCCGCGGGATGGGGATACGCAGGTACCTCGCCGACGCGATCAGCGTGCTGACTGACGAGGGGGCGTCGGTCACGCTCCTCACGAACTTCCCGTCGGGACCGTACGTGGGCTCGTTCCCCGGAGTCGAGTGGGCCTGCTTCGGCAGCCGTCGCAATATCGTCTGGGAACAGCTGCAACTTCCGCTGTTCCTCCGCCGTCACGCGTTCGACCTGTACTGGGCCCCGGCCAGCGTCGGGATGCCGCTACTTCCGGTTCCGAGGACGTGGAAGCTCTCCACGACCCACGATGTCATCCCGCTCCGCCTGCCGGCGATGTACCTGCTGCGCGACCCGGGATTCGCGATCCCGTATCTCGTGTGGACCGCCGCGGCGATGCTGCGCAGTGACGTGTTGATCACGGACTCGCATTCCGCGGCCGCCGACATCCGTCACTACTTCCGGCGGCACGCCGTCGTCGTCCCGCCGGTCTTCGGCGGCCGCGCCCGCCTATCCCGTGGGGGAAACCTGCCAAAGGGCCTCGCCGGGAGGTCCTACCTCGTTTACAACGGGGGCATCGACCCGAGGAAGAACGTCGGGAACCTTCTCGCTGGCTTCGCCATCGCGGCGCGACGGGAACCGAGCGTCTACCTCGCCTTGATGGGGGACGGTTATGAGCGTTATGCACCCCTGATCGCCGACCTCGGGATCAGCGAGAGAATCATCATGACTGGGTACGTCGACGAGGACACGAAGAACGCGGTCCTCGCGTCGGCCCTCGCGCTCGTCTACCCCTCGCTGTACGAAGGCTTCGGTCTCCCGATCCTGGAAGCGTTTGCCGCCGAACTCCCGGTTCTGTCCTGCCGGAACAGCGCCCTGGAGGAGGTCGCGGGAGACGCGGCCGTGTACGTCGACCCACGCGACCCCGAGTCGATCGCCGCGGGCATCAGCGAAGTGTGCCGCGGAGAGACCGCCGCTCTGCTACGGGTGAAGGGAGCTGAGCGCCTGGCGAGGTATGCGCCGGAGCGGGCGCGAGAGGAACTTCTCGACGTCGTGGAGCACGGAATCGTCGCGGCTGGCTCGCGTCGGTCCCGCTAGGGTGCCGAAATGATGGGCGGCGACATATCGGGGCAGGTACCGTCGGCACTGCGTGAGCGCGCAGGGGATGGCCTTGGCCCAGGTCGTGCAGAGGGGCTAGGCCGCGCGCAATCGGAGCCTCCCGAACGGGTCGCGCGGGTCCACAGTCGGTCGGCGACGAGGTGGAACGGACACCGCTTGAAGGCCGCCGGCGTCGTGCTCGTCTTCGTTGTCGTGCTCTTCACCGCCAGCGGCCCCCTCGTGCGTTGGGTGGGCAGGACTGCGGGCATTGATTCTCTTCCCTACCGGGAGACCGCGGCATTCGCGTATCCATCCGTCGCTGACGCGGGTGTCGTACGCGGCTCGCACGTGAGGATCGCGGTCACCGTCATCCGACGTTCGGTGATCCCGTGGTCGGCGACCGCCGGCGGGTTCCTCGATGCGCTGGGAGCGGTGGACGTGCGACCCGGTCGCGCGTCGTACGTGCTCGTCCCCGTCCCGGACGTGAGAACGCGAACGTGGCTGACGATCCATATCGGAGGGCTTCCCGCGCCCTTGCGCGTCGAGGTCAGACCGTGACAGAAGCCGCGGATCTGGGTCCCCAGCGCGCCGAGGGGCGGTTCGGAATCGCCACGACCTTCGCATTCATCATCGTCGCGGTGTCGCTCGTCGCTCCGGCGAGCCCGGGCGCCCAACTCGTCTCCACGGTGGGCCTGATCCTTCTGCCGGGATTGCTCCTCACGTCCTTGATCGTTCCGTGGGGGATCACGGGACTCCGGAAGCTGCTCCTCGCGACTGGAATCGGGATCACCCTGTTCTGTTTCGTCGGCGCGGCCGCTGGTGCGATCGGACCGTACCTCGGGGTCAGTCGGCCACTCAGTCGTGTGCCGCTCCTCGTGGTCTGGCTCGTGCTGCTCGCGATGCTCGCTGCGGTCGCGGTCGTCCGGCGTGCCGATCCCGTAGGAGACCTGCTGGCAGGCCATCCGCGTCGCAGCTTGTGGTGGATCGCCGCTCTCGCGGTACCTCCGTGCATCGCCCTCGTCGGGGCCACCGAGCTGAATGCGACCTCGAGCAACACGATCGCGACGGCCGCAACCGTACTCGGCCTGGGCCTCGTGTTCGCCAGCGTCGCGTTCAGCCGACGAATCGGCGAGGGACTCCAGGCCGGATTCGTCGGAAGCGCCGTGGTCACCCTGGTCTGGCAGATCCCAACCCGTGGGGGCTGGCTCTGGGGTTGGGACATCCAGCACGAGTTCTCGGTGGCGGCGGCCACGATCGCCGCCGGGAGATTCCCCATTCCGCACAGCCATGATCCGTACGCGGGGATGTTGTCGCTCACGGTCCTCCCTGCCCAGCTGCACTTCCTCAACGCGATCCAGCTGCGGACGATCCTCGTCCTGGTCCCCGGAGTCCTGCTGGCTGCCTGCGCGGTGACGACGTTGCTGACGATCCGGCGCATCCTCGGCCCGACCGGGTCCGCCTTGCTCGTCGCCCTCCTCATCGTCGGAACGACGTCGTTTCTCACCGAGCTTCCGGCTCTCATGCGCCAGTGCGTCGCCTTGTTCCTCTTCACCGTCGTCATCCAGCTCGTCTCCGATCCCACGGCCCCGATCCGCCGCGTGCGGGTGCTGGCCGCTGTGCTGGGACTGGGACTGGCCGTTTCCCACTACTCGACGGCCTACATGTCGGCGGCCGCGGTCGTCGTGGCGTGGCTGTTCGGCCTAGTGCTGCGCGCCCATTGGTCACGGCGGGTCCTCACCGCACCCGTCGCGGCGAGCTTCGCCGGAGCCGCGCTCATCTGGGGGCTGGTCGTCGCCAACACGGGTTCCTACCTCGGCCAGGTCTTCGATGCGATCCGCACCTCCGGCCTGGAGCTGTTCCCCGGAACGGGGAACCTCCTGTCCCGCTGGATCGAGGGTGCCGCCTCAAGCGAGCGGCTGAGTGCGTCCCGCGTCCGCGCCCTTGATCTCGTCACGCGGACGACGCACTACACCTGGATGAACGTCGACCCAAGAGCGAACTCGACCGTCCTCGTGAACAAGTTCTTGCCGACGTCGCGCGGCGTGCCGGTTTTCGGGTCGATCGTCGACGACGGGGCGACCGTGGCACGTGAGCTCCTCCTCGTTCTCATCGTCGTGGCGGTGCTCTGGATCGTCTGGCGGGCTTTCCGCGGACACCAACATGTCGAGATCGCCGGACTCGCCGTTTTCGGCGGCATCGCGTCGGCTCTGTCCCGGTCGTCGGGAACGCTCGTCGTGCAGTTCAACGCTGACCGCGTCGAAGCCCAGATGTACCTCGTGTTCGTCGTCGCGGCCGCGTACCTCTTCCAGCGCGTGCGACCGCGCATCCCGCGAATGGCGCCATGGCTGCTCGGGCTCATCGCGACGCTTCAGGTCGCGAGCGCGTGCGGCGTGACGAGCTACGTCATCGCCAATTCGAACCTTCCCGTCTCCCTCGCTGCCACGGGATCCCAGGTGGAGGATCTCGCCGTAACACCGGCGGACAAGGCCGCAGCCCAGTGGCTGGTGGCCAACTCGGGAGCTCGCCTGATCCAAACGGACCCCTTCTCCGTGCTGGCCCTCGACGACTTCGACGGGGGCTACCGTCGGAGTCTCATCCAGGAGGTCGACCCGGTAATCGTCGACAACAGCGCCTGGATACTGGCGATCCGGGCGAACGTCGTCAACCATGTCGCGAGGGTGATCAGTGGCAGGTTCTCGGGGGAGTACGTGTTCGCCAGCGCATATTTCGGCAGCACCCGTTCGATCCTCTACATCTCGCGGTCCGACATCGTCTACGGATCGGATCCGTCGTGAGCCGGCAGGTCGGCGGAAGGCCCGCGCCGGACCCCTCGTGCGCAGGGGAGAACCGAGGCACACGATGACCGGGGCAGCTCCACCGTCGGGGACCGCCGCTCGTCGCGAAGCCACCCCCGGGCGCCCGAGGCTCAGCGTCGCGATCTGCTCGCACAACGGAGCGGCCAGCATCGGCGCGGCACTCGCCGCGATCGGCGCGCAGACCCACGACGTGCCGTTCGAGCTGATCGTCGTCGACGACGGCTCCACGGACGACACGGCGGAGATCGCCGCGGCCTCGGGCGCGAGAGTAATTCGTCTGGGTACGAACCGGGGAAGGGGCGAGGCCCTCCAGGCGGCGATCGCCGCGGCCCGCGGTCCAATCCTCGCGATGACAGACGACGACTGTGTCCCCCCACCGCACTGGGTTCAGCAGCTGGCAGACGCGTGGGCCAGCGCTCCGAGCGACGTGACGGTGATCGGCGGGCCCGTGAAGCCGCTCGCCGTTGACACCTTCAACCGCCGGTTCGTCGACTTCCGCAATCCGCTCGCGGCGTTGGAACTCGACGCGGTGCAGCACCCCGGCGTCGGGGCGCGGCTGTGGCGCGCCCTCTTCCCCCCGCCACCGCGGGCCGACGAGCGCTCGGTCCTGTCGATTCCCGGAGCGAACATGTCACTTCGACTCTCCGCGGTGCGGGAAGTCGGGGGCTTCGACACTTCGATCCGGTTCGGCGGCGAGGAGGAACTGCTCTGCCGGCGTCTCCAGGCGGTCTTCGGGCCGGACGCGGTGCAGTTCGTGCCGCACATCGAGATGTTCCACGACTTCCGCCCGAACCTGTCCGATTCCCTCCGGCGGGCCCGCGCCTACGGGCTCTCGCACGGTCGGTTGTGGCGACGGGACGGCGGCATCCCGACGATCAAGCCCCTGCCGTTCCTTTTTGCGTTGCTCGTGGTACCGCTGTTCGCCCGGCGGCCGAGGCTCGGTGTCGCGAGTCTCGCGCTCGCCCCGCCTCTCCTCTACCGAGGCTGGCTTGCTCGCTGCCGGGAGACGTCGGCGCTTGAGCCCGTGCTCTACCCGTACGTGTGCCTCCTCGAGGATCTCGCGGGGATGGAAGGCTTTCTCGCGGGCCTGCGCGATCCGCTCGCGAACTGAGATCCCCCCGTCGTCACTGCTCGCGGTGGAGCGCCGTGTTCAGCATCCGCCGACCGACGGTCCGCAGCTCCGGCGGGAGGCCACCGAGGAGCGCGAGGACCGTGACGAAGAGCACGATGACGCCGACGCCCACGAGGAGCGACAGCGCCGCTCCGGCGTGCGGGGACCACAACCAGAAGCGGAACACCCCGATGACGGTGCCTGCGGCGATCGCCGGTCGGATGAGCGCCCCGACGACCGCGGTGCGGATGCCGACGGCGTAGCGGAACACCGCGTAGGTGCCCGCCAACACGAATGCCTCCGAGACGACCGTCGCCCCCGCCGAGCCCCGCACGCCCCAACGGGGGATGGCGATCACGTTCAGCACGACGTTGAGGACGAGGCTCGAGATGCTCACGTAGATCAGCTTCTGGTGTCGGTTGCGCGCGAAGGCTGCGTATCCGAAGACATTCGTGAGGCCCGAGAAGACGACAGAGATTGCGAGGATCGACAGCGGGGCGACCGAGGAGGCGAACTTGCTCCCGGCGAGCATCCGGACGGCCTGCGATCCGAGACAGATGATCCCGGCCGCGATGAGACAGCCGATCGAGGCCATGTAGGCGACAGACCATTCGACGACCGTATTCAGTTCGTCCTGGCGGCTACGGGTCAGCAGCGGCAACACGCTCGTCATGAAGGCGCTCGAGATGAAGAGGAAGAAGTTGATGATCGCGTAGGCGACTCCGTAGATGGCGACCTGGTACACGCTCGTCATGACGCTGAGCAGGATGATGTCCGCCTTCAGGTACGCGTAGTTGACGATCCCGATGATCCCGATCGTGATCGACTGGCGGATGATGAGGCCCCATTCGGCGATGCTGAACCGCGGGCGGAACGGGACCTGGCGGTGGACCGCCAGGTACGCGACGGTCGCGAGGACGACCATCGAGGCGAGGTAGGCGCAGAAGCACCCCCGGACTCCCGCTCCCATCGCGAGCGCGAGCGCCAGGCCCCCAACCCAGAGCACCTGCTGCAGCAGGTTGATCGCCGCGACCCAGTGGTTCGAGATGCTCGCCACGTAGTAGGCGAGCGAGACCGCCCGGATGGCGTCGAACGGAACGCTGATCGCGACGATCAGCACGCCGAAGCGGACCTCGCCCGGCGAGCTCCGGTAGACGAGATCGCCGACGACCCAGACGATCGGGATGAGCACCGCGCTGAGCGAGAGGCGCAGACCGAGGTTGTGGCTGAGTATGCGTCCCGCGTCCTCGGGACTGCGCGCGATTTCGCGACCACCAAGGGCGTTGATCCCGAGATCGGTGAGGAGTTCCCATGTCGAGACGAAGGTCCCGGCGGCGACGAAGACGCCGTAGCTGCTCGGACCCAGGCGATGCGTCATCAGGCGCAGCGCGAGCGCGCCCAGCGCCGCAAGGGCGATGTTCGACGCGAACAACGACGAGGTGCTGATGAAGATGCGACGACGGGGGCGGACAAACCCTCCCGCAACGGGCTCGTCGCCCAGTTCGCCGACCGGAACGGACACGTCGTCTGACATCGAGGTCCAGATCATCGCTCGTCTGCTCCCAGAGGGGAAGCCCGGACCCCACCTGTAATGACCGGAGGACGCCCGGTGCCGGCCCCCCTGGTGGGGGCATTACGGCGCCGGATCGGGGGGATGCGTTCGCCGAGATGCGTCACGAGCGCGGCACCCGCAGTACGGCGACGCGCGGCGGTTACGCTCTTTGAGCGGGACTGGTGAGCCGCGAGGGGCAGTGCGCGCGCCTTGTGGGGGCGACGATTTGCCGGATGCCCTGGGCGGGGCCAGAGGTGACTGATCAGGAGTCGGCGCATAATGGACCCATCCGAACTCGGCGCCCGTCCGTCGCGCCACAGACCGCGGCGCCGGATCCGCCGCACGGCGTCACCGCGGGTGCTCCTCACCCCGCGGAACGAGGAGAACCCGTACCTCCCGCTCTTGAAGCGGTCCCTCGAGGATGTCGGCGTCCGTATCGAGTGGCTCCGCGTCGAGGTGACGGGGAGCCAGACGTGCAACGCGCTGCTCCTGCCCGTCGAGCTCGTCCGAGAGCGCCTGAGAGGTTTCAACATCATCCACCTGCAATGGGCGTACAACTTCGCCTGGCTCTGGACCCGGCGGCTGCCCGCCGTGCGTCGGCTGCCGAGATGGTGGTTCGCGTTCATACTGTGGTTCGCCGAGGCGATCGGCTACCGGATCGTCTACACGTCACACGAACCGCTTCCATTGAGCCCTGTGTTTGACGACGACATTGCCGGCCGGCGACCGATTTTCGGGCGGGCGAGCGGGATCATCACGATCACCGAAGCCGCGAAGCGTCAGCTCGCCGGGGAGTTCGGCGTGTCCCCAGAGCGCCTCCAGGTCATACCTGAAGGCGCGCCCACCGTCGTCGGGGGGATCGCGCGTGACGACGCCCGCGGCCGGCTCGGGATCGCCCGCGACACGCCGCTCGTCGTGATGTTCGGTCGCCTCGACCCCTACAAAGGCGTCGACGTCCTGCTCAGGGCCGTTCTCGAGCTTCCTGGGGAGATTCGACTGGCCGTCCGCTTGCTCGGCTTGGCGGCGAATGAGGCATTCGCAGAGAGGATCGAGGAGCTTCTCGCCGCGGTATGCGCAACCGGTCGTGACGCCCGTTGGGACCGCGGTGCGTTCTCCGATGAGGATCTCGAGGTGCTCCTCGCCGCGGCGGACCTCTTCGCGGCACCCTTCCAGTGGATCTCGAACTCCGGCTCCATGAGGGCCGCGATGGCACATGAAGTCCCGGTCGTCGTTCCCGACCTTCCCGAGCTCGCCGACGTCCCCGAGGACGGCGTTTACCGCTACGACCGCACGGCGCCGGATGGCCTGCGTGAGGTGTTGGCGCGCGCGTTGCGAGCGCGCCCGGAGGAGAGAGCGGCCCGAGTCTCGGCGGCGCGTGAGTGGGTGACCGGGTGGACGTGGCACGAGGTCGCGGTCGCGACGGCGAGCGTCTACGAGCGCGCCCTTCGCGGCGAGAGCATGACCGGCGAGGTCGGGGGCCGGGTCGGCGAGATTTCGAGCGTCCGATCATGACGGGGAGTCCGACGACCGCCGTCGTCATCGTGTCGAAGGACGAGCTCCTCCTGGAGGACACGCTCAACGCCCTGCGCGAGCAACTGGAGGACAACGACGCCGAATGCGTCGTCGTCGACGCCTCGCGCCGCCGACTCGACCGTATCCGCCAAACCCACCCGTGGGTCCGCTGGATCGATTTCGTGGGACCGCTCGGTGTCCCGATCACGATCGCGCACCAACGCAACGTCGGCGTGCGCGCGGCGAGCGCGCCGGTCATCGCGTTCTGCGATTGCGGGGGAGTCCCCGGCGAGAAATGGCTCGCGAGCCTGACGGCCCCGATCCTCGCCGGAACAGCCGAGGCCACGTGCGGGCCGATCTACAACCTGGACTCGCCGTTTATGGGCGCGATCAACGACCTCGCCGACGGGGCGCCCGTGCGTATGACAGTGACCGCCAACATGGCGGTCGCGCGCTCGGCCTTCGATTCGGTCGGCGGCTTCGATGAGCGCTTTGCCTGCGGCGAGGACACCGAGTTCGGTTGGCGCCTGCGGGACGCGCGACTGCGCGTCGTCTGCGCGGCGTCGGCGACGATGTCCATGCACTGGGGGGACGCCGACCGGGAGATCCTCCGTGGCCGCCGCTACGGGCAGGGGACGGCGATGCTGTTCCTCACCCATCCGGACCGGATTCCCGAGCACGTGGCGATGTGGCCGGATCTCCTCGCCTATCCGGTCTGGTTCGTCGGGCTTCCGATCTCGTTGGCCCTCATCCCGGTCTCCGGGTGGATCCCGGTGGGGTGGGCGGCCCTGCTTGCCGTCCCCGTCGTCCGTGCGCTCCTCAGCGGGAACTCGGTCGCCTTCCTTCGCGTGAAATGGGTCCGTACGATGGGCTTCTTCGCGGGCCTCGCCCATGCCATTGCCGATCAGGGCGTCCCTGTGCTGCTCGTCGGGGCTTCGGCACCTTCCGACTCGCACACTCCGTCCGAGGACCAGCTCCGCGAGGTCCAAGTCTCGGCCGCGCGGGTCGATGCCTCCCGGCGTCGGTTGGTCGCCCGACTTTGCTGGCGTCGGCTCCGCGGAGCACGGATCATCGACCTGCGCGCGGGAGTCCCGAGCTCGAGACGGGCCCGGCGGCGCCTCGTCGCGGGGCTGTGGGTGGCCCGTCGCATCGGATATCGGATCGTCGTGTGGGATCCCGCCGAAGACGCCCTCATCGCCCGCCGCGCCGACGTCGTCGTCGCCTCCCCGGAACGCACGGCGGGGATCGCAACAGCCGGGCGCGCCCGAGTTGCGGTCGTGACAAGACACGACATCGCCGATCCGAACGGTGCCGCAACGGCACTTCTGGCCCGGCGGATCTACGAATCGCTCCTCACCGGCGCGGCAGTGGACCGAGAGCAGCCGGGGGACTGAACTCCGCGCTCGTCCCGGTCATCTCGCCCGAGCGTCGAAACGCAGGCGGACGTGGCCCGCGAGTCGGCCGGCGAAGTACGACGACAAGAGGGCCGAGTCGGCGGCGGTCGCGCCGAGGAAGCGGACGGGGTGCGAGCGCGCCTCGAACTTCCTCGCCACGTGCGCGACCGAGAGCAGTGCAAGGCACGCGACGGGCGCGGCGAGGCGTCTCGTCGAACGCCTCCCGGTCAGCCACGGGGCGACGACCGCGAACAGCATCAGGGCGAGGGCGACATCGGGCTCGCGCACTTTGCCGTACCGCTCGAACTGTCGCGACGCCCCGAGCCCGCTCTCGAACAGCCACCGGAACTCGTCACGGAACGTCTTGTGTTCGCGGTGCTCCACCCGGAGGCCGGGGACGACCCCGCGGACGACTCCCGCGGCGTCCATCTGGTGGTCGAGCGCGACGTCCTCCCCCTCGCGTAGCGCCTCCTCGTAGCTGACGTGCTCGAAGACGGTGCGTCGGAAGAGCGCGTTGTTACCCGTCGTGCGCGTCGCGCTGGCCACGACCTTCGGCTGCAGACCGAACTGCCGCGCCAGGAACCCGACGTCACCGTCGGGAACCGCGGTGCCGCTGACCACATCACGACCCTCGAGATGCTCCCGGCAGCGGCTGAACCAGTCCGGCGGCAGCACGATGTCCGAGTCGACCATCGCGATGAGCTGGCCCTGGGCGGCCCCGACACCCGCGGCGCGGGCCGTGCCGCGTCCGAGATTGGTCGGCAACCGCACCGTCCGCAGTTCGGGAACCCCGGCGGCGACCTGGGCGATCACGAACGGTGTCGCGTCGTCGGAACAGTCGTCAACGACCACGATCTCGAAGGCGGGAAGATCCGACTGGGCTGCGATCGCCTGCAGGCAGTGTTCGATTCCGACGGCCTCGTTGTGGGCGATCACGACGAACGTCACCACGGGGGCGTCGCCGCGTACCGACTCGGCCGATGTCGCGCCCTTCGACGCGCCCGAGCGGGACCCGCCTGGCGGCGCGCTCATGAGGCGCCCTGACCCTGACCGGCCAGCACAGCGCCGTTCGTGCCCTCGCGAAAGCGGTGACGACCACGAGAGCGGGCCGCCACTGCGCCGGCGAGCACGCTAGCGAACTCCTCGGCGGCCGGTCCCCAGTCGTACTGGGTCAACCAGGCCTCGGTTGGCCTGTTCTGCCCGGCCTGGTCGGCGAGAGCCCGGCTGATCGCCGCGGCGAGCGCGTCGACCGTCGGCTCGGCGAGGTAGCCGCGCCTCGAGCGCGCCACGAGGTGAACGGCGTTGTTGTCCGGGTGCGATGTCGTGACGACGGCGGCGCCACAGGCGAGCGCCTCGAGCACGGCGATCCCGAAGCCCTCGCGCACGGACGGCAGGACGAAAACGTCCGCCGCCCTCATGAGGGCGAGAATCTCCCGGTGCTCCGCAACGTCGGACCGGAAGCGCACGCGCCCGTCCAGCCCGGACGCCGCGACCTGGCTCATGAGGTTCTCCCGCTCGGGGCCGCTGCCCACCACGAGCAGCCGCACCTCCCGGCCGGTTTCGAGCCTGGTGAGGGCGTCGATCAGCAGGTGGACGCCCTTGTGCTTGAGGAGCCGGCCGACGAAGAGGAGTTCGGCCGCCTCGCCGACGTCCGCGGGGGTCGTGTTGGCGATGAGCCCGAGGTCAATCGCCGGTTGGACGACGCGGATCGGAATGGAGTTTCCGACCTCGGCGCGCAATCGATCAGCGGTGCCGGCCGACACGACGAGGATCTCGTCGGGAAGCCGCATCGCGCGCCGCTCGATCCACCAGGCGATCCTCCCGGGGAGGCGCCCGAGGTAGCCCTCCCAGTAATCCCGCCCCCACACCTCGTACCAGGTGACGACGAGCGGCTTCCGCCGCAACCTGGTCACCAGGCGAAGGGTGAACAGCTGCAAGTGTGATACGTGGTCCGCCTCGACGACGTCGAAGGGTCGGGTGATCATCCGCAGGCACGCCAGGGCGAAGACGATCGCCTCCCACAGCGACCGACGCCCCCCGCTGTAGAGAGGCACGAGCGGGCAGATGGCCCGGTGCTCGACGCCGTCGATCACCTTTGTGCGTTGGCGTTCCGGCCACCAGTGCATCGAGTACACCGTGATCGCGAGGTCGTGGTGGAGGCGCGTGGCGAGCTGGTGGTAGCGGGTCTCCTTGCCACCGCGGTGGTAGGGATAGACCGCGTCGCTGACGAGCGCGACCGAGATGGGCTTTGTCGGGTGCGTCTTCAAACCGGAAGGGGAGTCCTTCTCAGATTTCGGCCTGCATCCGCGAGGGCGACCAGAGGGCCGGAGCGACACGAGGCGCCATCGAGCGATCACGCTCTCCGTGGCGGACACGGCCGCGTAGACGCACCTTCATGAGGACCACGAAGCAACGCACGGCGTCGGTCGTTCGGATCTTCTTGCCTTCCTCGCGGGAGCGCCCGACATAGGAAGCTGGAACCTCATAGGGCCGGAAGCCGAGCCGCAGCAATTCCGCGCTGATCTCCGTGTCGAGCCCGAAGCCGTTTTCCTTGAGTTTCATCTGACGCAGAAGCGGTAGGGGAACGAGCTTGAGGCAGGTGTGGAGGTCCGAGATCGCCGAGCCGTACATGACGTTGGCGGTCATCGTCATGAGCCGATTGCCGACGGAGTGGAAGAGCGACGGGAACGTCGTCCCTGCGCCGCGCACCCGAACCCCGTAGACGACTTCGGCTCGCCCGGCGACGATCGGCGCCACGAGATCCGGAATGTCGGCCGGGTCGTACTCCGAGTCGGCGTCGAAGACGAGCAGGTGGGTCCCTGTGGCCCGCTCGATGCCGCTCAGGATCGCGGCGCCCTTACCGCGGCGGACGGCGTGCCGCACCGCGACGTGCGGCAACCCGTGAAGGGTTTCTACCGAGTGGTCCGTCGAGCCGTCGTCCACGACGATGATCTCCAGCTCACCTGGAATCGGCTGCTCGACGAGTGCGTCCACGACGTCGCGCACGGTTGCAACTTCATTGAAGACCGGAACGACGATCGAGAGTTTGAGCCTGGTGTGAGTGTGATCCGCGATGTTTATCGCCATTTGCCGCAATCCCCCGAGGCGTCTCAAGAACCACTGAAGTGCCAATGCGTCAAAGGAGATCCATCGCTCACGGCAGCTCGGCTGGACGAAGTGGAAATCACCCTCCGTGGCCAATTCCCCACGTCGGGGGGTCGATCCCATCCTCCCATCTCGTCCCAGCGTCCGTGCCGTAGAACTTCTATCGCTCCTTCTCGGGAAGACGATAACGGCGACGACCCGGCGTCCAGTCGGTAACCGGAAAAAATCTCGGCCCGTCACGGGCGCGTCAGGGATTCCTCCGGCCCGGCCGCCGTGTGTGGTGGTCGCACGACGCGTCGTCGAACACCGAATGCCCTCATGAGCGGCCGAGTTCAGCCTGCTCGAGCGCACAAAACCGGTCCAACATTCATGCACGGCACCGCTCGCGCAGCTCCGCCGCGGCGCCTCGAGGGTCCTCGGCGGCACATATCGCCGCCACGACGGCGATCCCCACCGCGCCGGCAGCGGTCAGATCTGCCACGCGTTCAGCCGTGATGCCACCGATCGCGACACACGGGACGGGGGAGAGCGCGCAGACCTCCCGCAACGCCTCGATGCCCATTGGCGGCGCGGCATCGGTCTTCGTGGGCGTCGCGAAGATCGGTCCGACCCCGAGGTAGTCGACCGTCCCGGCCGGGAGTCGCGCGGCAGCCTGCGCCTCTGAGACGTTCGTGACCGACCATCCGATGATGAGTTCTGGCCCGGCGACGGCGCGCGCCAGCTCAGCGGGGAGATCCGACTGACCGAGGTGCACCCCGTCGGCTCCCACCGCCAATGCAACGTCGAGCCGATCGTTCACGACAAAACACACGCCCGAGCCTGCGAGGATGTCGCGCAATCCCCACGCCGCGTCGACGAGCTCACGGGTCGTCGACGCGTGATCCCGGAGCTGCACCGCGGTGGCGCCGCCCGCCACGGCCGCCCGCACCGTCTCGGTGACGCCGCGGGTTCCGCAGGCTTCCGCATCCGTGACCAGGTAGAGCGTCAGGTCCAGCCCGGGACGGGTCACGCGGGAAGCGCCTTTGCCGAATCGGCGAGCGCGCCGAGCTCGTCGATCAGCGAGACGGCGAACGTGCCGGGCCCCGGATTGTTGCTCGCGGCGCGCTCGCCCGCGATCTTGAAGAGAGCGGACGCCGCGGCGGCCGCGAAGAGCACGTCATTGTCAACCGCCAGGAAGGCCGCGATGACCGCACCGAGTGCACATCCTGTCCCGGTAAGCCGAGTCATGAGCAGGCTCCCGCCGGGCACCGCGAGGACATCGGTCCCGTCGGTCACGTAATCCACCTTGCCGCTGACCGCAACGACGCAGTTCCGCGCGTGGGCGAGGACCGTCGCAGGCGCGATCGCCTCTTCGGAGTCCGCGAGGGTGTCGACGCCCCGGCCGGCGACTTCAGAACCCGCGAGACTCATCACCTCGGAGGCGTTCCCCCGCACCACGGTCGGGCGATGTTCCAGTAACTCGGCCGCAAGACGGGTGCGGTAAGGGAGCGCGCCCACTCCCACGGGGTCGAGCACCCACGGTCGGCCCCGTCCGTCCGCGGCGGCAGCCGCAGCGCGCATCGCAACCTCACGCTCTGCCGACAGCGTCCCAAGATTGATCAGAACGGCCGCGGCAGCCTCGGTGAACGGGCCTGATTCCTGGGCATTCTCGACCATCGCCGGCGACGCGCCGATGGCGAGCAACACGTTCGCCGAGGATTGGGCGACGACGATGTTCGTCAGGCAGTGGATCAGCGGCTTCTGCTCTCGGACCTCGCACAGAGCGGCCGACACGCGGGGATCGGCCCAGGTCAGCTTCGTGTGCATCGATGACGTCCCTCCGCTCGTACGAACGAGATCAGTTCCACAGGTGTCTCTCCGCCCGTTGGCGCCAGGCACGCTGGTCCGTGACCAACACTATCGACTCACTGGAAAAGGCCTAGCCACTTGCCATTCGTCTCCCTCGGCGTGTCCGGCGGACGCGGGCCCGCCGGGCGACCCGAGACGGTATGGGAACCGAGTGCTGCAGCCGGGTCGGCGCGTCACATCGGCGAGTGTTCACTATTATGAGTATGGCTCAGTGATATTGATGGCGGATTCCGGGCGCGATGAAAGAGGCCACATGGCGATTGAAGGACCGAGTGCCCGTCGAGACGAGGTCGCGTCACAGATCGGCGAGGCCGTGGCGCGAATCTCACGGCGCCTGCGGGCGAATTCGGGCCGCCGGTTGGCGCCCTTCGGCCTCACGGATGGCCAGGCGCGCGCCCTCCGGATGGTGGGCCGCGCGCGCTCGCTGCTGCGCATGTCTGAAATCGCCCACCGAATCCAGATCGTCCCCCGCTCGGCGACAACGATCATCGAAGGATTGGAGGCGAAGGGGCTCGTCGTCCGCGAGATCGACCCCGACGACCGGCGCTCGATCCTCGTCCGCATGACCGGCGCCGGCACCCGGCTCTACATCGAGATCGGGCGGGCTCGGGACAAGGCCGCGGTCGAGCTGTTCGGCAACCTGGAGCAGAAAGACCAGGAAGCCTTGCTGGCGCTGCTGGGCGCCGCCGAGCGGGCGGGCGAATCCGGGCGGGCCGCGGACGCCGGGGCAACCGTCCCGGGCACGCCGGAGCGCCGGCGATGATGCGACTCGGCGGGGGGGTCGGCCTCGGAGGCGGGCGCGGCCTGGGCGGCTCGATGCGCTCGCTCATCCAGGATCGCTCGGTGGTGGGGAGCAAGGTTCCCAAGGGGACCGTGCGCCGCATCCTCCGGTGCCTTGCGCCCTACAAAGGGAAACTCACACTCTTTTTCGTGCTCGTCTTCGTGGACTCCTCGATCGGCGTGGCGGTCCCGCTCATCTACCGGGCGATCATCGACACCGGGATCGGGCACCGCGACACACGACTCATCGTCGTCCTCGCGCTCGTCATCGCCGGCCTCGCCGTCTTCGACGCCGGCCTGTCGCTCGGCGAGCAATTCTGTTCCGCCCAGGTCGGCCAGGGACTCATCTACGACCTGCGTACGCGGGTGTACGCGCACATCCAGAAGATGTCGCTCGCCTTCTTCACCCGCACCCAGACCGGGGCCCTCGTCAGCCGGCTGAACAACGACGTCCTCGGCGCACAGCAGGCGACAACGGACATCTTGTCCTCGGTCGTCGGCAATCTGCTCAGCGTCGTCATGGTCCTGACCACGATGCTCATCCTGTCCTGGCAGATCACCCTCGTCGCGCTCGCCCTCCTGCCCGCGTTCGCGATCCCGGCCCGCTACATGGGGCGCCGCCTCGGGGCAATCACCCGCGAGGGCTACGTGCTCGCCGCCGACATGAACTCGACAATGGCGGAGCGGTTCAACGTCGCCGGAGCCCTCCTCGTCAAGCTGTTCGGCCGCCCGGGGGAGGAGGAGCAACTCTTCTCGGGCCGGGCAGGTCGGGTGCGCGACATCGCGATCCTCCAATCGCTCTATGCCCGGGTCTTTTTCATCTCGCTCACCGTCACAGCCGCGCTGGCCACCGCGCTCGTGTACGGATGGGGCGGCTCGATGGTGGTCCACGGGGTCCTCGAACTCGGCACGCTCGTCGCCATGACCGCGTACCTCAGCCGCCTCTACGGACCGCTCACCCAGCTGTCGAACGTGAACGTCGACGTGATGACGGCCCTCGTCTCGTTCGACCGTGTCTTCGAGGTACTTGACCTCGCGCCGATGATCACGGAACGAAAAGACGCGCGCCCGCTGGCGCACGGTTCGGCGACGATCGAGTTTGAGCACGTCGATTTCAGCTACCCGACCGCGAGCGAGGTCTCCCTGGCGTCACTCGAGTCGGTCGCCGTCCTGGAGACGACCGGGGCCCACCAGGTGCTCCACGACGTCACGTTCCGCGCCGAGCCCGGCGAGCTCGTCGCGCTCATCGGGCCGTCCGGTGCCGGCAAGACAACGATCACGCACCTCGTCGCGCGCCTGTACGACGTGACCGGCGGCGCGGTGCGGATAAATGGCCTCGACGTGCGCGACGTGACGCTCGATTCCCTTCGGGCGACGGTCGGCATGGTGACCCAGGACGCCCACATGTTCCACGACACGATCCGCGCGAACCTGCTTTACGCGAAACCGGACGCAACGGACGCCGAGCTGCGCGAGGCCCTCGACCGGGCGCAGATCCTCACGCTCCTGGACGACCTGCCCGAGGGGCTCGACACCCTCGTCGGCGACCGGGGCTACCGACTCTCGGGTGGCGAGAAACAGCGCATGGCGATCGCCCGGCTGCTCCTCAAGGCGCCGGACGTCGTCGTCCTCGACGAAGCGACAGCGCACCTCGACTCGGAGTCCGAGGCCGCGGTCCAACAGGCCCTGCGAACGGCGTTGACCGGACGGACGTCCCTCGTCATCGCGCACCGTCTCTCGACAGTGCGCGACGCCGATCTCGTGCTCGTCATCGACGAAGGACGGATCGTGGAGCGCGGAACGCACGACGCCCTGCTCGCCGGGGGCGGTCTCTACGCCGAGCTCTACCGGACCCAGTTCCGGCAGCAGATCTCCCCGACGGACACCCCCGATGACGACGGCGAGTTCCCGGTCCTGCCCTGGGACCCGGGAGTGCCGTCGGACGGTCCCGACTGACCCTTTCGAGCTATCGCTCGTCAACCGCCTCGGTCCGGAGTGCACCGCTCCACCGTGCGTTGTACTGGTCCGGCCGGGCGGTGCGAGATGTGGGTTCGGACCGACGCTTCCCCGGTCGCAACGGGGAGCACCCGTGATCTCAAGGGGGAGAGACGACATCTCGGATGAAGCTTTGGTTGGGGATTTCCGGTCTCGTGTTCGTAGCCCTCGTCGTCGTGGCGGTCTTTTTGGTTCCGAACAGCCCGGACCTGAACGCGACGACCGCGAAGGTGATCGCCTACTGCCACAACTACAAGACGAAGTTGCAGATCACGAGCTACCTCACCGAAGTGGCGATCTTCGTCAGCCTCTTCTTTTCTCGTATCTGCGTGATTTCGTCGCCACAGCGGCCGGGAAGGCCCTCGCGACCGTCGGATTCGCGGGCGCGGTGGTCTTCGCCGTGTCCGGCGCGCTGAGCGCCGGGCTCACCTGGGCGGCAACCAACGCCGTCGGGCACGTGACCGGCTCGGTCATGCAGGGACTCAACGTGCCAGAGAACGACCTCGTGTTCCCCCTCACGGGCGCGGGCACCGCCGTGTTCCTCTTCGCGCCCGGTCTGGGGATCCTGCGGTGCTGCCGGTGTGGCTCGGTTGGCTCGCGGTCGTGGCTGGCGTCGCCGCACTCGTCGTCTCCTGGATCGGGTTCATCGAGATTGGCGTCTGGACCATTCTCGCCAGCATCGCCATCCTCGTGCGCGCCAACCGGACGGTCACGACGGCGACGACGTAGGAGCACGGCCCCTTCGCCGGTCCCGGCCGCGGGACGGCGATCGAGCCAACCGGACGCGAGAACGCCACCGGCTCCAGGGGGGCCTGATGCCGGTGGCACCTCGTCGGCTGGGACTACTCCTCTTTTTTTTTCAGTTCGCGGTCGATGTGGGCGAGCTGACGCTTGGCCCGTTCGATGGGCGCCGACAGGTGCGACGCCGTCTCGTCGAGCGCCTTGCGGAAGTGCTGGTAGGCCTCGGCGAACGCCCCTTCGAGCTCGTTCGCGTCCTCGAGCATCGACACGATGAAGCGACGCCGCACCTCAAGATCGGCCAGGAGGGCGTCACGACGCTCCGCCGCCTGTTGAACGAGGGTCTCCGCCTCCTCGTGCGCCTTGGCGAGCTTGGCGGCCGACTGCGCCTCGGCCTCCTTGCGAACCGCCTCGGCGGCGGCGGCGGCTTCCTCGCGCAGCCGCGTCGTCTCCCTCGCCGCCGTACGGCGGAGGTTCTCCGCCTCCTTCACCTTGGCGGCGGCCTCTTTCTCAGCTACCTCGGCGGCGGCATTCGCCTCCGCGATCCTGGCGGCGGCCTGCGCCTCCGCCTCCTTGCGCACGGTCTCCGCGGCGGCGGCGGCCTCATCGTTGGACCGCGCGGCCTCCTTGACGGCCGCCGTCCGGATGTGCTCGGCCTCCTTCACCTTGGCGGCGGCCTGCGCCTCCGCGTCCTTGCGCACGGCCTCCGCGTCGGTCGCGGCGGCCTCGCGCAGGCGGGTGGAGTCCTGGGCCGCGGCGTGCCGGAGCACGTCCGCGTCCCGCCCCGCGGAGGCGCGCATCGTCTTCACCTCAGCCGCCGCAGCCTCGGCCAACGCGCGGGCCTTCTCGCCAGCCTGCTCGACGGCGCGCATCGCCGTGCGCAGGATGGTCGCCGCCGCCTCGCTCGCCATCGCGGCGAGCTCGGTCTCGCCGAACCTGCTGAGGTCCGGGGGGGACTCCCGTAATTCGGTCAGCTCCGCCTCGAGTTTCGAGATGCGGGCGCGCAGGTGGTGCTGCCGCCCGTTCCCGTTGCCCTCCCGGTCGTCGACGTCGCCGTTCATCGGGACCGTCGCGACCCGCGTCGGCTCCGCGGCGCTCATCGTGCCCTGGACTCCATCGCCGGGCGCGGCGGCGCGGCCGCGCAGGCGAAACCGTTTCCGAGCCGCTTGCGTCGGACTCGCCGCGGGCGGGACGGCCTCCTTCTTCTCGACGGCGGGCGCTCCGCCCGCAGGAGGGTCCTTACCTTGCGCGACCGTCATGGGACCTTCCTTCTCGCCGCGAGCCACGCGTGACGCGGACGCGGCCTAAGAACCTCTCGGTAAAAGATTGAGGGTTCGAGCGCGGAGATTCCCGGGGGAACCGGCGTCGACCGGTCCAGCTGCTCCCGGCGCGAGTCTCGCCGGGAACGACATCGGACCTACCTCTCCGCCGCCACGGACACGATCCGTGCGAACGACACTGCTCGCTCCGATTGTATAGAGCGGCCGGGCGCAGTTCCAACTACTTGCGCTATCTGCGGGCAAACATGGCCCGGCGACAGGTGCATACGGACCACGTCGAACGAACTGTTGTGCACAAACGGACGATCCGGCTCTCCCGGAGGCAATCGCGTCGAAGTGCCCAACACCCCGACGAGGGCGACTGCCAGGAACGCGCGTCACCTGGCGCGGGTCGCGTCCCGGCGCGCCGCGCCCGGCCCGGGGCGGCTGACCGGGGGCGGATAGTCTTCGACTGCCTGCGATGCTCGCGCGCTGCGGAACCGGGGACGCTTGGCGCGAACCACGGTCCTCGTGCCGGGCGCAACCGTCGCGGCGCAGACGGTGTGCCCGCTGGGAGGGGCATGTTCTCAGGGATCGTCGAGGAGCAGGGAAGGCTCGAGCGCGTCGAAGACGGCCGCTATCGGGTCGCGGCCTCGCGCGTCGTGAGCGACGTCGAGATCGGTGACTCGATCGCGGTGGACGGCGCGTGCCTCACGATCGTCGGACACGGCACGGACTGGTTCGAAGCCGACGTCTCGCCGGAGACGCGACGACGGACCACCCTGGGGAACCGGCGTGTCGGCGACGCTGTCAACCTCGAGCGTCCCGTCCGGCTCCAGGACCGTCTCTCCGGACACGTCGTTCAGGGTCATGTCGACGGCGTCGGCGAGGTGCTCCGTGCTGCCCCCGAACTCCGGGTCCGGATCCCCGATGGCCTCATGCGCTACTGCGTGGAGAAGGGATCGATCGCCATCGACGGCGTCAGTCTCACGATCTTCGACCTCGACGGGGAGAGCTTCTCGGTCGCCGTGATCCCGTACACGGCGGAGCACACGACCCTCGGCGCGAGGTCGCCGGGCGACCCCGTCAACGTCGAGGTTGACCTGACGGCGAAACAGATCGAGAAGCTGCTCGCACCGTACCTGTCCGGGCGACCATGACCCGAGGGCCACGGGCACAGGACCCGTCGACCGCCTCCGGGGCCACCACCGCGGTCGCGGGAGGTCCGACCGGCGCGCGGATCGTCGTCGACGGCGTTCACAAGCACTTCTTCCACAATGAACAAGCGGTCGTCGCCTTGCACGACGTGAGCCTGTCGGTCGCGGCCGGCGAGTTCGTGAGCGTCATCGGTCCGAGCGGCTGCGGCAAGTCGACGCTGCTGCGCGTCATCGGCGGCCTTGTCACGCCCGACGGGGGCAGCGTCCGGGTCGACGGCGCCACGCCCGATGAAGCGCGCGCGAGGAAGCGCTTTGGTTTCGTGCCCCAGACCCCGGCGCTCCTTCCGTGGCGCTCGGTCCTCGGAAACGTGACGTTGCTGCGCGACGTCGGCCGGCGCCGCCGGCGAACCCACGGCCGCGCGACACCGGTCCCGCCAGAGGACCGGGCCCGTGACCCAATGGCGCTCCTCGAACAGGTCGGGCTCGCGCGCTTTGCCGGGTCGTTGCCGCGCGAGCTCTCCGGCGGCATGCGGCAACGGGTGAGTCTCGTGCGCGCCTTCGCCCTAGGGCCGCCGATCCTGCTCATGGACGAGCCCTTCGCCGCCCTCGACGAGTTCACGCGCGACGCGATGCGTTATCAGCTGCTCGACATCTGGAGCCAGACCAACACGACGGTCGTCTTCGTCACTCACTCGATTCCGGAGGCGGTCATCCTGTCCGACCGGGTGATCACGATGGCCGCCCGACCCGGCCGCGTCGCCTCGGTCGAGGCGATCACGCTGGCGCGACCCCGCACCGAGGACATGGAGGACTCCGACGTCTTCGCGACGCACGCTCGCCGCGTCCGCGCGGCGCTGAGGGCGAGCTGGGAGGCGCGGACGTGAGCGTCGGGGGCGGACCCCCGTCACCGGGGCTCGACCCGGACGGGCTCGCCCCGCCGACGGCCGGCTGGGCGCGGCGGGCGACGCGCACCGTCTTGCCGGGGGTTGTCGCTTTCATCGTCGTCTTCGGTGGCTGGGAGTTCGGCGTGCGCTTCACGCACATTTCGGCGACCGAGCTCGTGGCGCCCTCGGCCATCTTCCGCGAGCTCTGGCGGGCACCGGGCTTTTTCGCGAGCAATGCCTGGGTCACGATCCAGGAAGCTTTCTGGGGCTTCCTCGTGGCCTTCGGCGTCGCGCTCACGGCTGCCGTCGTCGTCGTGCATTCGCGAGTGATGGATCGCGCCCTAACCCCGATCGTCGTCATGCTGCAGGTCACCCCCATCCTCGCCCTCGCCCCGCCGCTCGTCGTCTGGCTCGGGTTCGGGCCGCAGCCGAAGATCGTCATGGCCGCGCTCATCACCTTCGTCCCGTTGTTCACGAACGCGACGGTCGGGTTCCGAGCCGTCGACCCCGCCACCTACGAGGTCATGCGCTCGGTCGACGCCAGCAGGTCGGAGATCTTTTTCCGGTTGCGGGTTCCGCACAGCCTGCCGTACCTGCTCGCCGCCACGCGGGTCTGCGTCGGCCTGGCCCTCATCGGAGCCGTCGTCGCCGAGTTCTTCGACTCCTCGGCCGGTCTCGGCTACATCATGGCGGGAGCTCAGGCGAACTACGAGGCGGCCGTCGTATGGGCCGCGATCTTCGCTCTCGTTTTCATCGGCGTCGTGCTCGTCGGCCTCGTCACCGTCGTGCAGCACCGGCTCCTGCGCTGGTCGGGGGTCGACGTGGCCCAGACCTAGCCGGCTTGTGCACGACGATCGTTCCTGGGACTGTTGGATGGAACCGAGCTAAGGGGCAACTCCGTGTCCAGGGCCAATCGTCGCCGCGCGCTCGCGGGTGTCGCGCTCAGCTGGGGCGCGCTAGTAATGGTGACCGGCGCGACCGGCCCGTCCGCGGCGGCAACCAGTCCGGGACAGCTGGTGCCGCTGTCGGCGGCGACCGGCGTGACCGCCAAGGGGATCTCGCCCGCCGAGTGCGCGGCGAACCGCCGCGCCGGGACGATCATCTTCGTCACGAGCTACAGCTACGCGCCGGCGGCGTCGATCGCCGACGTCGTCGTCGCGGCCCGTCGCGGCTACTTCAAGGACATGTGCCTGCACGTGACGCTGCAGCCGGGCTTCAGCACGGACAACGTCGCGCTCGTGAGCGCCGATCGCGTCCAGATCAGCTCGCTCGGCTCGGACAGCGAGGTGCTCGCGGCCCGGGCCGACGGTGCCCACCTGGAAGGCGTGCTCACCTACGGACGCACCGCGATCTCCGAGCTCATCACGCCGGGAAGCGTGAAGGTCACGAACCTCCGACAGCTCGACGGCACGACCGTCGGCATCAAAGGGGCGCTGCCCTACGAGGTCGAGGCGATGCTCGCCAGGGCCGGCGTCGACATCGCCTCGCTGCGCAAGGTCCAGGTCGGCTATAACCCCGTCATCATCGACCAGGGACGCATCATGGCCCTGCCGGTCTACAAGTCGAACGAGATCCGCGAGCTGAACGTCCTCGGCTACAAGTACAAGGTCTGGGACCCCTCGAACTACGGGGTCGCGGCCTCCTTCGCCGCGCTCGTCGTGAACACCGGTTTCGCCGACGCCCACCCGACCGCGGTCGCGGACTTCTTGCGCGCCGATCTCGCCGGGTTCTGGTGGGGGTACCGCCACCAGAACCAGGCCGTCGCCTACTGCGAGGACCTCGTCCCGCCGGAGCTCGGCATCACCCGCCCGGTCGGGAGGTTCCGTTGGCGGGTCGAGTCGGGTCTCGTCGTCCGCGACACCCAGGCCGGCGACGAGCTCGGTGCCCCGGACTTCTCGCTCATCGCAAACGAGTACGCGCAGGACGTCCGACTCCATCTCATCCCGGCGGGCGTCGACATCCACCGGGCCTTCGACCCGAACTTCGTCGCCGCGATCTACCACGGCACGCGGCTCGTCTGGCCGACGAAGTTCCACTGACCGCGCTCTGACCGGGCCCGGCCCGCGCGGACGAAGGGCGCGGCTCTAGGAGGTCGTCACCTTGCGTTTCTCGAGCCTGTCGGCAAGGTGTGCCGGCAGCTCGGCGTAGTGGTCGAACGTCACGCTGAACCGTCCCCGGCCGCCCGTCAGCGAGCGGAGGTCGGCCGCGTAATGGCCGAGCTCGCTCGCCGGGCAGAGCGCGGCAATCGTCTGCGCCCCGTCGGCGTCGCTCGCGCTCGACAACACCCGCCCGCGGCGGCTGTTGAGATCCCCGAGGACGTCACCCTGGTAGCGGGCGGGGCAGTAGACCTCGACCCGGTCGATCGGCTCGAGCACGACGGGCCCCGCCTGCTCGAAGGCGAGCGCGAAACCGAGCGCCCCCGCCATCTCAAAACTCGCCTCCGACGAGTCGACGGTGTGGAACTTGCCGTCGTCGCAGATGACCCGGGTGTCGACGACGGGGTAGCCGAAGATCCCGCCCTGGTTCATCGCCCGGCGCACGCCCTTCTCGACGGCCGGGATGAACTGGCGGGGGATAGCACCCCCGACGATCTTGTCGACGAACTCGAAGCCGGAGCCCCGCTCCAGGGGCTCGACCCGGAGGTGCACGACACCGAACTGGCCGTGACCCCCGCTCTGCTTCTTGTGCCGTCCCTCCGCCTCCGCGGTCTTGCTGATGGCCTCCCGGTACGGGATCCGCAGGTCCTCGGTTTCGAGGTCGACGGAGAACTTGCGGTGGAGGCGTTCGCAGATGACCTGGAGGTGCGTCTCGCCCATTCCCGACAGCACGGTCTGATGGGTCTCGTCGTCCCGGCGCACCGCGAACGAGGGGTCCTCCTCCTGGAGGCGATGCAGGCCCGTCATCATCCGGTCCTCGTCGCCGGCGGTGCGCGGCTTCACGGCGATCGAGAAGGCCGGCGGCGTCACCGACCCGAACTCGACGGTGACCGGGGACGACTTCGGGGCCAGCGTGTCACCAGTGCGCGTCTCGGCGAGTTTCGGGATCGCGACGATGTCGCCGGCCACGGCCTCCGACACCGGGGCCGCCTCCTTGCCCCGCATCTGCTCGAGCACGTGCAGACGCTCGTCCGAGCGGGTCCGCGTGTTCACGAGCACGACGTCGGGGCGCAGCGTCCCGGAGACGATCTGGAGCAACGAGATCCGGCCGACGAAGGGGTCGACGATCGTCTTGAAGACCCGGGCGAGCGGCTCGGCGGCCGCGTCGTCAGGAACCTCAATCGACTGATCGCCCGCCCGGCCGTGCACCCGTCGTTGCGGCGGGATGGCGCAGACGAGGTCGAGCAGCCGGTCGAGACCGACATCCTGTAGAGCCGAGCCACACACGACGGGGAACACCGTCCCGGCGACGACGCCGACCGCCAGCGCCCGGGCGAGCTCGGCCGGCGCGGGGATGTCGCCTTCGAGGTAGCGCTCCATCAGACCGTCGTCGGCGACGACGATGCCCTCGACGAGGTCGTCCCGCAGGCCGCCGGCGCGGTCGACGAGGTCGGCGGGCACGGGGCCCGTCGCGGGCTTGCCACCGGAGTAGCTGATCGCCTCGTCGGCGAGGAGGTCGACGAGGCCGTGGAAGTCCGCCTCCGCCCCCACCGGGAGCTGGAGGGGCGCGATGCCCGCCCCGAAGGTCTGCCGGAGCCCCTCGAGGGTGCGGGCGTAGTCGGCGCGCTCACGGTCGAGCTTGTTGACGAAGACGATCCGCGGCACGCCGCGGTCCGCGGCAAGCCGCCACACCGCCTCGGTCTGGACCTCGACCCCCTCGACCGCACTCACGACGACGACCGCCAGATCGGCGACGTCGAGGGCGAGCTCGACCTCGCCGATGAAGTCGACGAATCCGGGGGTGTCGACCAAGTTCACCTTGTGGTCGTCCCAGGTGATCGGCGCGATCGCCATCGAGACCGAGATGTGCCGCTTCACCTCCTCGGGTTCGAAATCCGAGACGGTCGTCCCGTCCTCGACGCGGCCCTTGCGTGCGATCACCCCCGTGAGGAGCAACAAGGACTCGGTTAGCGTCGTCTTTCCGGTTCCACCGTGCCCGATGAGGACGACGTTCCGGATCTGGCCGGGCGACAGGTTGCTCAACGACCGAACCTCCTTGCGCAGCGGTTGGCGGGGTTCCCGCATCGTAGGCGGAGGGTCGGGCCACAGCGAGGCCGCGTCGCGGGCAGGGCCGTTAGTCTCACCTCATGGGTCCCGGTGACGTCGCGCCCGACTTCTCCCTGCCCGACGAGAACGGGGTCGAGCGCTCGCTCGCCGAGTTCCTCGCCACGGGCCCCGTCGTCCTCTACTTCTACCCCGCGGCGATGACCCCCGGCTGCACCGCCGAGAGCTGCCACTTCCGCGACCTCTCCGCCGAGTTCACCGCGCTGGGCGCCTCCCGGGTCGGCGTCAGCCACGACGACGCGGCGACCCAGAAGCGCTTCTCGGTTCGCCACGGATTCGACTTTCCCCTCCTCGCCGACGTCGACGGCACCGTCGCCCGCTGCTACGGGGTCCATCGGTCCGTCCGGGCGCTCCCCACCCGGCGCTGGACCTTCGTCATCGACCGCGAGGGGCGCATCGCCGAGGTGATCAAGAGCGAGACCCGCATGGCGGCGCACGCCGACCGCGCGCTCGCCGCGCTCCGGGTGATCGCCGCGGGCTGACCCGCCCGCGGGGCCGACGGAGGAGCGTCGCGCGGTCGCCTCGGTAGCCTGCCAGCGTGCGCGGGCGGCGGCTGCTCATCGACACCGGGCCGCTGAGGACGAATCCCCCGTACCGCCGGCTGTGGTCCGGCTACCTCGTCAGCACCTTCGGCAGCGAGATCACGCTCGTCGCGGTGCCGTTCCAGGTCTACCGGATGACCCACTCGACACTCGACGTCGGGCTCGTCAGCCTGGCCCAGCTCGGCCCGTTGCTCGTCGGCTCCTTCGGCGGCGGGGCGATCGCCGACGCTTTCAACCGCCGGCGGCTCCTCGTTGTCACCCAGCTCCTGCTCGCCGCCACGAGCCTCGGCCTCGCGCTGAACGCCCATGCCGCCCGGCCGGCGCTCTGGGCGGTGTTCGTCGCCAGCGCGGCCGCTGCCGGGATCTCCGGCGTCGACGGGCCGACGCGGACCGCCCTCGTCGCCGACCTCGTCGAGCGCGACTCACTCACCCAGGCGATGGCGTTGTGGCAGCTCATGTTCAGCCTGAACATCGTCGTCGGCCCGGCGCTCGCCGGTGTGCTCATCGGCCGGTTCGGCCTGGCGGCCGCCTACTGGGTCGACGTCGCGACCTTCGCCGCCTCGCTCGTCAGCATCCTGCGCCTCTCGTTCCCGGCGACGACCGTCGGGCGCCAGCTCCTCACCCCGGCCGCCTTCCTCGGGGGTCTGCGGTACCTCGCGCGCCACCAGGTCCTCCAGGCCGTCTATCTCGTCGACCTGAACGCGATGGTCTTCGGGATGCCCCGCGCCCTTTTCCCGGCGCTCGCCGTCCTGCGCTTCCACGGCGGCGCCGAGACCGTCGGGCTGCTCTACGCCGCGCCGGGGGCGGGGGCGCTCCTCGGGGCGGCGTCCGCCGGCTGGGTAACGACGGTCCGCCGTCAGGGGCTCGCCGTGCTGGTCGCCGTGGCGGCCTGGGGACTCGCCATCACCGCCTTCGGATTCGCGACGGCCCTCGGCCTCGCCCTCGTGCTCCTCGTCGCCGCCGGCGCGGCCGACGTCATCTCGGCGGTCTTCCGCTCGACGATCCTCCAGCTCGAGGCCCCCGACGAGCTGCGCGGGCGCCTCCAGGCCGTCCAGACCGCGGTCGTGACGGGGGGACCGCGCCTCGGCGACCTCGAGTCCGGGGCGGTCGCCGCGGCGATCGGGGTCGCGAACTCGGTGATCGCCGGCGGCGCCATGTGCCTCGTCGGCGTCGCGGTTCTCGCCCAACGCCTGCCGCATTTCGCATCGTTCGTCGCGCACCGGCGGGCTCCGGGTGGAGGCGCACCCGGCGGGAGCGATGTGGAAGGGTAGGGCCATGAAAGTCGGCATCGTCGGAGGGACCGGACCCGCGGGGCGCGCCCTCGGGGCGCGGTTGGCAGCCGCGGGCTCGACGGTCGTGCTCGGCTCGCGGGATGCGGCCCGAGCCGCGGAGGCGGCTCGGGAGATCACCGCGCGCTGGCGGGGCCACGCCCTCGAGCTCGCGGGCGCACCGAACGCGGAGGCGGCGACAGCGGACATCGTCGTGCTCGCCACCGTGTGGGACGCCACCGTGGCGACGGCGGTCCAGCTCGCGCCCCAGCTCACCGGTCGCGTCGTCGTGTCGATGGCGAACGCCATCACCCGGGTCGGTCCCGAGTTCGAGGCGCTCGTGCCGGTGCGCGGCTCCATCGCCGCGACGGTCCAGGCCGCCGTGCCCGGCGCCCGGGTGACGGCCGCCTTCCAGCACCTCCCGGCGGGGCGCCTCGGCGAGCTCGACCTCCCGATCGAGGCAGACGTCCTCGTCTGCGCCGACGACGACGAGGCCGGTCTGGCGACGGTCCGCCTCGTCGAGACGGTCCCGGGGCTCCGGGGAGTGCGCGCCGGGTCGCTCGCGGCCGCAGCCGCCGTCGAGTCGCTCACCGCCGTGCTGGTCAACGTCAACGTCCGCTACCGGACGCACACGACGCTTCGCCTCGCGGGCCTGCCGCCACGAGAGGGGGGCGCTTCGCGGTGACGATGCAGCTCTACGAGACGGCACGCCGCGAGATCGTGCCGTTCGAGCCGGGCCACGTCGTCACCATGTACACCTGCGGGATCACGCCTTACGACGCGGCGCACCTCGGGCACGCCGCGACCTACCTCACCTACGACGTGCTGCAACGGCGGTTGCGCGATCTCGGCCACGAGACGCGCTGCGTGCGCAACGTGACCGATGTCGATGACGACATCCTGGCCAAGGCGCGCAGCCTCGGCGTGCACTACCTCGACCTCGCCGCCGAGGAAACCGCCCGTTTCGACTCAGAGATGCGCGCGCTCGGGATCCTGCCGAGTTACTCCGAGCCACGCGCGACGTCGGCGATACCGGACATCCTCGGCTTCATCGGGATGGTGCTCGAGTCGGGACACGCCTACCAGGCCGGTGGCGGCGTGTACTTCGACGTGTCGTCGTTCCCCCGCTTCGGCCGTCTGAGCGGTCTCGACCGCGCGGCGATGCTCGCGATCGCCGCCGAACGCGGCGGCAACGTCGATGATCCGCTCAAGCGGGATCCCCTCGATTTCGTTCTCTGGCAGCCGTCGCTCACCGGCGAGCCGGCCTGGGACTCGCTGTGGGGACCAGGACGCCCGGGTTGGCACATCGAGTGCTCGGCGCTCGCGATGCGCGAGCTCGGTCTCACGATCGACCTCCACGGCGGGGGCACCGATCTCATCTTCCCGCACCACGAGTGCGAGGCCGCCCAGTCGGAAGCGGCGACGGGGGAAACCTTCGTACGCCACTGGATGCACGTCGGCATGGTCCGCCTGGGCGGGGAGAAGATGGCGAAATCCCTGGGGAACCTCGTCTTCGTCGGCGAACTCCTGGCCGATCACGAACCCGGCGTGCTCCGGCTCGCGCTCCTGTCCCACCACTACCGCACCGAGCTCGACTGGGAGAAAGGGCTCCTCGACGAGGCGACCGCGCGCCTCGACGCCTGGCGCCGTGGCGGCGTGGGTTCGGCCGCGCTCGACGAGGTGCGCGCCCGGCTGGACGACGACCTCGACACCCCGGGCGCGCTGGTCGCGATCGACGACGCGGCGCGGTCCGGTCACGGCGTCTCAGAGGCCGCCGCGCTCCTCGGCGTCGCGTGGTGAGCCTCCAAAGTCACCTCGGGTCGACCCATTAGGCTGTGCCGGAACGCGCAACGACGTCGCACAGCGCCGCGGCTGGCATTGCATCACCTGGAATCGAGGGTCACCGCGTGGGAGCCGAACCGCCGAAGATCACCGTCGCCCTGCCCGATGGTTCGACTCGGGAGCTGCCGCCCGGCTCGACGGCGGGGGACCTCGCCGCGGCTGTCGGCAAGCGGCTCGCCGCGGACGCCGTCGCCGCCGAGGTCGGCGGGGTCCTTGTCGATCTCGGCACGGAGCTGCACGACGGCGACCCGGTGCGCATCGTGACCGGGGGAGTCGACGAGGGCCGCACCGTCCTGCGGCACTCGACCGCGCACGTGATGGCGCAGGCCGTCCTCGCGCTGTACCCGGGGGCGCGCTTCGCGATCGGGCCGGCGATCGAGGACGGCTTCTACTACGACTTCGAACTGCCCGGGAACAAGCGTTTCTCCGACGAGGACCTGCCGGCGATCGACGACGCGATGCGCGCGATCGTCGCGGAGGACCAACCCTTCGTCCGTGAGGTCCGATCGATCGAGGACGGGCTCGCGCTCTTCGCCGACCAGCCGTTCAAACGCGAGATCATCGAAGGCGTCGCCGCGCCCCGGGGCGGGCTCGACCCGGAGTTCACGACCGAGGCCGCCGCGGGCGCCGCCGTCGTGACGACCTACCGCAACAGCCCGAGCTTCATCGACCTGTGCCGCGGGCCGCACGTTCCGCGCACGGGCCGGCTCGGCCACTTCAAGCTGACCCGCGTCGCCGGCTCGTACTGGCGGGGGGACGAGAAACGCCAACAGCTCCAGCGGATCTACGGCACCGCCTGGGAGTCGGCGGCGGCACTCGCCGACCACCTCCACCGTCTCGCCGAAGCCGAACGGCGCGACCACCGCAAGCTCGGGCTCGAGCTCGACCTGTTCCACTTCCCGCCGGAGATCGGGAGTGGGCTGCCCGTGTTCCATCCGAAGGGCGCGCTCGTTCGCCAGCTGATGGAGGACTTCGCCCTCGCCATGCACCGAGCCCACGGCTACGAGCAGGTCTGGACGCCCCACATCGCAAAGTCGACGCTCTTCGAGACCTCGGGGCACCTCGGCTGGTACGCCGCGGGCATGTACCCGCCGATGGAGATGGAGGGCGCGACCTACTACCCCAAGCCGATGAACTGCCCGATGCACATCCTCATCTACAAGGACCGGGCGCGGTCGTACCGCGAGCTCCCGCTGCGGTTCTTCGAATTCGGGACCGTCTACCGCTTCGAGCGCTCCGGGGTGCTCCACGGACTCACCCGGGTGCGCTGCATCACCCAGGACGACGCGCACATCTTCTGCGCGCCCGACCAGCTCGCCGAGGAGCTCCGCTCGTTGCTCGAATTCGTCCTCGAGGTGCTCCGAGCCTTCGGGCTCACCGAGTTCGAGGCCGAGCTCTCGACCCGCCCGGAGAAATTCGTCGGCGAGATCGCCGAGTGGGACCAGGCCACCGACGCCCTCCGCAGCGCCCTCGAGTCTTCCGGCATCCCGTACCGCGTAGCCGAGGGGGAGGGGGCGTTCTACGCGCCCAAGATCGACGTGCACATTCGGGACGCCATCGGCCGGCGCTGGCAGCTGTCGACGCTGCAGGTCGACTTCCAGCTGCCGAACCTGTTCGACCTCGGGTTCGTCGGCGCCGACAACGAGCGGCACCGCCCGCGGATGATCCACCGGGCGCTTTTCGGGTCGGTGGAACGATTCTTCGCCATTCTCCTCGAGCACTACGCCGGGGCGCTGCCGACGTGGCTCATGCCCGTCCAGGCCCGCGTCCTGCCGGTGCGCGACGCCAACGCCGGTTACGCCGCGTCGGTCATCGCCCGGCTGCGCGAGTCCGGCTTCCGGGTCGACACCGACGAGGCCACCGAGCCGCTCGGGGCGCGGGTGCGGCGCGCCAAGCTCGAGAAGCTCCCCTACGTCCTCGTCGTTGGCGACGAGGACGAGGCCGCCGGCTCGGTCGGCGTGAATGCCCGCGGCACCGACCCGGTCGAGCGAGGGATCGGCTTCGAGGCGTTCCTGGCCCGCCTCGCCGGCGAGGTCGCCCGACGCGGCCGGCCCGAAGACGGCGCGCCGTGACCTTCGACCACCTCTGGGCCGGATGGCGCTCGGCCTACGTGACGTCGGTCTCGGGCGCTTTCGGCGAGCCCGAGGACCTCGACGCGCCGCACGAACCGACGACTCCGGAGAACTGCGTGTTCTGCCGGCTCCTCGCCGCGAAGGCGACCGACGAGCCCTACGTCGTCTACCGCGGGCCGCGCACCGCGGCCATCTTGAACGCCTACCCGTACACGAGCGGCCATCTCCTCGTCCTGCCGGCACGCCACCTCCACCACCTCGATGAGCTCGACGACGCCGAAGGCGCCGAGTTGTGGGCGACGACGCTCGACGCCACGACGGCGCTGCGGCGCGCCTATGAGCCCGACGGCCTCAACCTCGGCGCCAACCTCGGACGCGCCGCGGGGGCGGGACTGCCCGACCACCTGCACCTCCACGTCGTCCCGCGCTGGGTCGGAGACACGAGCTTCATGACCGCGGTCGCTGCGGTCCGGGTGCTGCCCGAGACGCTCTCCGACAGCTGGAGCCGGATCACCGCGGCATGGCCCCGCTGAGGCACCGCGGTCCCGAACTGAACTCCATCGGCGGATCCGGACCGTGCTGGTAGCGTTGGGAGCGCCGGGGCAGGAGGGGAATTGATCGACGGCCGGCGAGGCAAGAAGACCGAGGACGGCACCGTCGCGCCCGCCCCCTGGGGGCACCGTTCGATCGGCCAGCACCTCGTCGACGTGGGCGTCGGAGCCGACGCCGTCACGACGATCGGAGTCATCCTCGCCGCGGCGACCGCGGTCCTCATCGCCTGTCACTGGTTCATCGTCTCGGTCGCGCTCATCATCGTCGGCGGGCTGATGGATACCCTCGACGGCCATGTCGCCAAGGTCGCTGGCACCGCCTCGCCCCGCGGGGCGTTCCTCGACTCGGTTGCGGACCGGGTCGGGGATTCGCTGATCTTCGGCGGCTTGGCCTGGTACTTCATCCGCGCCCACGACGCCAACGCCGCCCTCGTCCCGCTCGCGATCCTCGCGGTGAGCAACCTCGTCTCCTATCAGCGTGCGAAGGCCGAGTCGCTGGGGTTCTCCGCCCACGGCGGGATGATGGAACGCGCCGAACGCCTCATCTTCCTCGGCGTCACGTTGTTCATCGCCTTCTTCGCTCCCGCCGCGCTCGTCCCGCTGCTGCTCGCGCTGCTCGCGCTCACCGGCGTCACCTGCATCGGGCGCTTCGTGCGCGTCTGGGGCCAGGCGACGGCGACGGTGCCGGTCGACCGCGC
Organism: Acidimicrobiales bacterium; assembly: GCA_050014835.1. Classification (GTDB taxonomy): domain Bacteria; phylum Actinomycetota; class Acidimicrobiia; order Acidimicrobiales; family Bog-793; genus Bog-793. The sequence continues at coordinate 50,314 of JBEKCO010000004.1, forward strand.
GCCCCGGGCGCCACGAGCCGCGGGCGCCGGCAGCTGGCGTTCGGCCCGGCGCGCCGATCAATCCCGGCGGGCTCGCCGAGAGCTCGTGCCGCTTTCGACCCGCCTGCGGGGCGTGTTCGGCGCGAGCGGCGAGCGCGCGACTCACCGGCGCGAACGCGCCGGCCGGCACCGCAGCGAGCGCGCCTTCGGTCGCCGGCTCGACCGCGACCGCTGACAGCCCCGCGGGGCGTCGGGCGCCACCACCCATGAGCCGGGCGCGGACCCGGCTCATCTACCTCGGTTACCGCGGCGCCGCCGCGTTCCTCCGGGCGATGCCGGGCCCGATCGGACGGGCATGCGTCGGAGGCGTCGCCCTCGTCGCCTGGACGGCCGGACCAGCCCGCCGGGCCGTCGTCGCGTCGAACCTCCGCCGGGTTCTCGGGCCGGACGCGTCGCCGACGACGCTCCGCCGGACCGTCCGGCGGGCGTACGCCAGCTACGCCGCCTACTGGTTCTACGCGTCGCGTCTCGACGCCAGGGATCCCGCCGTCCTCGGTCGGCGCGTCGCCGTGCGTCACCCGGAGCGGCTCATCGGCGCCCTCGCCCGGGGACACGGGCTGATCATCGTGCTGCCCCACGTCGGCTGCTGGGAGGCGGGGGCGGTGTGGACCGCCTCGCTGGGCTACCCGCTCATGACCGTCGGCGAAGCGCTCGAACCGCCCGAACTGTTCGACTGGTTCGTCGAGTCTCGCAAACGGGCCGAGCTCACCGTGCTGCCCCCCGGGCCGGCGACGACCGCGCAACTCCTCCACCACCTGAGGGCCGGCAAGGCGCTCGCCCTCGTCGCCGATCGCGACGTGGTCGGCAGCGGCCTGCGCACGGAGTTCTTCGGCGCCGCGACGAGCGTCCCCGCGGGCCCGGCGGTGCTCGCTCTGCGCTCCGGCGCGCCGGTGCTTCCCGCCGCCATCTACCTCGAGCCCCGAGGGCGGTTTACGGTCGACTTCTCCCCGGAGCTCGACACGACACGGACCGGCCAGTTCCGGACCGACGTCGCCCGGCTGACCCGGGACATGGTCGCCGCCTTCGAGCAGCTGATCGCCTCCCGGCCCGAGCAGTGGCACGTCTTCCAACCGGCCTGGCCGGCGGGAGACGCAGAGGGGGGCGGATGAGGATCGCGCTCGTCAGTCCTTACGACCTCGCCGTCCCCGGCGGTGTCCAGGCCCAGGTGCTCGGGCTTGGACGCGCCCTCGTCGCCGCGGGCCACGGGGTCGTCGTCTTGGCGCCCGGGCCGAAAGGGGCCGCCCAACTCGGCGGCCTCGATGTGGTCGGAGTTGGGCGGTCCTTCGCCGTCCGGGCCAACGGCTCGCTCGCCCCGGTCGCGCCGACTCCCGCAGCGATGCTCCGCACGCGACTCGCGCTGCGGGACGCCGCGGCCGACGTCGTCCACGTCCACGAACCCCTCGTCCCCGGACCGGCTCTCGCCGCCGCGACAGCGGGCGGCGCCCCGGTCATCGGGACCTTCCACCGCGCCCGGGCGAGTCGGACGTACGTCGTCTACGGACACGCGCTCCGCCGGGTGGTCCGCGGGCTCGACGACCGCGTCGCCGTCTCCGCGGTGGCCCGGGCGACGCTGTGGGCCGCCGCCGGGCCGTGCGAGTGCGCGATCCTCGCCAACGCGATCGACCTCGAGCGCTTCGCCGGCGCGGCTCCCGTCCCGCCGGAGGCGCCGACGGTGCTCTTCGTCGGGCGCCTCGAACCCCGCAAGGGCCTCGCGGTCCTTCTCGAGGCGTACGGCGGGCTCGGCTGCGATTCCCGGCTGCGCATCATCGGCGCCGGCCCCGAGGCCGCGACGCTCCGGCGCCGTTACGACCACGATCGGCGGATCTCGTGGCTCGGGCCGGTCTCCGACCAGGAGCTCGACCGCGAGCTCTCCGCCGCCCAGGTCCTCGCCGCACCCTCGTTGGGCGGCGAGTCCTTCGGCGTCGTGCTCCTCGAGGCGATGGCGGCGGGTACCGCGGTCGTCGCCTCGGACATCCCCGGCTACCGGCTCGCCGCCGCCGGAGCGGCGGCCCTCGTCCCGCCGGGTGACGCGGCGGCCCTGCGCCGCGCACTCGAATCCCTGCTCAGCGACGCCGTCGAGCGCGATCGGCTCGTGGCGGCCGGACGACTCGTCGCGGCCCGGCATTCGTTCGGCGATCTCGCCACGGCGTACGAGGCCCGCTACGCGGCGTTGCTCGCGACGCCGTCGCGGGGGAGCGCCCGGCGCGGCGCGACCCACTGATCGGCCCGCCGGGAGCCCGTACAGTGGGGATGCGATGACCCCCGCCAAGGTGAACTCGACGAGCCGCACCCGCACCCCACGCCCGGCTCCCGAACCGGCCCCGCGGCGCCGGCCCACGCGGGTGGCCGCGAGCGCGCCTCAGCCGGCTCGCCCCGCCTTCGGGCGGGCGGGGATCGGGATCCTCGCCCGACTCGCGGGCGCCACGCCGCTCGTCCTCGTCGCCGCCGGCGCGGCGCTCGCCGCCTCGGGCGCGCTCTCCGTCGTCGGCATCGCGCTCGGGGTCGTTCTCGCCGCGTGCGGTGTCGCGCTCCTCCTCGGCGACCTGCACTACGCCTCGACGGCGCGTTTGCTCGCCGGCCTGAACGGCCGGCCGGCCGACCCGACCCGGGAGGCGCGACTCGTCAACCTCACGGAGAGCCTCTGTTTCGGCTTCGGGCTTCCGGCCCCCAACGTCGTCGTCGTCGACGATCCGGCGCCCAACGCCCTCGCGCTCGGCCGTTCCACACGGTCGGCGACGCTCGTCATCACGACGGGGGCGCTCGCGATGCTCGACCGCATGCAGCTCGAGGCGATCCTCGCCCACGAGCTCGCCCACGTGAAAAGGGGCGACACGACGGCCGCGGCGGTCGTGACTCGCGCTTTCGGACTGGTCGCCGCGCACTCCGCGTTTGGCACGCGCTTCGCCCAGCGCGGCGTCGCCGGGGACCGCGAGGCGCTCGCGGATCTCGCCGCGACCAGCGTGACGCGTTACCCGCCCGCGCTCGCCGACGCGCTCGAAGCCCTCGCCTCGGCGTCGGCGGTGCGCCCGGAGGCGGTGTCCCCGGTCGTCGCGCGTCTCACGTCATGGCAGTGGTGCGCACCCTTCGACCGTCGATCCACCACGCGCCCGCGACCCGGCGAGCTCGACCTGGCGCTGCGGATCGCCGCGCTTCGAGAACTGTGACGACGACGCCCCGACACCGGGGGCGCGGCGCGCGCTTCGTCCCGGGAAGGGAGTGACCGGTGTCAGGCCATTCGAAGTGGGCGACGACGAAGCACCAAAAGGGCGCCAAGGACAAGGCGCGCGGCAAGCTGTTCGCCAAGCTCATCCGTCAGGTCGAGGTCGCCGCCCGCGAGGGTGGGAGTGACCTCGCCGCGAACGCCAACCTGCGGACGATGTACCAGAAGGCCCGCGATGCGTCGGTGCCGGCCGACACGATCGACCGAGCGATCAAGCGGGGGACCGGCGAGCTCGAAGGCGTCCACTACGAGTCGGTCTCCTACGAGGGTTACGCGCCCTCGGGCGTCGCGGTGATCGTCGAGTGCCTGACGGACAACCGCAACCGGACCGGAGCGGAGATACGTGCCGTCTTCTCCCGCAACGGGGGCTCGATGGCGGAGCCCGGCGCGGTCGCCTGGCAGTTCGAGCGCAAGGGCCTCGTCGCGATCCCCCGGGCGACCGACGAGGACACGATCATGGCCGTGGCCCTCGATGCCGGCGCCCAGGATCTGCGCGACGACGGGACCGAGTGGACCGTCGTGTGCGAACCGACCGACCTCCACGTCGTCCAGGCCGCGCTGGAAGCCGCCGCGATCCCGATCGACTCGGCCGAGTCGCAGTGGCTGCCGACGACGACGGTCGAGGTGCCGGAGGCGTCGGGCGCACGCAAGGTCCTCCATCTCCTCGAGCTCCTCGAAGACCACGACGACGTCCAGCTCGTCGCCGCCAACTTCGACATCCCGGACGAGATCCTCGAGTCGATCGAGGAGTCCTGAGCCGGCGCACATCCCCCGCGCTCCGAGGGCCGCTCGATAGAATCGAACGCATGTTTGTCCTCGGGATCGACCCCGGACTGTCGCGCTGCGGCTTCGGAGGGGTCGTCAGCGAGCACGGCGATGAGCGCGCCGCCGCCGCCGGCGTCATTACGAGCGACCCGGCCCTACCGGTTCCGGAACGGCTTGCCGCGCTCCACCGTGAGCTCGACGCCCTTCTGACCGAACTCGCGCCCGACACCGTCGCCGTCGAACGCGTCTTTTTCCAGACCAACGTGAAAACGGCGATGGCCGTCGGACAGGCGAGCGGCGTCGCTCTGCTCGTCGCCGCCGAACACGGCTGCCGGGTCGTCGAGTACACCTCGAACGAGGTGAAGCTGGCGGTCGCGGGCTACGGCGGAGCGGACAAGGCCCAGGTGCAGAGGATGGTGGCGCGCCTTCTCCGGTTGTCGAGCGTGCCCGACCCCCCCGACGTCGCCGACGCGCTCGCCCTCGCGCTCTGTCACCTCGCGGCGCGCCGGGTCGAGGAACGCGTCGAACCCGCCGCAGACCTCGGGGACCGGATGGCGCGGCGATGATCGGCTCGCTCTCCGGAACGCTCGCCGAGATCGACGCCGGCTCAGAATCTCTCACCTCGATCGTCGTCGACGTGTCCGGCGTCGGCTACGAGGTCGTCGTCTCGGCCCGCCAGGCCGCCCGGCTCGGACCGGTCGGCTCGGATGTCGGGCTTTCGATCTACACCCACGTGCGTGAGGGCGCGATCACGCTCTTCGGTTTCGCGGACCGGGCGGAGCGGCGCATGTTCGAGCTCCTCATCGCCGCCCACGGCATCGGCCCCGCGCTCGCGTTGGCGATCCTCGGCGTGCACCCGCCAGAGCACCTCGCCCAGGCCGTCGCGAGCGGCGACGTCGACGCGCTCGTCCTCGTGCCCGGGGTCGGTCGCAAGACGGCCCAGCGCCTCATCGTCGAGCTCGCCGGGCGTCTCGGCAGCCTCGAAGCGCTGCCGGGCTCGGCGCCGGCGACGGACGGCACCCGTTCGCCCCGCTCCGAAGTACGCGACGCCCTCGCCGCGCTCGGCTACGCCCCAGACGAGGTGCGCGCCGCGCTCGGCCACCTGCCACGCGAGGGCACCGTCGAGGAGCTGCTGCGCGCCGCCCTCTTGAGCCTCGCGCCGCACCGATGAGCCCGCGGCGCGACATCGCCGTCGACCGCGACGAGCCGTCGCGGCCCGTCGCCCGCTTCACCGACGAACCGGAGGAGGCGCTCGAGGCCGGACTGCGCCCCCGGCGGCTCGCCGATTTCGTCGGACAGGTCCGCGTGAAGGAACACCTCGCGATCGTCCTCGAGGCGGCCCGGCGCCGGGGTCAGCCGGTCGACCACCTCCTTTTCGCCGGACCGCCGGGACTCGGCAAGACGACTCTCGCCGGCATCGTCGCCGCCGAGATGGGAGCGGGGCTGCGCGTCACCTCCGGCGCGGCGCTCGTGCGCGGTGGCGACCTCGCCGCGATCCTCACCGGCCTGCAGACCGGCGACGTGCTGTTCATCGACGAGATCCACCGGCTCGCCCCGCCGGTCGAGGAGATTCTCTATCCGGCGATGGAGGACTTCCAGATCGACATCGTCATCGGCAAGGGGCCGACGGCGCGCTCGGTCCGCCTCGACGTGCCGCGATTCACCCTCATCGGGGCGACGACCCGCACCGGCCTCGTCACCGGGCCGTTGCGCGACCGCTTCGGCTTCGTCACCCGGCTCGAGCATTACGCGCCGAGCGAGCTCGAGGAGATCGTGCGCCGGACCGGGAGGCTCCTCGCGGTGGAGTGCTCGCCCGACGGTGCCGCCGAGATCGCCCGTCGTGCCCGCGGTACGCCGCGGCTCGCGATCCGGCTTCTGCGCCGCGTGCGCGACTTCGTGGAGGTGCGCGGCAAAGGGGTCATCACCCTCGAGGCGGCCCGGATGGGCTGCGACGTGTTCGGCGTCGACGAGCAGGGGCTCGATCGTCTCGACCGCCAGATCCTCGAGGTGCTCTGCGTGCGCTTCGCTGGCCGGCCGGTCGGCCTGGCGACGCTCGCCGTGAGCGTCGGCGAGGAGCCGGAGACGATCGAGGACGTCTACGAGCCGTACCTTTTGCAGGCGGGTTTCGTCGTGCGCACGCCGCGCGGGCGGGTCCCGGCCCCGGCGGCCTGGTCGCACCTCGGGCTGCCGACGCCGCCGGACGCGACGGATGCCGCGGCAGCGGACGCGCGCGACGAGGAGGACCGGACGCTGTTCGACGCCTGAGCGATCACGTGGCCAAGAGCCCGTAGCTTCCGGCCCCAGGTCCGCGACTACAGTTCGAGGCGCCCTTTCTCCTAGACGCCGGGTGTCCCATGCCGATGCAAATGGTTCGTGCCCTGCCCGTGCTGCACTCGCTCGTCTTCGCCGCGACGAAGAAGACGAACGGCTCGAGCATCTTCATCTTCCTCCTCCTCATCCTCGCGGCCGGGGCGTTCTTCTTCATCCGCCCGCAGCGCCGCCGCCAGAAGGACCTGCTGGCCCAGCAGAGCGCCATCTCGGTCGGCGACGAGGTGATCACCGCCGCGGGCATCGTCGGCCGCGTCCGATCGATGACCGACGACCGGGTGCAAATCGAGGTCGCCCCCGGCACGACGATCGAGATCGTCCGCCGGGCGATCGGCCAACGCGTCATCCCGCCCGTGGCCCCGTCGTGGGGGGGTCCGACCGGTGGGCAGTGGAACTTCCCGGCGAGCGACGACCCCAACCACCACGACGAGCCTCCGACCGAGAACACGGGGGGTCACGACTAGGTGGGTCGTCGTCGTCTGCTCGCAAGCGTCGGGCTGACGAGCCTCCTGTGCTTCGGGATGCTCGGCCTCGCCGTCGGCTTAAGCTGGTCGCCACACCTCGGGCTCGACCTCGAGGGCGGGCTCTCCGTCGTCTTCAAGCCGAACCACACGGTTTCCGACGCGACGTTGCAGACCGCGGCGAACATCATGGTCGACCGCTCGAACGGCCTCGGCGTCTCCGGGTCTGACATCACGACCCAGGGCGGCGACATCATCGTCCAGATGCCCGGCGTGAAGGACCCCCAGCGGGTCCTCAACATCCTCGGCACGACCGCCCAGCTCTACTTCCGTCCGGTGCTCTGCGGCGCGCCGGCCTACAGCGGGCCGACGGCGAAGAAGAGCGGGACGAAGGCGAAGTCCGCCGGCGCCTACAAGGTCCCACCCTCGTGCCCGGCCCCCTACCGCTACACGACGGCGTACTACGTCTCGTCGGGCGGCGGCGGCTACGACCCCGGCAGCTACGCCATCGACCCCGTCTACGCGAGCTACCCGTCGACCTCGATCGCAAACGACGCGAAGTACAAGCACGACAACGTCATTTTCAACTCGGGCGTCCCGGGTACGCCCCGTTACGTCCTCGGGCCCGCCCTCGCCACCGGCACGATCATCTCGAACGCCTACTCGCAACTGAGCGCGACCGGGCAGTGGGAGGTCGTCTTCGACCTGACGGGCAGCGGCACGACGACTTTCAACAAGATCGCCGCCACCTACTACCACGAGCTCGTCGCCAACGACCTCGACGGTGACATCGTCTCGGCGCCGCTCATCGAGGCGACGAGTTTCCCGGGCAGCGGTCAGATCACCGGGAACTTCAACTCCTCGAGTGCCGGGGCACTCGCCCTCGACCTCAAGTACGGCTCACTGCCGGTCCAGCTCACCGCCGAGACCTCGCAGACGGTCTCGCCGAGCCTCGGCAAGTCCTCGCTCGACGCCGGACTGCTCGCCGGCATGCTCGGTCTGCTGCTCGTCATGTGCTACACGATCTTTTACTACCGGGCGCTCGGCATCGTCGTCGTCTCCGGTCTCGTCACCACGGCGGCCTTCCTCTACGGGTTCATCTCGCTGCTCAGCGCCTCCTCGTTCGGGCTCACGCTCGACCTGTCCGGCGTGACCGGCCTCATCGTCTCGGTCGGCATCACCGTCGACTCCTACGTCGTGTACTTCGAACGGTTAAAAGATGAGGTGCGGGCCGGGCGCTCCATCCGGGCGTCGGTCGACAAGGGCTTTCGCAGCGCCTACCGCACGATCATTTCCGCCGACGCGGTCTCGTTCCTCGGCGCGCTCGTGCTGTGGTGGCTCTCGGTCGGCGCGGTACGCGGATTCGCGTTCATGCTCGGCCTGTCGACGCTCGTCGACGTCGCCACGGCGTACTTCTTCACCCGGCCGCTCGTCATCCTGCTCGGCCGCAACCACGTCATCGCCAGCGCCCGCCACCTCGGGATCGCCCGCGGCCTCGCCGCCGCCGAGCAGACCCAGTGAGCCCCGATCGCATCCTCCCGGGCTCGGCCGGGCCGCAGCCGCCCGAGCCGGAAGGCGCGTCCCGCCCCTTCCCGCCGCCGTTCGCCCCGCCGACCGAAGAGCCACCCGAGGCGGCCGGAGCTCTTCGGACCGGGGCCGACGGGGAGCCGGTCGCGCCGCCCGAGCCACCGGTGAGAGAACCGACCGCCGAGGTGCCGGCACGGGGGACACCCCGAGGGCGTAGCCGGCAGCTCGGGCCGCTCCGCCGCCTCTACTTCGGCCAGACCCGCTTCGACTTCGTCCGCCGCAAGCACTGGTGGTTCGCGCTGTCCTCGACGATCATCTTGGCGGGCGCCATCTCGCTGGCGACGAGGGGACTCAACCTCGACATCGAGTTCGCCGGCGGCAACGCCTGGACCCTGCAGACCTCGTCGGTCTCCGTCGCCCAGGCGCGCACCGCCCTCGCGCCCCTCGGGCTCGGCGGCGCGACGATCACCACGCTCGGCACCCCGCCGAAGACGACCCTCGAGGTCGAGGCGAAGCTGCCCAAGGCCCAGACGGCGGCGCAGTCGAACAAACTGCTCGCCCAGGTGAGCCAGACCCTCGCGCGGCTCGCCCACCAACCGGTCACGGCCGTGAACGTCGAGCACGTCGGGCCCTCGTGGGGACACCAGATCACCGACAAGGCGCTCGAAGCGCTCATCGTGTTCATCATCCTCGTCAGCGTGTACATCTCCATCTTTTTCGAATGGCGCATGGCGTTCGCGGCGATCGTCGCGATGTTCCACGACATCCTCGTGACGGTGGGCGTGTACTCGTTGGTCGGCTTCGACGTGACGCCGGACACGGTCGTCGCCTTCTTGACGATCCTCGGCTACTCGCTCTACGACACCATCGTCGTGTTCGACCGCGTGCGCGACAACGCGAAGAACCTCGCCCAGCGCGACCGGATCGTGTTCTCGGACCTCATCAACCTCTCGATGAACCAGACGCTCGCCCGCTCGATCAACACGTCGCTCGTCGCCATCCTGCCGATCCTGTCGGTGCTCGTGCTCGGCGCGCAGATCCTCGGCGCGACGACGCTCGAGTACTTCGGCCTCGCGCTTTTCATCGGCCTCACGACCGGGGCCTACTCGTCGATCTTCATCGCCTCCCCGCTCGTCGCCGTGATGAAAGAACGCGAGCCGCACTACCGCCAGCTCGCCGAGCGCCTCCGCAAGCGGGGCATCGGCGCCGTGCTCCTCAGCCCGGCCGCCGTCGCCGCCGGCGCCCTCGGGCTCGAGCTCCCGACGTCTGGCCGGTCACTACCCGCCGTCGTCCCGGGCACCGCCCGCCGCCCGCCCGCCACTCGCCCCACGCCGTCGCGCCCCCCGGGCGCCCAGCCCGCCACCACAGCCACCGGCCCGGCCCCGCGGGCCACCGGGCCCGCGGGAAGCGCCCGTCCGAGCAAGTCCCGACCGGCCGCAAGGCGGCGACGTAAGGGGGGCCGGCACTGATCGACGTCCATCTGGCCCGCGTGGAGCCCGAACGATTCCGGACCGCGCTCGCCCGGAAGGGCGCCGCCGCGATCTTCGACGAGTTCCTCGCCCTCGACCAGGCCTGGCGCCTCGAGGCCGCCCGGGTCGAGCAACTGCGGGCCGCCACGAAGCCGAAGGGCCGCCCCGACGACGCCGTCCGCCAGGCGCTCGCCGCAGCCAAGGCCGAGCTGAGACTCGCCGAGGAGTCCTTCGCCGGGACGACGGCGCGGCGCGACGCCCTCCTCGCCCAGATCCCGAACCCGCCCGACCCGAGCGCTCCCGACGGCACAACCGACGAGGACGCCGTCGAGCTGCGCCGCGTCGGCGAGCCGCCGGAGTTCTCGTTCGAGCCCAAGGACCACCTCGCGCTCGGCGCCTTCGCCGTCGAGAAGGCGGCCCAGCTCTCGGGGGCGCGCTTCGCCTACCGGATCGGGGACGTCGCCCTCGTCGAGCTCGCCCTGTATCGCTACGCGCTCGGGCGGGCGATCGCCCACGGCTTCACGCCGGTGCTGCCGCCGGTGCTCGTCCGGGAGTCCGCGATGTTCGGGACCGGGTTCCTGCCGACCGACGAGGCGAACCTGTACCGGGTCGAGCCCGACGGTCTGTACCTCACGGGCACCTCGGAGGTGGCCCTCGCCGGCCTGCACGCCGGGGAGATCCTCGAGGCGTCGGCGCTCCCGCGCCGCTACGCCGGCTACTCGACGTGTTTCCGCCGCGAGGCCGGTGCGGCGGGCAAGGACACCCGGGGGATCTTCCGCGTCCACCAGTTCGACAAGGTCGAGATGTTCGTCTTCGCGACCCCGGAGCAGTCCGCCGCGGAGCACGAGGCGATCCTTTCGGTCGAGGAGGAGATCATCGGCGGCCTCGGGCTCGCCTACCGCGTCGTGAACATCGCGGCAGGGGACCTCGGCCCGTCGGCAGTGAAGAAGTACGACATCGAGGGCTGGATCCCGAGCCAGGCCCGCTACCGCGAGCTCACCTCGTGCTCGAACACGACCGACTACCAGGCCCGCCGCCTCAACATCCGGGTACGCGGCCCCGAGGGGATCCGGGCCCTCCACACCCTCAACGGCACGGCGATCACGGCGCGCTCGCTCATCGCGCTCCTCGAGACCTTCCAGCGGGCCGACGGCTCCGTCGACACGCCCGAGGTCCTCGTCGCCCTCGGCGCGCCGGCGCGCCTCGCCCCGGCGGGCGCCTAGTCCACGTCCGGCGCGAGCCGGTGGAGCGGCCCGGCGCCGTGCCCGAACCCGCCCTCGGCGGACCGCTCGAGCGAGGCGGTGACGAAGCGCTTCGCCGCGCCGGTCGCCTCGCGCACCCCGAGACCGCGGGCGAGGAAGGCGGCCAGCGCCGCCGAGAGCGTGCAACCGGTCCCGTGGACGTTGCGGGTCGTCACCCACGGGGCGCGGAACCAGGTGAGCTCGCCGTCGAGACAGAGGACGTCGGCCGCGTCGACGGCCTTGCGGTGACCGCCTTTCACGAGGGCCGCGCGCGCCCCCATGCGGCACAGCTTCATCGCCGCCTCCGCCATCGCCTCCTCGTCCCGGACCCGGCGGCCGACCAGCACCTCGGCCTCGGCGAGGTTCGGGGTGACGACCGTGGCGTAGGGGAGGAGCCGGCGGTAGGCGGCGGAGGCGTCGCCGGCGATGAGGGGCGAGCCCGAGGAGGCGACCATCACCGGGTCGACGACGAGGATGCCGAAAGCGCCGGAGCCCGCCCGCTGGGCGATCGTCTCGACGATCGCCGTCGTCGCCAGCATGCCGGTCTTGGCGGCGTCGATCGTGAAGTCGGCGAGCACGGCGTCGAGCTGGGCGTCGACGAAGGTGGGGGAGAGGATCTCGACGCCGCACACGGCCTGGGTGTTCTGGGCCGTCACCGCCGTGACGACGAGGGTCCCGAAGACACCGAGCGCGTAGAAAGTGCGCAGGTCCGCGGCGATGCCCGCCCCGCCACCCGAGTCGGTGCCGGCGATCGTGAGGGCGACGCGGGGCGGCGGTTCGCCGTGCGCGCGCATCCCCTCCTTGGCCGCTGTCATCGGATCATCCTAGTTGGCTGGTCGGAAATTCCTCTGTTTGAGCAGGTAGAAGCTGTGAACGGTGCTCGCGATTCGTCGCGGCGTGAGCTTCAATCTGTTCATGAGAGGAACCGCTGAGAGCCAAAGCTCT